>JAOUKH010000104.1 GCA_029882685.1 Cyclobacteriaceae bacterium
AATAGAGAATCCCTGCCTTGCCGGCCAGGCAGGTATTACATCCATAAAGCACTGTGAAATAGACACTTCATTTTGATTATGCGCATCACCATAGCGGTGCTATGCTTCTTTGCATAACCACCTATTTCTTTGTGCTTTATGGCTTCATTACGAATTCTATTGCATAATCCGGGTTTAAAGTCTTTCTAACGAATTATTAAGATTCATGTTGCTGAAACGTAGTATTTATTGTGACTGATAAACAGATAAGTATTAAAATGGAATAGTGTTGTCTATAAGAATGGGAATGAGTTACTTATGAAAGTATTAATTGGCAGAAAACGAATAGCCTAACCTACTCGTTTTTATTTTTATCATTTTCAAATTTTAAAATTAACAAACGACCTAATAGCAGCCTGAAAGTATTATGTAGTGTTGAAATTTTATTAATTTTTGTGTTAATATAAATAAAGGGGAATATGAAAAATAACAACCATTTTGATGTGCTTTGTTTCTTGTCGATGTTAATATCAGCAGTTTTAAATCCATTTTTAACAGCAACATAATTATATTGATCTATAGTTAAAGAAGCCACATGTTGTAGACCATCATAGTTGGATAACTCTAAAGGGTTAAAACTGTAATAAAATCCTTTGAACAAAAATCGTATTCTAGATTTTAAAGATAGAATGTTTGGTGTAGTTAAAAGAAGTTGACCATTTGGTTTTAGAATTCTACTTAATTCTTTGAAAAAAACTTCATGATCAATTATGTGTTCACTCACTTCTACGGCAATTACTACGTCAAAAGTATTGTCTTCATATGGGAATTTCTCTGTTATATCAACTTTTTTACATTCAATTTCTTTATAATTAAAAATTTCCGGAAATAAATCGCATGCAGAGGTATCGTAGCCCATTTCATACAATCTTTTAGTAAAAGCACCGTGACCAGCTCCTACATCCAATATTTTGAAAGACTTATCAATTTGTTTCTCTTTAAAAAATTTCAAGAAACTCTGATGTGTTCCTGGCATTGCAATTGGCTTAATTTCTTCCATTTGTTGTATTTAATATTGAGAGTATTGCTGATGTATTACTTCATATGTAATATCATTATGTTTTCAAAAATATATACTTCATCTATAACTTGCTAAAAACTACTTATTTTTCTTCTGAGGTGAGTATATATAACACCCTTTATTTATGATCTTTTATTTTTCCATAGTTGGAAGTTAGCTTTATTACAGTAAGAAACATTTTCACACTATCTTTAAAAACATTCACTTTAGATCCTGATTTTTCATTCCATACAATCGGAAGCATTTTTATTGATGTATTTTGCTTATTAAGCTTAATAATAATCTCCACATCATGAGCAAAACCATAATCATGTAAATTTTCAAATGCTTTTTGAGCAGTGGGAGTAGGATATAGTTTATAGCCACATTGTGTGTCACGAATTTTAATTCCAGTAAAAAAATTTATCATTAAATTAAAAACGAGACCAATATTCCTTCTTATCCACGAAGAAGAGACCATACCTTCTTCAAATCCTTTTTCTCTAGAACCAAAATATACAGTATTCACATTTTCTAAATCAATGAATTTTTTATTCATCCAAGTGGTTAATTCATCTGGCTTTGCTGCCATATCGGCATCTAGGGTTAGGCACCATTTAGTTTTGCAGTTGTCCACCCCCTGCTTTATAGCCCATCCTTTCCCTATATTTTTTTTGTAACTAATAATATCAACACCTACATCATTAAATTCTTTATTTAATTTTTGTTTTATGTTGTTGAGTAATTCTAGTGTGTTGTCATTACTGCCATCATTGACAAAGATGATAGTGCCATGAAAATTTGTTGCACGTATAAAATGATTGAAGCACTCCTCAGTCTGTAATAACCGAGAAGACTCATTATAACACGGGATAATAAACGTTAAATTACTAGTCGACATTTTTTTTAGCAACACAATAAGTGGATGTACCAAAAGGAAGGGAGAGAAAAGTAGAGATGTACATCTCTATGTCTCCGATAAATTTTAATATTCCATTTAGTAAAGGGATGATTCTTAATTCGTCTTGTTCAATTTTCTGTCCAGATTTATTAGTGAATTTCGCAAATAATTTTCTTAACAAATAAGTGGGCACAAACAAATGCGAAAAGAAATAATTGGACTTTAAAACCTTGTAGCCAGAGTTTTTAAACAATTGAGTAAATTCATTTTTTGAATATCTTATCCTATGCTCTAGAAAAACATCTCTGTCACTCCAAATATTCATTAGAGCAGGTACCGTAGCTATAATAATTCCATCTGTTTTTAACACGTTTTTTATTCGATCTAAAATCTTGTCAGGTTTATCTAAATGTTCCAAAACATCCATCAAAATAACAATGTCATATCTGCTACTTTGGTCTATAGACTCTAGTTGGCTAATATCCTGTAATTGTAGAACCGCTTTTTTTGTTCTTCGTCTTACATTTATTAGAGCATTGAGGTGTCCATCTATCCCTGTTATTTTTGATTTTGAATATGCTTTTTCTAAAAATGAAATAATACTGCCATTGCCACAACCAATATCGGCTAAACTAAAATCATTATTCCTGACAAACTTCTTAATTAGTAATTTTAATAAGTGTTTTCTGTTTTTATGCCAAAAATGCTTGTCCTCCGACTCGTCAAGCTTCGATAACGAGTCCAAAGTAAAATGCATATTTAATAGTTTGATATTATCGAAATATTGAATATTGAATTTTGAAGTGGTGAGTTTTACTTCTTCGTAATTGGTCATATATTAAAAAATAATAAGCAGCAAATGTACAAAAGTTAGATTAAAAGGTTCTTTGATTTTTTCATAACTTGTGCCGTTATTTTATAAAATGAGTTTACGTGTAATTTAATGAATAAACGAAATATACTGAAGGGTTTAATAGTTGCTAACTTAATACTAATTACATTTTATTTAGTTACAATTAATCATAGATACATTAATATTGACGAAGCTGTAATAGGTGAACAAGCTTATTGGCTTCAGAAAGTAGGAGTGGTAAAAAGCAATTTACTTTCAGGACTTGATTTGAAATGGGAAGATCGAGTATATCACTATCATAAACTTTTTGTTGTTTTAGGAGCTGTAATTACTAAATTATTTGGTTTCAGTTTGATTAACTTCAGATTAATCACGTTATTTTTCTCATTATTATTCTATTGGACGATGTGGAAACTTATCGTAGTTCACAAAGAATTTGTAGATAAAAAAATAACATTTCTAATAATCTCATTCCTTTTTTTAGTCAACACATTGTTCTTTTCATTTTCGTATCTGTATCGACCAGAAGTAATGGTAATGACTTTGGGGTTTATCAGTTATTATTTTTTGAGAAAGCACATAAAAAGTAACAATACGAGAGAAGTAATATATAGCGGAATTTTTGCTGGGTTAGCTGCATTAACACATTTAAACGGACTTATTTTTATTGTGGCTGGGTTTATATTATTACTTATTTATAAATATTATATCCAAAGTGTGGTATTTGGTGTAATAGGTACATTTGTCCTTTGTTTTTACTTTTTTGATTTACTATCTCCCGAATCATTTCAAGGATTTTTATTTCAATTTACAAATGACCCTAATTTAGAAAAAGCAGATTTTAGTTTACTAACGCCTTTTTTAAAGATATTTTCAGAACATTTACGATTTTTTCATGGTCTCAAAGAATCAATTTTCTCTTTGTTATTTGTTTCTACATTGATTTTTAATTTCAAGTACCTCATAAATGAACATAAAAGTCTTCTTATATATTCTTTGCTAACTATTATTTTGCTTGCAGGTATTGCTCACGGATCTACTACTAAATATGCTTTACTATATTTTCCCTACATATTTATCATTATTGGAATAGGTATTAACAGAGTCGGTACTCTTTCTCGTTTCCCAAAATGGATAGTTACATTGCTGCTAATAACATATTCAGGATATCATATGTATAGTACTATTAGTAATAATGTGAACCTTGATATAGATTATAATAAGAGAAATGCTTTAATCAATAAATTAACTAATAACACTACAGCCCCTATTATCACAGATGAAAGTTATGTGTTTAATGAATTAGAAAATGGAAAAACGATTCATAGTTTACTTCTACTTTCTTATTTAAAGGAATATGAATTAGGAATAACAGAAGATCAACTTGTTTTTGATGACTATGCTTTAAGAAACGACAATAAATTTGTATTAATAGACAAGTTAACTGAATCTGATCAATTCCTTTCAAATATTGGGTTTGACAAACTTCAACAAGGAGACACAGTTTATCAATATGTTGTGAAAGACAAAGTCGATGATATGATAGTTTTTGAATTAATTAAATAAGAGTTTCAATTACCTGAACACTTTTCTCTAAAGTAAATGAGTTCAAAAGTTTTTGATAACCATAATTCCCCATTTCTTTTAATTTCGTTTTATTATTATTTAATTCAATGATTTTGTCCGTAAACATATTTATATCATTAACGGGCACTAAATAACCATTTTTATCGTCTTCCACTAATTCGGGATTACTGGTAACATTGAAACCAATAATTGGTTTTTTGCATGCCATTGCTTCTGTTAAAACATATCCAAAACCTTCCCACATAGAAGGGAAAACAAAAATATCAATGCTCTGCATGAAACTTTTTATGTCATCCACAAATCCTATAAAATCCACCACATCATCAACATTCATTTTAATTGCTTGCTCTTTTAATGAATCCTCTAATTCACCAATCCCTGCAATTAGCACTTTTACATTTACACCCTTTTCTTTTAATAGTTTAGCTATTTGTAAAAGATAAATTTGACCTTTTTGTTCTGTAAGTCTTCCCGCATTTCCTATAACTAGTTCATTGTTCTTTTTGGTGTATAAAGGATGACTTTTTCTTTGCATGAAATCTTCAATGGGAAATCCATTATATATTACACATACTTTATTTTCAATTTCAGGATAATTGATAGTTATTGTTTTCTTAGTTTCTTGTGAATTAGCAATAATATCAGTTAATAAATAATTGAAAATAAACTTATTAAGCATTGATTTCTTGATAATATTAGCTAAACCTCTTCGATAAATTACTTTAGATACACCTGCCCATTTTGCTGCAATGCTACCCACTTTTACATCTGTTGAGTCATTGAAGATTACTAATTCGATTTTATGTTTCGTAAATATATTTTTTACTTTTTTTAACTTTATAATATTGATGAAATCAAGTTTCCTTATTGAAATCGACTCTAATTTTATTCCTTTTTTATCTTTCAGGCGATCAAAAAGTTTACTATTTTGATTAGTAATAACCAATACATTGTAGCCATTTTTACTTAAAGCTATTGCGTGTAAGTAATGCCAAAACTCTCCCCCTCCCCAGCTTTTGGTAGAATTGAATAAACAAATCGTTTTTTTATAGTTTTTGTTTATCATTCTGGAAGTGATAAAGTTTGCGGTACTTTAACATGGTATAATAAGCGGAGCTAATAGCAATGTACAGCCCATCCCATCCATCTAGAAAACCTCTTTTAAAAATATATTTTTTTAAAAACTTTCCCATTGCATGTATGTAAATTCCTATTTGGGATATTTTTTTACCTTGTTTAAAAGCAGACTCTGCAGCAATTGAACTAAATTTTTCAATCTGTAAATTGTACTCTGATATGGTATGGAAAGAGTAATGTAACAAGTCACCTTTTAAGTGTCCAGTAGGTAAATTATCAGTCATAAAAAATTGGTCATGTGGGTTATCTCCACCCCAACTTCCTTTGTGCCTATTCCAAAGTCTTAATTTTTTATCGGGATACCAAGAGTGTTTTATCCATTTTCCACAAAAGGAGGTAAGGCGGTTCATGAAATACCCTTCAAATTTTAATACATCAGTTTTTTTAAGAGTAATAATACTATTTTTAAGTTCTTCTGAAAGCTTTTCATCTGCATCAAGAGAAAGTACATAGTCATATGTAGCTTGTTGTGCCGCCCAGTTTTTTTGCTGAACATGACCTTCAAATTCATGCTTAATGAACTTAACTTCTAATTTTCTGCAAATATCTTCTGTATCATCTGTAGAAAAAGAATCTACGACAATTATTTCGTCTACTACACCTTTTAAAGAATCTATGCACCTTTCGATATTTCGCTCTTCATTAAAAGTAATAATGACAGCCGAAATTTTCTTTAAAGGCATCTTTGTTTGATTCATTGCGCAAAATAATAGTTAATTTACAATCTCATTAACATTTACTCTTATAATTAATATATGAAAGTAGTCGGTTTCACTTTTATTAGGAATGCTATCACTTACCAATACCCTATTGTAGAGGCAATAAGGTCAATTCTTCCATTGTGTAACTCAGTAATTGTTGGAGTAGGTAATTCGGAAGATGAAACTTTAGAGTTGATAAAAAGTATTGATTCTGAAAAAATCATTATTCATGAAACTGTATGGGATGATACATTTAGAGAAGGTGGACAAGTTCTTGCTCAAGAAACAGATAAATCGTATAATTTAATTCCTGATGATACTGATTGGGCATTCTACATTCAAGGAGACGAGGTATTGCATGATGACTATATAGAAAATATACGTAGTGCAATGGAAAAATATAAAGATAACCCAAATGTAGATGGGTTATTGTTTAAGTATAGACACTTTTATGGCTCTTACGATTATGTTGGAGATTCCTATAATTGGTATCATCGTGAAATAAGGGTCTTAAGAAAAAGAAATGATATTTTTTCTTTTAAAGATGCTCAAGGATTCAGGAAAAAGCCTAATACTAAATTAAAGGTAAAGTTAATAGATGCTTATATACATCATTACGGATGGGTGAAAGCACCGGATGCTATGCAACGAAAACAAAAATCGTTTCATAAATTGTGGCACGATGATGAATGGATGGAGCATAATATTTCCAAAGGAGATGAATTTGATTATAGTCAAATTGATTCATTAAAATTATATGCTGGAAATCACCCTAAAGTGATGACTGAATACATTAAAAAGCATAATTGGAAGTTTGATTATGATATAAGTACCAACCATTTAAAAATGAAAGATAAGCTCAAAAAAGTAATTGAAAAGTTAACAGGAATAAAGTTGTCGGGGAATCGTAACTATAAGTTGCTCAAATAAATAAGAAGTAATTTTAAGGACGAGGCTTCCTTTTTTCATCTCTTACTTTTAATTCATTTTCAATCATACGGTTATTATACTGCTGTATATATGCCTTGTAAAAGGTCATTAATTGAGAAAAATCTTCACTTTTGACTAAGTTATTTTTAAGTAAACTATCCTCCTTATATTTATATAATGATAAAGGTTCATCATTCTGAATCTGTAAGAAATAGATAGAATCCATAATTTGAATTTTTTGTCCGTAATAATTAATAGCAAAAGATTTGCTTTCAGAATCAAAAACAGAATTGCCAAAACATAATACAGTATCGGGGATACCTAAATAATGTAAAACAGATGGAAAAATATCAGTTTGCTGAACAAGTGATTTAGTATATCGGTTCGACAATAGTGTATCTAAAGGGGAATAGAAAGCAATGGGAATATCAAACTGACCTAAACTATTTCTACCTCTTGGAGAAACTCCTTGGCTGGTATGATCAGCAGTAAACACAAATAATGTATTATTGAACCAAGCTTTTGTTTTTATATTATCAAAAAACTTTCGAATGGAAAGATCGGTATATGCAATGGCTTGTTGAATTTTAAGTTTTCCACTTGGTAATACATTTTTATACTTCTCTGGTATATTATAAGGATGATGTGATGATAAAGTAAGAGTAGCAGCAAAAAATGGATTAGGAAATTCATTTATTGTTTCTGCAAAATACTGTAGATAAGGCTCATCTTCAATTCCCCAATTTCCATCATAATCATCTTCATTAGAATATTCATTCAAACCATAATATGATTGAAATCCAGAAGAAAGTGCATAAGAATCGAAGTTCATGGTTCCATTTTTCCCGCCATGAAAAAAAGCAGTTTCATAATCATGCTTATTTAAAGTACTTGCTAAACCTTCAATCTTGTTTGCTGTATAATTACCATTTATAAACGACTCATTAGACAATGAAGGAAGAGACGAGAGGATAGCTGGGATACCTTCAATACTTCTTTTGCCGTTGGCTGTAGCTGAAAACACAAGGCTATGTTCCAATAAACTATCTAAAAATGGCGTGAAACTTTCATCATGGTTAAAATAACCAAAATGCTCAGAAGAAAAGCTTTCTAGTATTATTAAAACCACATTTTTAACAGACTGAGGAACTCCTTCCAAAGGTTGATAGGACTGAATAGGGTTATATATTTTTTCAACTTCTTTTTTAGTAAAATCAGACTTCACCTGTAACCCTTTGAGTCCATAAGACTTCATTATAGTAAAAGGAGTATTAAGGACTAAAGGTGTAAGAGGAATAGAGGTGTGTTTACTAGCATCAATAGTTGTTATTGGTTTGTATTGTGATTTTCCAATGCCTCCTCTTATCCCCCATACAGTAATAAATGTCAGAAATGCCAGCATAAGAATATTCCAACCATAAAAATACCATCCTTTTACTTCTTTTTTTTCTTTCATTTTTATTTTAATGAAAGAAAAAATAAGCATAAAAATTAGAATGACACCAATAATAGTAACATACCAAAAATCAATCAAAAACCTTGGTGCAACCTCTATAAACCCTCCATTCTCATTCAAATAATGAAAAATGTCAAAAGTCATTCTTTTTAATGTGAAACGGTAATAAATAGCATCTGACAAATTGAGAATAATAGCTACAGAAATGATGGTAAGTGTAATTAAATTAATAAGTTTCTGGTATATGTTATTTCTTCTAAAACTAAATGGCAGTGCATTTCCCAGAATGAGTAGTATGGAAAAAAAGAATAAAACACTTATGTCAAATCTAAAACCACTGAGGTAAGCCATAAATATTTCTTGAAAAGAAAAATCGATAAAGGAATCGATATTAGTAAAGTATAGACAAATACGTGAAATACTTAATATAAATAGAGTTACAGCTAGGCGTAGAAGTAAAACAAAATATACATTATTCCAGTAAATAAAGTCAGCTTTTAATATTGATTTTCGCAATTTTATAGGGGTTCTAATATTTTAGAAGAAATCAATTTGAGTGTGTATGTTATATACATTTATCTATGAAATAATAATATAGCAAAGATACAAAATAACCAAATGCTTTTAAAAAGTTATGTATCTATATCCTACTTCGAAGAGATTTTTTCTTCTAAGAACTAAATTTTGATTTATTAATATATACATTTTGTATTGAATATATTTCACTATTTTTGAAGTTCATGTCTAATGAAGAAAAAGATATAAATAAACACACTAAAAGTGAAAAAGATCGAGTTTTTAATGAGGAATTTTTACCTCATATAAACTCAATGTACAACTTTGGTTATCGACTTACTTTTGATGAAGATGATGCCAAAGATTTAGTACAAGATACATACTTAAAAGCTTATCGTTTTATTGATTCTTTTCAAGAAGGAACTAATGCCAAAGCATGGTTGTTTCGAATACTGAAAAATAGCTTCATAAACGACTTTCGCAAAAAGAGTAAACAACCTGCTAAAGTTGATTATCAGGAAATAGAATCGTACTATAATTCCGATGATGTAGATAAAACTATTACTACCGATTTAAGAGTAGAAACAGTTCAAGATATGATTGGTGATGAAATATCTAATGCACTAAATTCATTAGATGTTGATTTTAGAACAGTAATTATACTTTGTGACCTAGAAGGTTTTAAATATGATGAAATGGCCAAAATTCTAGACATACCTATAGGTACAGTACGGTCAAGATTGCATAGAGCAAGAAACCTTCTCAAAGAAAACTTACGAGATTATGCTAATAAAATGGGATATAAATAAGCCACTATGAATTCCTTTCTATCAAAATTCGTTAAAAAATTCAAAAATAATGCAGAGTGTCCTGAAAAGGAAAAATGCCTAGAAATATTGTCGCTAGTTGTTGATGGAGAAGCGAACTCTGAACAAAAAACATATGTGAAAAACCACATTAAAGACTGCATGCCATGCAACAAAGAATATGAAGTAGAAAAAGCTATTAAAGAATTACTTCAGGAAAAATGCGTAGGGAAGGCTCCCTCAGATTTGTTAGAGTCTATTAAAACTAAAATCAATCAATCTCCTATTTAAATCATGTATAAAGGGAAAGTAATTATCTTCTCAGCTCCTTCAGGGTCGGGTAAAACTACTATAGTACATCATTTACTTGAAAATAATGAAAATTTAGGTTTTTCTATTTCTGCATGTACACGAGATAAACGAGGTCGAAAAGAAGAAAATGGTAAGGATTATTATTTTTTAAGCCCTAAAGAGTTTCGTAATCGTATTGAGAAAGACGAGTTTATTGAGTGGGAAGAAGTTTATGAAGGTAATTTTTACGGTACTTTAAAATCGGAAATTCAAAGAATTTGGGATAGTGGCAAACATGTAATGTTTGATGTAGATGTAAAGGGCGGTTTAAGTTTGAAAAAATATTTTGGAGATGATGCATTAGCTATTTTTGTTAAAGTACCCTCTATGGAAATATTAAAAGAAAGATTAAATGATAGAGGTACAGAATCAAAAGAAAGTTTGTCAAGAAGATTGTATAAAGCAAAATTTGAAATGGGGTTTGAGGAGCAATTCGATATATCATTGATAAATGAAAAATTAGAAAACTCATTATTAGAAGCTCAACAATTAGTCGATGACTTTATAAAAAAATGAAAATAGGTCTGTTTTTTGGTTCATTTAACCCAATTCACATTGGACATTTAATTATTGCCAATATCATGGTAGCAACTACCGATATTGATAAAGTATGGTTTGTTGTTTCCCCACAAAATCCATTCAAGAAAAGAGATACACTATTACCTGAATTCGATAGACTAGATTTAGTCCGACAGGCTATATATGACGACTTTAATCTAGAAGTGTGTGATGTAGAATTTCATATGCCAAAACCTAGTTATACTGTTGATACCTTAGCATACTTGATGGATAAACACCCAAGCAAAGAATTTAAATTAATAATTGGAGAGGACAATTTATCTCATTTTCATAAATGGAAAAATCATGAGCAAATTTTGGAGCATAACTTATATGTATACCCAAGACCCAATGCTAAGCACACAGACTTTCATGGTAGCTCTCAAGTAAAAATGGTTGATTCACCAATGATTGATATTTCGGCTACATTTATTCGGAAATGTATTAAAAATAATCAATCGATAAAATATCTAGTTCCTGACATTGTATTAGAAATAATAGCTGCAAAAGGGTTTTATAAGTAGTGTAGTTGTCTTACTTAGAAAATTCTACCAACCATTTTTCAGTACATTACCTTCAAAAATCACTATAAATATATTAGCATAAATTTCCATCCTCCTGTAGTAGGATGATTGTGGTGTGTTAATCTAATGACAACATAGGGCATTTATGTAGCACTAATATTTAGAAGCAATTGAGAAATAAAACGTACTACCCTTACCTAATTTTGATTCTACCCAAATCTCACCATCGTGAAGTTCAACAATTTTTCTACAATGTGCCAAGCCTATACCAATTCCTTCATACTCATCTCGTGCATGTAATCTTTGAAATAACACAAATATTTTATCTTTTTGGTCGGGAGGAATACCAATGCCATTATCGCTAATGGAAAACTCCCAGCCTATATAAGTTTCTCTTGCTGAAATAGTTATTTCAGGGTCAATATCTGGTCTTTTATATTTTAAGGCATTGTTAATAATATTTTGAAATAATAATCTGATTTCTACATCAAAGGCAAATAAGTTTGGTAGCTTGTTAACTTTAATTTTTGCATTAGAGGCTTTTATGGACGAGCTTAAATCTTGTAGAACCACATCTACCATTTCATTAAAATCTATACTTTTAACTCTAGGAGTTTCACCTAAGCGAGCATAATCCAGTAAGCCAATTATAAGGCTATTCATTCTACTAGCAGATTGAGATATTAGATTTAATGTCTCAAAAGTTTCTTCATCTAGTTTATTTTTTTCATCTTCTACCAATAGTTTTATTAAAACAGTAATAGAATTTAAAGGTTC
>JAOUKH010000105.1 GCA_029882685.1 Cyclobacteriaceae bacterium
TAGTAGGACTTTCCGTATCGAACAGTATTACTTTTCCATCACCTTTAGGTTTTTCTTCAGAAAGCCAAAAACACCAATCAGGATTTCCTTCATTATATTCAGTTAGCTGCACATATTCCACATCGACAGTGCAAACATCATAAGCATTGATAGCTTTAAAAGCTGCATCTATGTATTTTAAATCTTCTTTAAACCCTTCCTCATACACCACCTGACATTTAAAAATTGGTTTGGGTAAAATAGAGATAGAATCATTTTTAAAAACAATTTTGTTAGCTGTCTTATCAAAGAACATTTCCATTTCTCCTACTTCAAACTGGGGTTTAAGTAATGAATATTTAAGTTTAAATTTGTCAATTATTAGTCGTTTGTCATCACTGTTTCCAAGTACTACTGTTATCGAATCACGATTTGAAAGTAGCGCTCCTACCAAAAATGTTTTAGTACTTAAAGGTAGATGGATCCATTCTACATTACTGGGCATAGCACTTTTCTTCCCTTTAAACTTTTTTAATGGATTAGATGAATACACTATAAATTCTTCGCCTGGTCTGTCACTCAAATTTTTGATTATTTGCCAATAATCAAGGTTAGAAGTATTAGAATACATATCTAGATCATGCAACTCAAATTGCTCTAAGGAATCAAAGACCTGTTGATAAAGAGGCTCATTTAATAATTCTTGATCAACAAGAATGGTTTTATTATTAGAAGTTGAATTAGGTGATAAAAATATAGCTCCAGCCATAATTACACTGAGTAGAATAATTAACAATATCCTTAGCAATAGTAAAACTACCTCTGTTAACCGCAAGCTACTATACGAACTACTTTCCGACTCTTGTAAAAATTTTACACTTCCAACTTTTATAATCCTACCTGATTTTCTGTTCCATAAATGAATGGCAATTGGTATTGCCATTGCTGTCATTGCTAGTAAGTAATATGGTGAGGTAAATAGCATCTATAACAGTTGCTTTCTTCTTTTAATAAATGAGGCTAGTGTTTCTGAAAGCGGTTCTCCAATTACAAATTTCTCCCATATTATTCCTGCATCTAGGAGTTCATCTTTTATTTTCCGAAAATGACTTTCAATAGTTGTATGATAATTTTTATTTACTTCTTTACTATTAATTTTTAGCTTTTCGCCAGTCTCTAAATCTTCAAATGTAACCACTCCTTTATAGCTTAATTCCAACTCATTTTTACTCATTATTTGTAAAAAAACAACTTCGTTAAGCCCAGTTTTTAACTTTTTCACAACATTCAATATTTCATCATTTTCCTGATACATGTCTGAAATAAAAATGATCAACCCTTTTTCGTTTGGCTGATGTAATAAATCTAATGATTGCATAGTGCTAGGCCATCTTCCTTGTGCTTTTACTTCTAACAATTGGTATAAGAAATTAGAATATAGTTTTTGAACTTGAGAGGGATAAGTATGAATATTAACATCATTAATGGCAAATAGACCAATGGCATCACCCTGATGAAAACTCAAATAGCCTAATGAAGCTATAATCACTTTTGCGAAATCAATCTTGCTAATACCATCCTGTTCATGACACATCGAGTTACTAGCATCAAGTATAAACTTTACTTTTATATTCGTTTCTTCTTCAGCAAGTTTCGTGTAATATCGCTCCGATCTGCCGTAAACCTTCCAGTCTATGAGTCGTAAATCATCTCCTGGTTCGTAGCTACGATATTGACTAAACTCCCCTCCTGTTCCTAATACAACACTTTTATTAAGCCCATGCATATGTTCCTCAGTTACAGCACGTGCAACCAACTCCAATCCTGAAATAGAATTGATGATATCGGATTGTAACAAATCTTGAATTTCGTTCTTCAAGTTTATCGGTTTAAATCAACAGATACTTTTACACTTTCTAATAAACTGGAAGCTACCATATCAGTTGTTACTCTTTCGGCCTCAGCCCTAAAGTTGAGTAACATTCTATGTCGCAATACAGGAAAAACAACCTTATTGATATCTTCTTCAGTAACTGCAAATCGCTTATTTATTAATGCCCTAGCCTTTGCAGTCATTATCATTGATTGCCCAGCCCTAGGACCTGCTCCCCACCTTACCCATTTTTTAACATACTCCAGATCGGTAGTGTCAGGGCGAGTAGATCTTACAAGATTATTTACATACCGAATCAAGTCTTCACTTATGGTAATTTCTCTAACTAATGATTGTAGATTTACGATCTCCTCGGCATTCAGAATTTGATCAACTTCTGATTTGAGGTTTCCTGTGGTAGAGGACAACACTTCTTCTTCCTCCTGTTCAGAAGGATAACCAATTTTTATGTACAATAAAAAACGATCTAATTGCGCTTCAGGAAGAGGAAATGTACCTGCTTGTTCAATAGGATTTTGAGTGGCCAAAATAAAAAATGGTCTGCTCAAAGGGTAGGTGCTTCCTGCATAGGTTACTTCATATTCTTGCATAGCCTCCAAAAGTGCTGCTTGGGTTTTTGGAGGGGTTCTATTAATTTCATCGGCAAGAAGTATATTAGAAAAAATAGGTCCCTTGTTAAACTTGAAAATTTTCTTTCCTGTATTATGATCTTCTTCAAGCAATTCTGTTCCTAGTATGTCAGAAGGCATCAAATCGGGAGTAAACTGAATTCTATTAAACTGCACATTTACTGCTTTAGCCAATGTTCGTACCATAAGTGTTTTTGCCAATCCAGGTACTCCCTCTAACAAAGCGTGTCCTCCTGCTAACAACGCAATTAATATTTGCTCAATAGCATCATCTTGACCAATAATTATTTTACCAATCTCCTTTTTTAGCTTTGGCAACTTATCAAGCAAAATATTAATTTCTTCTTCTGTCTTTATTGTCATTTTCATAGTTTCATGAAGTAAGCGCATACATTACAATGTTTACTGCAAAGCGCGTATTATCTATTTTATACCAGCGTTTATTTCGAAAATCATAGTCCCATTCACACCCATAATCCTTATTACTGTATAGAACTCCAATTCTACCGTTCGTTTCTATAGCTTTTAGATAGTCATGAACAATGTCATCACCCCAACCATTAAGTTCCTGTGAAGTTGTAGGAGGCCCCTTTTCAAATTCAAAAAAAGAACGATAAATATGATGGTTATTCGGTATTTTATTCAATGCTTTAATTCCAAAAATATCTTCCATTTGTCGTTCAAATGATTTGGCAAAAAGACCATCAATATCATGATTACAGTCATCTACAAATACAAACCCTCCATTATTAATATATTTTTCAAAATTCTCTTTTTCCTTTTTAGTGAACTGAACTAGTTTATGACCACTTAAATAACAAAACGGGCAATCAAATAGCCCATCACTACTTAAAGGAACTATATTTTCATTTGTATCTACTTCAATTGTAGTATATTCAATTAATGAATTGAGTACATTGGATGGCATTCGCTGATCTGTATCCCAGTCACCAGACTCATACTGTAATCTTGTAAAAAAGAATTTGTTTGATTTCATTCAATTTCGATCATCTTCACTGTAAATATGACTGTAATCTTATTAAGATTGAAATTCAATTTTACGAGCGGTAATTTGAACCTATCATAAAAACATTGTCGTTGAACATTGTAATTCAAACTTGGAATATTCATTTTTATTCAAATACTTTCGTATTTTTAATATTATACTATTATCATTAAACAAACTCATGACTCAATGCTAAAAATTGATAATATATTTGTTTTATCTTTTCTTTCACTTATTCTATCCAGCTGTTGTGAGCTTGGAATACCTGCTGGAGCATGCTGTGGTGACGATAAAATAGGTGAACTACTCCTATCAGATACTGAACTTAGCTACATACCGTACACTAGCTTTAATAATACATTTTACACTTCTCAAAACGGTAGTGAAGTTTTCGCTTCAATCCAGAATTTTGATCGTGATCTATATAAATTATCATTTGACGATCATTCCTGTGATTATCACACGTATGAGAGAAAAAGCGGAAGAGTATATTTTTTCTCAATTGACCTAGCTTTTGATATTACCTTAGATACATATCCACATGCAAATATGACAATATTAGCCAAATCTTTAGATGAAATTGATAACGCATACCACACAGTTGAGGAGACCTCGCTTAAGCCCGACTGTAGCAAATTTTACAACGACAGTTTTGAGTTACTTACACAAGACACTTTAGTATTCGGGTTTCAATTCCATAATGCAATGGTATTTGAGAATTGTGATAATTCCCAAGTACTAGATAAATTAATTCTATCCCCAGATTTAGGGATAGATATGATTATCTTTAACGACTCTACATTCTTAAAACTTAACAACTAGCATTACCATAATGAAACAAAAAAGCAATAGACAACAACTGCCTACTGCTTTTCAAATTGTTTTTAAATCAATTATACTGCATCAGATAAACTTGTAAAATTAAAGTCTCTCACTTTCATGAAAGGAATAAGGTTACCATTCACTCGTTCTTGATGTCCAAGTGTCTCCAAATTGTTCAGCATAATAATTGGACTTTCATTAAATCGGAAGTTTTTTACAGGATGTTTTATTTTTCCATTTTCGATATAGAAAGTACCATCACGTGTTAGTCCAGTATACAGTAATGTTTGAGGGTCAACAGTTCTGATATACCATAACCTAGTAACTAAAATTCCTTTTTTTGTATCCTTGATCATGTCTTCCAAGGAAGCATCTCCGCCCTGCATAATCCCGTTACTTGGAAATGGAACAGCTTCTACTCCTTTTTCTTTTGCCCAATATCTGCTGTAGAATAGATTCTTCACTACCCCTCCTTCAAGCCAATTCATTTTTTTTCTTGCTTGACCAGCTCCATTCCAAGGTGAAGAAGGTACTTCAATATTCTGTGGGTCAGAATAAATATTTATTCTTTCATCTACAATTTTCTCTCCTAACTTATTTCCCCCTCCCTCTTTCGACATAAAACTTCTACCTTCATCGGCAGTACGTGCATTAAAAGCTCTGAACATATTTCCTATTAACTGAGAAGAGGCCGATGGTTCAAGAATTACGGTATATTTTCCTGGCTCAATAGCTTTTGCCTCTCTTGACATAAGTGCCTTATCAATAGCTCTTTTTGAAGCTTCACTTGCCTTTAATTTATCAATATCATTCACATCTCTAGTCGCCCAACCAGAACCTGTTCCGTCATTGGTTCGCATAGTAATTGTGAAATTAGCATTCGTCTCACGATTGTAAGCAAATAACCCATTGGTATTCATCATTGCTCTACAACTAGAAGAATCATTCAAAAAGCCAGCTGCTGTAACATCATTAGCACTTGCCGGATTTATACTGTCCTCTGCTACTTTAGTTCTAAATTCAGGCGTAATTTTTTCAGTTGATTCAATATAAGTTTTCGATTCCAGATATTCCTGCTGTCCAAGAGGTTCCATAAATTCTGGATTTTCAGGAGAAAGTTGCGCCAACTCTTCAGCTCTTTTCACTACTCTTTCTAACGATGCATCGTCAAACTCATCGATAGTTGCTGTTCCAACTTTTTTTCCAAAATTTGCTTGTACTACTAGGTTTTGATTTGAACGATGACCAGCTGTGGATACAGTGTTACGTGCATAACGAATGTTTCCACTTTCACTGCCATCAAAATTCACTTCGCAACTATCACTTTTAGAAAAGCTCAACGCCTTTTCCATGATTTTCTTTGCTTCTTCTTTTGAATATATAGCCATTTTATTTTTTTTAATAATTAAATATTTCTACCAGTATTGATCACATTAACTCCATTAAAACGAGCTGTAGCGCTGCCGTGAGAAACAGCACTGACTTGTGAAGGTTGTCCCTTTCCATCGAAAAATGATCCAAACATTCGGTAATCATCTTTATCGCAAATTTTAGCACATGAATTCCAAAATTCCTTTGTATTCGACTGGTATGCTACATCATTTAAAAGACCCTTAATTTCACCATTTTCAATTTCGTAAAATACTGTTCCACCAAATTGAAAATTATAACGTTGTTGGTCAATGGAATACGACCCTCTTCCAGCAATATAAATTCCTTTCTCAACATCTTTAATCATATCATTTACAGAATATTTTTCTTCCCCTGATTCTAAAGAAACATTAGGCATTCTCTGGAATTGTACATCATTCCAACTCTGTGAATAACAACATCCATGTGATTCTTTCTGGTCGAGCATGTGTACTTGATCTCTTATTGCCTGATAGTTCACTAACACACCATTACGAACTAAATCCCATTTTTTACATTTCACACCTTCATCGTCATACCCTACAGCACCTAGCGAACCAACTTGAGTTTTATCCGCTATTAAGTTTACAATATCACTACCATATTTAAAGTTTTTAGACTTCCACTTATCAATAGTTGCAAAACTAGTACCTGCATAGTTTGCTTCATACCCAAGTACTCTATCTAATTCAAGTGGATGACCTACTGATTCGTGAATAGTAAGACCTAAATGGTTAGGTTCTAATACCAAATCATATTTACCTGGCTCAACAGATTTAGCCCCAAGCATATCTTTAGCTTGTTTTGCTGCTTCTGTTGCATCTTCTACTATATCATAACTATGTTTATACAATTTAAGACCTCCTGGTCCTTCAATTTTTTGACTAGAATCACCATCTAAATATTCAAACCCCATTCCCATTGGAGAACTTAATGCCTGACGAGACTTAAATTTTCCTTTTTCCTTATCAATAGCTGTTACGCCAAAAGTTGGCCAAATTCTATGTACATCTTGATCTATATAAGACCCCTCAGTAGAAGCAAAATATTTTTGTTCATTTACCATGAACAAAGCTGAATTAACGAAATTTGCTCCATTTTCCATAGCAGCAGCATTGGCAGAAAGTAATAAATCTACCTTTTCAGACACTGGCACCTCCTTAAAATCTTTCTTGATTGGTGTTTTCCAACTCACCTCCCCATGCCCTTGTACTGGAGCTAACTTTACTGGCTCTTTCTGAATTCTAGAGTTTGCCTTTGCAATGGCAACTGCCTGCTCTGTAGCTTTCTTAATGCCAGCATCACTTACATCATTGGTAGAAGCAAAGCCCCAAGTACCATTTGTAATTACTCGAATCCCTATACCAAACGATTCGGTATTTACTACATTTTGCACTTTCTCTTCTCTGGTAAACACATATTGATTCAAATACCTGCCTATACGCGCATCAGCATATGTAGCTCCTAGAGACTTAGCCGTATTTAAAGCAATATCAGCTAATACTTTTTTAGCGGCTACATCAATACCTGGTGTAAGAAGCATTTCTTCAGAAATACTATTTCCAAAAATAGGAACGGATGGAAGCATCATTGCTCCTGCACCTGCACCTGCTATTTTAACAAAATCTCGTCTTTTCAAAATTACCCTCCTTTTTAGTTTATGT
Source organism: Cyclobacteriaceae bacterium (assembly GCA_029882685.1). Taxonomy (GTDB): domain Bacteria; phylum Bacteroidota; class Bacteroidia; order Cytophagales; family Cyclobacteriaceae; genus JAOUKH01. The sequence continues at coordinate 7,405 of JAOUKH010000105.1, forward strand.
GTAAGTTCACTCTATTTAAAAATAAAGTACACCTTGAAAATGATTTATAATACTACTTTTATACAAGCGGTATAATTTGCAATTAAAAACTCCTCAGCGCATAACTAGCTGAACGACTCCATAAGAATTGAAATGCATTAAAAATGCTTGACAGCACTTCTCAATTTTTTCTTAATGCTTCTGGAATAAATTTTTAAGCCAAACTAGCCATTTCACATTATTTCCGTTAGTCTCATTATTAGCATAATGCATACGGTTGTCTATTAAATCTCTCTTTTGAACTTTTTCTATTTGCTTATTAGAAATACCACCTGCCCATTGAACTCTATTCTTCTTTATCCAATAGTGAGATTTACATGCAAAGTTCCAATTGCCAATGGATGGTTTCAAAGAAACCGTTTCGCCATCAAATATCAAGCTCCATGCAGCTGGGGAAAGAGGTGTTACCACCTCATTTCCACAACCACAGCAGCATTTGTGTATCACCGTTTCAAAAGGGATAGAAATATATAATACTCCTTCCTCTAATTGGTCTGGTACATTTTCTACAAACCTGTGTTTAAGCATCTTCATTAATAATAGAGTTGTCATCTATAATAAAAACGGAGTTGTCTTCATTTTCAACGTTTCCGTAAAACCCATAATAGGCTTTCCATTTCATAACGGCCAGCGCAGCATTCAATGCATTTAATTCAGCTATTTGAATGTTTTTGCTATAGTCATCTTCTGGATCACCGTCAGAAAAAGTTATTCTCCCTTTACTTAATATTTGATCAACTTCTCCCTTAAAGGCAGAAGTTACCCTCACATGTCCTATAATGGTGTTATTATCAGTGACAAGAATTCCCATACCAACATCAGAAAAGCTTATTCTGTTAGCTTTAAAAAAATCTATTAACTGTTTTTTGATTTCGCCTTTATCTATGCAGATAAATACATAATCAAATTGACTGAGTTGCTCTATGTTAGCCTGATCGATGCATTCATCATGCGGAACAATACCTTTATGCATTTTAGAATAAATCCGATGTAAATAGGCTACTTTTTTACTTGGTCTTTTCAATTGGGCTTTTGAAGGTGACCCTGGAGTTCTAAATGCATTATGCAATAAGAATTTGTCACCATCAAAAATATGAATCTCGGCCACTGGTGTCTTTGCGACAAAATCCAACACATAAGAACCCGTTCCACCGGCACCAATTATTCCTATCTTAAGAGCTTTCAACTTATCCGAAACTGCATCTATCTCAGCTCTACTTGAATTTGTATCAGGATAATTAAAGACTGAGTCAGTTAATTCTGAATCCACCAATTTATAAGTTTGTGCTGTTATCGAATAATCCAACGATCTTACAGGTGCGCTTATAACACCAACATACGTAGAAATCATTTCATGATAATCATTATAATTCCTACCAGGTTTATGTGAAAAAGATCGATTGACTACAATCCCATCACCGAGTGTTTTGTTCCCATTGCTATGTGTAAGTTGGGCCATTTGGGATCCATCTTTATTACATGGATGATGACCAATGAAATTTATTACATGATCATTTGGCTTAACAACTTTTTCACCTGCAATTGTTAACGCTTTTACAAGCGTTCCTTTTTGAACTCTTCTTTCCGAATCAAGGTAAGGAACACCACTTACCATAAGTAGTGTTCCTTTAATTTGAACCTCAAAACCTTCATTTCTCAATTTCTTGAGATCTGGACTATGATCTATTAGTTTGTGTAACATTGAATTTCATTTCGTTTTTAACTTTTACAATATCACCTTTAACCATAGTCCCCTCTGGTTTTTGATTGTCACCTTTTTTGAAGGTGACTGTGTAGAATATATTAGGATCATTTGGTGGTGGATAACCTGCTAATACAACTACCTGCACATAACTGATCTGCTTTTCAGACCATTTTTTTGGTTTGCTATTCACATAAATCGTGAATTCTTTGTTCTGTCCTGGAGCATCTTCTTTATCAGCTCCTACTTCATCATTCTTTTTCATTACTCTTACTTTTTATAAAAAATTGTCGCCTTCAGAGATTTTAAGGCCGATGGAAGGACACTCATCGAGCCCAGACGATAGAATTGTATTCTGGACTCAATTTGTAGAAATGCATATTTATTTATACTTTGGCTCTCAGAATCAAGGGGTAGTTAGAGGTGATAAGCCTCTAATGCGAAGTCCGGAAAAACTTTTACACCCTTACATAATTAGCCCAATTTTTTTCGTCAGAAGAAATTGGGTTTTTTATTTAGTTTTCATTTATCAGCACGGTATTTAATTAATTAGTTGACATATAACAATTATAATACCAAAACGTCAACTATTAAAAAAGGTTCATTGATAGCTATAATATTTCCTTATAAGACATTATGACATATAATATTACATGTCTGGCAGTGACACGTTGTCATTATTAGTTGACAATATTTATTTATATTTTTATTATGTAAACTAATTATGGTATAATTGCGTTATAATTGCGGGACACTACTAAACTATTATGAACTTCATACCAGAAAGACTTAAGTCTGCGAGAATGATGAGTGGAATATCTCTTCAAGGGCTAGCTGACAAGTTAAAAGAGTTAGGTAATTCTATAAGTAAGCAAGGGATAAGTAAATATGAACAAGGGGATAGCAATCCTAACTCCGAAATGGTTGGACTACTATCAAACATCCTAGGTGTTAGACCTGATTATTTTTACAATGATTTTAATATTGAATTTGCTGAAATTGAATACAGAAAGCTTCAAAGTTATTCTTCCAAAGAATCACAACGAATTGTGGAGATATCAAGAGATGCCCTGCGTAGATACCTTGAATTAGAAGAACTGTTAAACATTGAGACAAAATTTATTAACCCACTAGTAGATTTTAAAATAACTGATCTTGAGAGTGTGAATAATGCCGCAGATGAGCTTAGGAAGATATGGAAATTGGGCATTAATCCAATTCCCAATACCATTGAACTCCTTGAGGATCATCATGTAAAAGTCATTGAAATTGAATCTGACGTTAAACTTGATGGCTTTTCAACCATTGCTAACAAAAAATATCCATTGGTTATTCTTAACAAGACTAAACTTGATGATAAAGCAGACCGAAAACGTTGGACTGCGCTACATGAATTAGGACATCTTGTTTTGAATATTGATGATTTGGATGAAAAGACGAAAGAGAAGTACTGTCATCATTTTGCAGGGGCACTTCTATTCCCTAAAGAGGTTATGTTTAAAGAACTTGGTGAAAGACGAAGCAGATTGTCCATCAATGAATTGGGTGCACTAAAAGAAGTATATGGTATTTCTATGCAAGCCATTGTCTATCGCGCCAAGGATGTTGAGATAATAAGTGAAAGTACCTATAAACAGTTTTTCTATATGTTTAATAAAATGGGTCATAGAAAGGATGAACCGTATGAGTATAATGGCTACGAAGGATCTAATAGATTTAGGCAGTTACTATTTAGGGCATTGGCTGAAGAAATTATCTCAATGAGCAAAGCTGCTACTTTGAATAATCAAAAATTAGCTGAATTCAGACAAGAAAACCTCGTGATTTAGATGCGAATAGTTGTAACGGATGCCTGTATATTCATTGATATTTTAGAGCTTGAAATAAGCTCTAATTTTTTTCTATTGAATATGGAAATTCATACAACTTATGAAGTTTGGGATGAAGTTAATGAAGAAGGACAGGAAATTCTAAAGACCTATCGAGTAGCTGAAAAGCTCACCATACATATATTAGAGCCTAATGAACATCAAGAAATAGCTAAAATGAATTACCCAAAAGCACTTTCTCCGCCTGATCAAAGTGTATTATACATGGCAGAAAAGCTAGATGCCATACTTTTAAGCAATGATGGTCTTGTAAGAAAACATGCTAAAAAAAGAGAATTGAATACTCATGGACTTTTTTGGGTTATGGATGAACTAGTTGAGCAGGAACATTTATCAAAACCTGATGCTTCCATAAAAATCAAACAGCTATTTGAAAACAACCTAATGTATAAGAACAATAGTAAGTTGTGGAAGGAAGCTGAAAAGAGAATTGTTGAGTGGGGAAGTTGAATTAATTTCATCCCAAGTTACCTCATTTAGCCGTAGGGTCTCCTTGCAACTCCAGCAGAACCTTTAGGTGTATACCTGATCTAAGTGGGACACTCAGACCAGTTACAGCTACTAATAAATTGACATTTTCTCCAAGTTACCTTGAAGGAACGGGGGGATTTCGACAAGCTCAATCACCTAAACTGACGGAACACTTGCCGAAGTGTTTTAAGGTGTGCTATTTTAGCATTTACACAGATGTTAGTAATTCCATATATTGGGATTACCAAAAATCCAGTTTTACTAACCTAACATTTATAATTATCTTTAGGCGAAATTATTTTAACAAGTATTTGTGAACAGAATCAAAGCGTATTTTATTGGTGATTTACTAGGTGAGGATTCCATATATAATTCTAAAGTAACCATCTTATTTCATGTGATCTTATTAGGAGTCATCCTGACTTTATCTATTGGAATTATTGGTTTTCTTATGAATTCAACACAAGTTGGTTTTCGGGCTTTAATGGCTGTTATAATAATGATTTCATTATTATATGTAATGAAATGGAAAAAGTCTATCACACTCGTTGCACATGTTCTTGTGATAACTATGTTACTAACGATTTTATCTAATATCTATATCATTTT
>JAOUKH010000248.1 GCA_029882685.1 Cyclobacteriaceae bacterium
CCAAATCATAGGAAGAAATGTGGTTATTGATTAAAACATCTATTTCATCTATTAATTTCAATGAATTTGTAGTCAAAGCAAGTTGCTGATCTATATTAACTGAGTCAATGAATTTTTGACTTTCCAGTCTTTTAGACAAATATGTTAATTCTGCTTTTTTTAAAGAAAATAACACTAATGGGAAAGGGTTATTATCGTAATTATTAATATGAATTTTCAATAATTCATCCTCATGATTGGTTAATTCATTAATTACATTTAAAGATTCTTCATTAACCTTTCTATAAAGTTCATCAAGTTCTTTATCATATTTAACCAATCCATTATGCATAGGAATAATTTCTTTTTCAATTACGTCAATCGTCATTATTACCCATGCATCATAATTCCATACTTCAATAGAGTTTTTTAAAAAATCTGCTTCTAAAACACCTTCATTCTTAATGTCATTAATCTGTTTTACTTCTAATCGCTGATCATAAGTCGGGTATTCCATTTTGATTAATTCCATTTTGTATTTACCAAAATTACCCATCGATGAATCATAGTCATTTTTAATTTGAAGTAATTGGCTAATTAATAGTTCATCCGATCGAAGATAAAATTGTTTTTGTGAGTCAAATTGCTCAACCATAGTCCTATATCCTGATTGTGCTTTAGAATAAAAAAAATTGCTGTTATTGAAATATTCTTTAATTAAAACAATATGGTTATTATCTTTTGATAGCCCTGCAACACGAGTTTCAATATCCAACTGGATATCAGAAATTTTTATTCCCATTTTACCTGTACGCAAATCCCTTCGATAATAGTCTTCATAATATTCATCATTTCTCTTTATTTCCTTTTCAGTAATTAAAGATTTTGCCAAATTAAAATAATAAATTGCCGAATCGAGATATAAAAGTTTACCCTCAGTTTCTGTTAGTATATCCTTAATTTTATACTTCTCATTGTAAATAATTGCCATTTGAAAATTGGCATTGGGGTGATCGGCATTCTTAGGGTTTTTTAAAAAAGTTTTAAGAAAAGGTTCAGCATCATTGTATTTTTTAGCATTAAGTAAATAAAACAAATCTTTGTACTTTACCTTCTGACCAAAACTATTGGTCGATAAAATCATAGTAATGATCGTAAGCAACAATATTTGTTTCCTGTACATTTTCATTAGTCCTAATGCCAATTCAATGCTAATAATTAAAGAATAATTATAGTCTTCAGTTCCATTCCATTTAGCCAACCTATCATTTCTACAAAAGAGTAGAAAGGGTAAATAACAACGATATATATGGTAAACTAAACTGTATTTATTTCCAATTTATGATTTTCTTACTGATTATCCATTAATTTCCAAATTTCCCTTTCAACATTGCTAGTTTAGATTGCAAATCTCCATCTTGATGCGATTCATTTTTTTTAAGGTGTTTTTTAGGCTTTGGTTTTGGTTGTTTTCCAAAAGGATCTGATTTCAACGATAAAGAAATTCTTTTTCTAGCGATGTCTACTTCAAGAACGGTAGCCATTACCTTTTCCTGAACACTAACTATTTCAGCAGGGTTTTTTACGAATTTATCCGACATGTGACTAACATGTGCTAAACCATCCTGATGAACACCTATGTCTATAAATGCGCCAAAGTTAGTTACGTTGGTTACTACTCCTGGTAATTGCATCCCTACTTTTAAGTCATTCATTTCATTTACTCCTTCTTTAAAGGAAAAAAATTCAAATTTATCTCTTGGGTCTCTACCTGGTTTATCCAACTCATCCATTATATCATTGAGCGTTGGTAATCCCACTGAATCTGTAATATAACTATTGAGATTAATTTTCTTTCTCAACACTGCGTCTTGAATAAGTTCTTCTACTGTAGCCCCTACATCGTTCGACATTTTTTCGACTAAAGCATATCTTTCAGGATGTACAGCACTCCCATCCAACGGATTTTTTGCATTTCTAATCCTCAAAAATCCAGCTGCCTGTTCAAAAGCTTTATCCCCTAACCTTGGTACCTTAATAAGTGATTTTCTGTCTTTAAAAGGTCCATTTGCATTACGATATTCAACAATCGACTTTGCCAACTGAGAACCCAAACCTGACACATATGACAGAAGTTCTTTACTTGAAGTATTTACTTCTACTCCTACAGAGTTAACACAACTCATCACTACATTATCTAATCCAAGCTTTAGTTCATTCTGATCAACATCATGCTGATATTGACCCACACCTATTGATTTAGGGTCTAACTTCACTAATTCAGCTAATGGATCAGTCATTCTTCTACCGATTGAAACTGCTCCTCGTACTGTTACATCATGATCTGGGAATTCTTCTCTAGCTATTGACGAAGCAGAATATACTGATGCTCCACTTTCGTTTACCATAACCACAATAATATGAGGTGGTAACCCTAAGTTTTTCACAAAATATTCAGTTTCACGACTTGCTGTACCATTTCCAATAGCTATAGCTTCAATATTGTACTTATCACAAAGTGATTTTATTTCTTCACCAGCTTCTACAATTCTTTTTTGAGGTGCATTGGGAAAAATAGCTGAATTATAAAGTAAGCTCCCCAATTTATCCAAACAAACAATTTTACATCCTGTACGAAATCCAGGGTCAATAGCAAGTACATTTTTTTGTCCAAGTGGAGCAGCAAGTAGTAATTTTCTAAGGTTATCAGAAAAAACATCAATAGCTTCTTTATCTGCTTTTGTTTTTGAAAGCAAACGTATTTCTGTTTCCATTGATGGTTTAAGCAAACGTTTGTAACAGTCCAAAACAGCTATTTTTACTTGATCAGCACTTTCATTACTAGCTACAACAACTTTATTTTCAATTAATTGAAGAGCTCTTTCTGTATCAGGCTTAATATCAAGTGAAAGAATCATTTCTTTCTCCCCTCTTCTCATGGCCAATAGTCTATGAGAAGGTGTCTTTTTAATAGGTTCTTCCCAATCAAAATAATCTTTATACTTCTGCCCTTCTTCCTCTTTATTTTTTAATACTTTCGAT
>JAOUKH010000106.1 GCA_029882685.1 Cyclobacteriaceae bacterium
AACTCCCTCGATTATTCCGATCCTTTTACCTCTCCTTATGGGTGGCATATTGTAAAACTTATTAAAAAGCATGAAATAGAGCCTTTCGAAAAATTAAAACCTCAAATAATAAATCGCATCAAGAAGGACGAACGTGTAGAAATCAGCAAAAAAGCACTCTTGACAAGGTTAAAAAAAGAAAACAACTTTTATTTATTTGAAACAGCAAAACTAGAAGAATATTTTAATGAACTTTTATTAAAAGGAGCTTGGGAAAACAATAACAAAATAGATTTTGAGTTGTTCAGCTTCACTGACAAAATATATACATTCACTGACTTTGCACTATATGTAAATAAAAATCAACAAGCACAATCCAGATACTCAATAAGCCAGTACGTTAATGTATTATATAACCAATTCGAAGAAAAAGCAATTATTGAATACGAGAAAGAACACTTATATGAAAAATATTTCGATTATAAGATGCTTGTAAATGAGTACAAGGAAGGAATAATGTTATTTAATTTAATGGATGATAAAGTATGGAATAAAGCAGCAAATGATACAACAGCTTTAAAAACATTTTTTAACAATAATCGTGAAAATTATATATGGGAAGAAAGAGCAAATGTTGTTATTTATAGTGCAGACAGCAATACAATTATTAATGAAATAAAGTTACTTATTGAAAAAAATGACACAATAAATACCTCAAAAAAAGACTTGGAAAACCATTACAACCAAAATTCTAGCTTAACTTTGCAAATTGAAGAAGGAATTTATGAAAAAAACAAGAATACTATTCTTTCTCAATTCTATTGGAAAAAAGGGTTACAGGAAAAAGAAATTAATGGTAGAAAGTATTTAGTACATATATCAGAAATTATTCCAAAAGAAAACAAAATTTTATCCGAAATAAAAGGTCTTGTTATAGCTGATTATCAGGAACAATTGGAAAAAGAATGGGTAGATATATTAAAAAATAAATATAGATTAACGGTTAATAAAAAAACATTCAATAGCGTTATTAAAGAACTTGAAAAGTAATATCATTCATATTGTTGCACTTTGTGCTATTTTGAGCAGTTGTGAATTTTTCAAAATGAAGAATTCTGAAGTTGAAATTGTAGATGCAAAAATACCTGTAGCTAGAGCTCATGATGTATTTCTATATTCAGAAGATTTGGAAGGAATAGCCCCTGCAGGAATGTCGGTGGAAGACAGTGCCGATAGGGTAAATCGTTACATTAATAGTTGGGCTAAAAAACAATTACTCATTAAAGAAGCTGCCAAAAATATTGAATTTGACGAAGCTGATATTGAGCGAAAAATTCTTGATTATAGATATAGCCTTATGGGCTATGAATATCAATCATTCTACATAAATAAACACTTGGAGAAGGACGTAACTGATGATCAAATTGATGAATATTATGAAAACAATATTGATAATTTCATCTTAAAACAAAGTATTATACGTGGGAAGTTTGTCTTTCTACCCATTGAAGCTCCCAAAACTGAGGATATTAATAAACTTATTTTAACAAAAGAAGATGAAAATCTTGAAAAACTTAATGCCTATTGTCTTAGTTTTGCCATTTCTTACCAACTAAACGATTCCATTTGGATGAATTTAAATGAAATTATTAAAGGTACACCGTGGAGTAAAATAGAAGATAAAGAGGATCTTATTAAAAAAACCGCCTATTTACAAACATACGATTCCATTAATAATTACCATATTAATATTGTTGATTATAAGACATCGGGAGAAATCGCTCCCAAGAATTTTGTGAATGAACAAATTAGGGACATTATCATAAATAAAAGAAAAATGGAACTAGCTAAGCAGCTAGAAAAACAAGTTTATATTAAAGCAACCGAAAACAATGAATTTGAAATATTTAATAAGTAAGCTATTTGTAATAGGAACATTGTTTTTATTAACAAGTTCCTTATTCGCTCAAGATGATAATGGCTTACTTGTAGATGAAATAATAGCAAAAGTAGATAATTACATTATTCTTAAGTCAGATCTTGAAGGAGCACACCAACAGGCACTTTCTAGTGGTCAGTATAGTGCTAACATGAAATGTGAAATACTTGCTCAACTAATTACTCAGAAACTTATGGTGGCTCATGCCGAAATTGATTCTGTTGAAGTAACAGATGAGGAGGTAAATCGAAATCTTGACTCTCGGATTCGAATGATCGTACAGCAAACGGGTGGCTCAGAAGAAAAACTTGAGGAATATTATGGTAAAAGCATGGACGATATAAGGGAAGAAATTAAAGAGCAGGTCGAAGAACAACTTATTATACAATCAATGCAAGCGTTTATTACAGAAGGTATTGAAATTACCCCTGCTGAGATCAAACGTTTTTATAACAACATACCAAAAGATAGTATTCCTTTTTTTTCTACTGAAGTTCAAGTAGGGCATATCGTAAGTATTCCTGAAGTTGGAAGAGCAAAAAAGGATGAAGCAAAACGGAAGCTACTTGATTTAAAAAAACGTATTGAAAATGGAGAAGACTTTGGAAATATCGCTAAAGAATATTCACAAGGGCCTAGTGGTAGGTTTGGTGGTGACCTAGGTTTTGTGTCACGTGGAGATATGGTTCCAGAATATGAAGCTGGTGCTTTATCTCTTAAACCTGGAGAAATTTCTGATCCTGTAGAAACAGAGTTTGGTCTCCATATTATTGAATTGATTGAAAGAAGAGGAAACGAATACAATTCAAGACATATATTATTACAACCAGAGCCTTCGCCTGAGGATATTCAAAAAAGTATTAGCTTTTTAGATAGTTTACGCATGCAAATAAAAAATGATAGCATATCTTTTGAAAAAGCTGCTAAAGAACATTCAAAAGACAGGATGACTTCATCAAATGGAGGATACTTTTCAGATGCCACTGGTGCATCTTTTATATCGGTTGAAAACTTAGATCCTGTTGTTTTTTTTACTATAGATTCTATGGATTTAGGCGAAATTTCTAAACCTATTACTTTTCGTACAGATGATGGAAAAGAAGCTGCTAGAATAATTTATTATAAATCTAAGGTAAAACCACATGAAGCCAACTTAAAGCAAGACTGGCAAAAAATTCAAGCCGCAGCATTAAACGAAAAGAATTCTAAAATTTTACAAAAATGGTTTAAAAATGCTCGCCAGGATGTATTTATAAGTATTGATAACGATTACGATTTGTGCGGTATTTTGGAATAAAATACTACAAATAGATTTTTCTAATTACTTTAAGTATATTTTCCGAATGACTTAAATAAAAACTAGTTAAACAATGATGAAATATGCTACTGAAGTAGAAGCGGCAGATGGCTTAAATAAAGCTTATCAAGACTTAAAATCTGAAATATCAAAAGTAATTGTTGGTCAGGATGAAGTAGTACGATTATTACTTACTTCCATCTTTTGTGAAGGTCATAGTTTATTAGTTGGCGTTCCTGGTTTAGCCAAAACATTACTCATTCATTCATTATCTTCTGCTCTTCGATTAAATTTTAGTAGAATACAGTTCACTCCTGATTTAATGCCCTCAGATATTATAGGTGCAGAAACATTAGACAAAGATCGTAATTTCAAATTCATTAAAGGACCAATATTTTCTAATATTATATTAGCAGATGAAATTAATAGGACTCCTCCTAAAACTCAAGCGGCTTTATTAGAGGCAATGCAGGAATATGCTATTACAGTAGCTGGACAAAATTTTGAATTACAAAAACCGTTTTTTGTATTAGCCACTCAAAATCCAATTGAACAGGAAGGTACTTACCCCTTACCTGAAGCTCAATTGGATAGATTTATGTTCAACATTAGGCTTGACTACCCAAGTTATGAAAATGAGTTGCTGATTGTTAAAAACACTACTAGTGATACTAAAAAAGAGATTAACAGCGTAATTTCAGGAGAAGAAATTCAATATTTTCAACACCTTGTACGTAAAGTGCCAGTAGCTGACAACGTTGTAGAATATGCCGTTTCTTTAGTTCACAGAACTCGACCTGATTCACCACAAGCACCTCAAATCACAAAAGATTATTTGGAATGGGGTGCAGGTCCCAGAGCTTCTCAATTTTTAGTGCTAGGAGCCAAATGCAATGCCTTGATAAATGGAAAGTATTCTCCAGATATTGAAGATATACATGCCATTGCAAAGCCAACTTTAAGACATCGAATTGTAAGAAGTTTTAAAGCAGAAGCAGAAGGGTACTCAGAAGATAAAATTATTGAAGAACTTTTGTAGTGGTATTATTGATACTTTACACTAGACTACAGAACAGAAGTAATATAGCACTTCTAGTTAATATTATATAAATTTTGAAAAACAGTAGGTAGTATATACTTTTCTGATAAAAAATATAAATCTACTATAAATATTGACATCTCAACAAAAAAAACAGTATTTTACTAGTACAAGAAATTCTGTATCACATATGTTTTAACAATGACAGGAGGAGTCGGGTTTGCTGGAATGGGGCGTTCTTCAAATAAAAACAATTTGAGAATGCTTGGTAATAGAAAATCTATGGGGGATAATCCCTATCGTGGTAATAAAAAAAAGATTCGGAATTCATCAAATTACGATGAGTTGAAAAAATGGAAAAAGAAAAAAGGGCTAAGAATGAATGCCATTAGTAAAATCATTTTTTGGAGCTTATCAATCATAATCTCTATTGTTTTAATATTTGTCTACTATATCAAATAACCTCCCTTTTATAGTACTCTTGATCAATTATATTCATTTCATGTATATTTAAGATATAATTGAAAAAAATTAGTCTATGACTTATGAAAGCAATATCGATTATGCTCGAAAACTTGATGAGCTAGATCCACTAAAGGAGTATCGAAATAAATTTTATATTCCCCAACACCAAGGAAAAGATTCTATCTATTTTACAGGTAACTCACTAGGGTTACAGCCAAAGTCTACATCAACCTATTTACAGGAAGAGCTTGAATCATGGAAACAACATGGAGTTGAAGGTCATTTTGAAGGAAAACGACCATGGTTTCATTATCATAAATTTAGTAAAGAAGTATTAGCTAAAATTATGGGTGCAAAACCAATTGAAGTGGTAGCAATGAATAATCTCACTTCCAATTTGCACTTTATGATGGTATCTTTTTACCGTCCAAATGCCCAACGATATAAAATTATTACAGAAAAAGGGGCTTTTCCATCGGATCAATATGCATTAGAATCACAAATTAAATTTCACGGATTTAATCCCGAAGAGGCATTGGTTGAACTAAAACCAAGAAAGGGAGAGCATACACTACGTACTGAAGATATAATTGCTAAAATAAGTGAAGTAGGTGATGAATTATCATTGGTAATGATGGGAGGTGTACAATACTATACAGGACAATATTTTGATATTAAATCAATTACAAAAGCAGGGCAAAATGTAGGAGCAATGGTTGGCTTTGATTTAGCTCATGCTGCAGGAAATGTTCCTGTTAACCTTCATAGTAATGAAGTGGATTTTGCGGTATGGTGTAGTTATAAATATCTTAATTCTGGTCCGGGAGGAGTGTCTGGTATCTTTATTCATGAAAAGCATGCCAATAATACTGATTTGCCTCGTTTTGCTGGTTGGTGGGGACATGATGAGGAACAACGATTTTTCATGAAAAAAGGATTTATTCCTATGAAAGGTGCAGATGGGTGGCAATTGAGTAATGTTAATGTGTTGACCTCAGCTGCACACTTAGCATCATTAGAAATTATTGATAAAATTGGGATTGATTCATTAAGAAAAAAAAGTATAATACTCACAGGATATTTAGAATACCTATTAAATAAATTAAATCTTGACAGAAAAGTATTAGAAATAATTACACCTAGTAACCCTGAAGAACGAGGTTGTCAATTATCATTATTAGTTAATAAAAATGGGAAGCAGATATTTGATAAACTAACTCAGCAAGGCGTAGTGGCTGACTGGAGGGAACCAAATGTAATTCGTATTGCTCCCGTACCATTATACAACACTTTCGAAGATGTATATAGGTTTGTCGACATATTAAAGTCTACTTGAATCAAATAGCTATTTGACCTATTGTTTTTCTACGAAGAAAAACTCATGTCCCATCCAGCCTTTTTCAAAACACATTCTATTTGATTGTTTCCAAAAAGCTTTAAGCCAATAACCAAAATCTGCATTAAAAAAACCTTTTATAACTAATATCCCTACCTTGAACCATTTACTTATAGGTACAATTTTATAGAACTGATTTGTCCAACACTTCATAGTCCACACATAGTGCTCCCTTCCATCTACAACATTTATTTTTTTATAATCTCCTTCTTTTGCACACGAAAAGAAATGATTAAAATCTCGTGGCAACCAAGCTTCTGGATATCGATACGTTAATAGTCCAAGATGATAGTACATTTGGCTTTCATCATCTTTACCATCTTCTTTCACTCTAAACTTAGCATAGTCAACCTCTCTACCATTAAAAGACATAAATTGACCACCAACACGGCCATTTGGTTTTAATAGGCTATAAGCATAATCAAAAAAATTTCTATAAACCTTATCCTGATTTCCATTTAGGAAGTCTTGAGGGGTAACAAAATGCTCGGGAGAACCCATTACTACTATAGCATCGAAAGGTCCATTATCAGGAGTAAACTCTTGCCATACGGCTCGATGAACATTATGACCAGAATTTTTTAAATATTCATATTGACTTTTTGCTGGACAAACTGAAGTTACATCAACACCTCTTTCCAAACAATAATTAGAAAAAGGTCCCCAGCCTGGACCTATTTCATAAATCTTCATTCCCGAGTTTTCTTTAAGACCTAACCATTTAAAATATTCTTGATATTTTTTTTGTTGAGCGACTTCAACATTTTTCTTGTTATGTTTACCATAACTGCCAGGCCAAGAATTAGAAACAGAAGCAAAATCTCCCATAATTAATCGAAAAATTTTGTCCATTGGGTTATAAGCAGCATTATGTGGCTCAATTAACTCGGGAGTAATTGTATTATTTTTCATCTTACCATCATTTAAAGAGTTCTAAATATTGATTTCATTCTTTCAAAACACATCGTGTGTATGAAAGTATTGAACTATTAGTATTCTTTTACCGATAAAATATAAACATCACAGAAAGTCTGATATTTACTCAATATAAGTAGATAATTGATAAAAAGAATTAAAACACTCTATTATTTATTAAAAAAATCCTTTAATAGGATTGAAATATCGTATTAGAGAAGGAATGAAATGTAAATAGTAATAGCAGCATTTAACTTTGAAGAAAGGGTTATATAGTAAACTTCTAGCTTCACCAAGAATCTAAATAGGTGTACTAGGGATTTACTTATTGGAAGGTTTTATTCTTCTAGAACCTCTTCTAGTTCCTCCATTTTGCTGTCTGAGTATGCTCCAGTTGTAGCATACACAATTTTCCCTTCTTTGTTAATTACAAAAAAGTAAGGGACATCTTTTTTATCTAACCCGAGTGATTTTTTATATGGCCCAAGCTTCCCTTTGTAAAATAAAATATGTGGTAACAAACGAGGGTCAGTACCCTTAGCAGCTTTCTTTTTAGCTGTACCTGCTGCCGTTGCTTTAGCACCTGTAAACATGGGTACGAAAAAAACATTTACATCGTAACCAAGTCCAGCAAATAGTCCACCCTTTTCTTCTTTTATAAATTTATGATATATAGGACTATACCAAGAATTTAAGTCTTGTTCTGATTTTTTAGAATATGCAAGTCCAACTATTGTGAACTTATCAGTTTTATCATTGGGCAAACTTATCTTTACATCATCAATCGATTCCGTTTCCATTAAGGGAAATGGTTTTCCAACAAATTGAGCAAATAAAGAAAAACTAAAAAGCCAAATGGTAAGAAAAAATAGAGTTTTATATGCTTTCATAGTAATAATGTTTCTTATCAATACGTAAAACTAGGAAAATAATTGTGTCAAACTTCGTTGTATCTATAACAATTTATTACATGATCATTTACAAGTCCGCATGCTTGCATATATGCATATATTATGGTACTCCCTACAAATTTAAACCCACGCCTTTTTAAGTCTTTACTTAGTGCATCGCTTTCGGTTGTTGTAGCAGGTACTTCACTCATGGTTTTCCATTTATTTACTTTTGGTTTTCCACCAACAAACGACCATACGTATTTATCGAAAGTGCCAAACTCATTTTGTACTTCGAGAAATTTTTGTGCATTAGAAATAGCAGATCTTATTTTTAATTGATTACGAATAATGGTAGTGTTTTGTAGTAGTTCCTGAACTTTTTCTTCATCGAAGTTTGCTACTTTTTCAACATCAAAATCAGCAAAACTTACTTGATATCCTTTTCGTTTTTTCAAAATAGTAGACCAGCTCAGCCCAGCCTGAGCAGCTTCTAATATCAGAAATTCGAAATGTGTTTTATCGTCATGGTTGGGTAGTCCCCATTCTTCATCATGGTATTTTACATAATCATCAAATTGGTTTTCACACCAACTACATCTATTTTTAGGCATATTACTGATTTTTAGATCAATATACCTAACAAAAAGAAAATGAGGAGTTATCTAGACCAACTTATTCATCATATTAAATAAAAATCCTTATCTGCTATAGCTTTTCTGATCTCAGCAAGTGCTATTTCTTTCTTCAATTCTCTTTCTGAGCAAATTAATGACTGTGTATAATACAATATATGATCTAGTTTCTCCTCCTTTCTAACCTTAGAAGATGTTTTTACTTTTGTTGCTATCATTGTCCCTTTTTTATGTATATACTTTATTTTAAGTCTACCGAAAAAATTACACCTAATGTTGATTGCCTATAATGTTGATTTTTAACTAATTACAAATTATAAATCCATCGTTTATACAAAGCTATATAGTGAAAATCAATTACACAATCCGGTTTTTCACAGAAAGCATAATGTTTATTACGTAAATGATTTAAGACAAAATGGAAATGAGATTGCGAGATTCCTGTATGTACTAAGGGTTAATCTACCTATTCCAAGTTCTATGTATCTTGAATAGTGTTTTTATGTAGACTGAGACTCATGGATATGCTTATTGAGTCTCCCGAAGTCAAGTATCTGAATAAGAAATATACCTACCTTAAAAGTAGATGATACACAGTAATTGATCCTTTGAAAACAGAATTAGTAGGTATACTTAAGAAAATGAGATTTCAGAAAGAGCCTTTCTAATTTCAATAAGAGCCTTCTCTTTTTTTCTCTCTCTTTCTTTTTCCGCCTCAATTAATGATTGTGAAAAACATAGAATTTGATCTTCCTTCTTTGAATTCACATTACACAAATTGGCAAATGTTTTTTCTTTTTTAGCAGTAGCAATCATTTATTATTATTTTTTAATGATTTATACTACCAAAGATAACCTCTTATTTTATAATTTTTATTCAACAAACTGACATAGAACTACTTGTGTAATAAAAACAATAAAAATGTAGTTTTTTTAAAAACTAACTTTCCTCATTAAAATATAACTTATAAAAATGTAGTTGCTCTTTTTCGTCATATCCTTTATGAATTTTGTCTCGATTGCCATGCACATACACGTGAAAATTTTTGTCCAACTTAATCACAGAACGGATATATTTTTTGGAGTATTTAACAGCAGGAGCAGATATATCGAACTCATCAAATACAGGGATTTGTTTTTCTTCAGCATATTTTTCCTTATAGTCTTCAAATGAGGATATTATTTCTGGAGCTTGCATTACTTTTTCTTCGAACTCCCGAATATTGAATTGATCATTACTATTAAAATATTCAACCGAATTATTTATAAGTTCTATCTGATCTACTTTATCGGCATTATCAAAAGTGTCCTCAACAAATTCCTTACATAAATTAATATAGTTATTAGTATGGTAGAAGGTGTTCTCGCATGGTTTCAAGTTAAGAAAATCATCCTTCCAATATCTTGCTTCATCACCTTTATTCGTGTTATCTATTGTGGCTACCTTATAACCATCTACTCTTTCAGTATTAAAAATCAAACACCCTTTATCGAGTTTATTTATATTAATTCCCTCTTGTTTTTCAATAGTATAATCACCGTGATTGGGATATACTTTTAAGTAGGTTTCTTTATTTTCAGATTTAAATATCCCAATAGCATCACAAATCTCATCCTCTATTATACATTCTTCAAAAAAGCAAATATATAATTCACCACTTTTTATCATTGGGTGTGTGGAACAGTCATAAAGATGTTTTGCAATATTTATTGATTGTAAATACATACTATCGGGATCATCAAAAATTGATGAGGCATAATGATAAATTTCATTAAGCATTATATCAGAGCCATGTTGAAACTGATAAAACGTAGCTGGTTTAAATGGCTTTAGAAAATATCGGCTCAACAACGATTTTATGTCGTTATCAATACTGGTTTCTTTTTTTGATGTTTTTATTCCTTCTTCATCAGATTTATTACCCACATGATGTACTATAAGCTGTTGAAGATCAGTATTTTTAAAATTGAGCATAGTATTAGTTTTATGCCCAAATATCTGAATTGATTGTCAGAGTTTAACGAAAAAGATTCATTTTAACATCTTCTGATTGTGAAAGTAATATAGAATCTTCCGACAGGTTATCAATGAAAAATGGTAAAGTGAATTTAGTTGATTGATTAACCAATATAAGATGATCAGATTGTAATGACCAATCATATAAAACCTCTTTAATTGAGGAGTTTTCTTTTGTAATGACCTTAGCAGTATTATCTGAATAAAAGAAAAATTTTCCGGATATTTCTCCAATTTGAGTGTCACCTTCATACATGGTTACTTCCATTGACCAAGTACCTGTAATAACACTTTGTGATACGGTTATTTTTTCGCAAGAAATAATCAAAAAACACACTCCAATCAAGTATAGTAATCGCATAAATGAATTAATTTGCTATTGATTATTGATAACGAAACTTTTGACAGAAGATTGTTTGTGCTTAATAATTCTTGTATTCAATACCAACTTGAATATTGATACTCACTTTTTCTTGAAGCTACTTCTCTGTTTTTAATTAGTAAATGTGTTTTGTCAATCTTTCTACTTCTGTATCCCAACAGATGAAATATTTTTTTTGCGAAAAATCTAGCAATATTTCTATTAACAATTAGAGAGTCATGATTGGTCGTTGCCCATCTTATCCCAGGAAGAAACGGAAGGATATGGTCGAAGTGCAACTTGCGCAATATTGCCGATAAATAGAGAAATATTTTTCGGATTCTACGAATAGCAAAAAAACCGTCATCACCCTGATTTTGGTACAATGGCATAAATATTCTTCCATTTTTTTTAGCCAATAATACTTTTCCATTACTTGTGGCTATTTCCTGCTTTTTTGTTACTAACTGAAAATTATCAAAGCCCTCCTTCATTTCAAATTTATCGCCCTTTTGTATAGCATGCCTAAAATATATTTCATATATATCTCTTGACTCTTCAGTATGCTCATTAAGTAAGTTGTAATATTTATCAATTTCTATTTCATTTTGGTTTATACATCCCGTAAAAACCATAGAAAGGTAAATAAAAGCTACATGATGATCGATCGACTCCTTTTGCAAATGTTGTCCGCTTTCAAAACCAAATGAAACATAGCCCAGCTCATTGATGTAACTTAGGAGCGGTCCATCAAGGTATTCTTCAAGGCCTAAAATAATAGGTGCTGGATATTGGACTACAAATCTTCTGTTGAGAAGGCTGTCGTTTACTGTAAGAAAAGGAATAGTACGACTTGAGGTCGTATGCAAATCCATAAAATAAAACGGCCCTTTTTCGATATCGATGATATGGTGTATTGTATTATATAAATCTATCAATTGATCGATATCTTCATTTTCTACTTCAAGATTTCCATCTCTTAACTTTTTTATCCTGTCGCTAGTCCATAACCTGTTTAAGTCCTGTTTATGATATCTTTC
>JAOUKH010000107.1 GCA_029882685.1 Cyclobacteriaceae bacterium
CTGTAAACATAAATAAAAAAATCATTTTTTTACTGAAAACAAGCATCAAATACACTATTACAAAAATGTATTCTCTTATTAGTAGACTACTCCATGGATGTTTTACTAAAAAGTATATACCCAAAATGAGCGAAAACCCCAAAACCATTAGAAGAAGTATTATAATAGTTGGCATTAAGAGCTATAGGGCCAACAGGGCTATGAAAAACTAAAGAAAAAGTTGAAGCTAAAGAAATTTCATTTGCATCAAATTTTGAGATTATAGCATTTTGATTATTGCCAGATATAATCTTGTTGATGGGCATGAACGCATATCCCTCTAATCGGGCATCGAATTTTTTATTAATACTAAAAACATTTCTAATACCTACTGAAGCATAATTGTAGGCTCTTAACTCATCAATAAATAGCGTTTTACTATCCTGTAAAGGATAAAATGCAGGAGTATTAATAATAGTACTTTTATAATTAGACATTGATAAAGAATTAGAAACATGACCTTCTAATAAATAACCTATAGAATAACTTTTACTCAACTTTATATAATGCTCAAACCTCAGTTTCATCCTATACCAATTATAGTAATCCGTTTGTATATTTTCTAAAACGGAAGTACTTCCGGGGGTGTATATTTCTTTTAGTTGAAAACCATCAGCAGTAATATATCCCAAACGACCCTTAGAGGCATAAGTTGGCCGGTCTAGGGTATTCATGGAAAATGAAAACCCTGCCCTTACACCACTAATAAGTTGTTCATCAAGCGTATCAGTTGAAATAAGCACATTATTGTTACTAAAATGGTTTACGTTATTGATGATATGACCAGAAAGTAATAATTGGTATTGTTTTCCAAATGGCATACCAATATTCAAACCGTATTTACGGTCGGTAAGGTTGTAAATAGTCACTGGATGATTATCCTGTAGAAATAATTCATTTACAGAGGTGTAATTCCAATTGTTATATAGCGTTTCTGGTTCTAAATATATTGGTTTAGCTGTAGGTAGTAAAAAACGTGTGTTGAATTGTACCGACCTATGAAAACTACTTGTGAAAAGATTTAGGTATGTTTTGGTGAAATATTTATTGAATCGATAATGTTTCAACCCCAAATAAACATGTCCTACGTTTCGGGAAGCTACTAACCCACCAAGCTGGACATTAAAAGTATTGCTAGGTCTTCCATATAAATGAAGAACAAAACCATCAAGTTCATTGCTGTAGATAATTTCAGGGTATATTGTTTTAAAATATTCTTCAGAAACTAAACGATAGTACCCCCTTTTAATATCTTCCAGACTTAAAAAGTCTCTTTTTTGAAACTTAAAAGCTCTCTCAATAAATATTTTTTGTCTATCGGTAAAGTTGTGCAACTCTATTGATTTAAAAACAAATGGTTTTCTATTGCTGTTGAATGTAATCCTTGATTTACTTAATTGTTCAACTGATGTTCTTCGATCAATTTTTGCTTTAATTTCATCCATTTTTCTCATTGTAGCGATATACCCACTATCAATCATCGCTTGTGAATTGCTGAAATTAAGAGATGAAAATTCTGAAACATCTGGTTGGATGTAGACATCTAAAGAATCTAATTGGCTAGACTCTGAGTTATCCAGTAAAGTATAAATTAATGCATCGCTAATCAGGTCATCGTCTTTATCATAAGGATATTTTTCGAATGCCTTTCTTGAAACATTCACTCCAATAATTATGTCGGGGTCAAAAACATTTTGAGCTACATCCACTGGAAAATTGTTGTAAAGCCCTCCATCAAAAAGGTATTTATTATTCACTTTAATAGGTCGGTAAAATTGCGGAGCAGAAAAAGAAACCCTAACAGCGCTTCCTAAAGAACCGCTATCAATTACTTCAGAATTTTGAGTAAAAATATCAGATGCCACAGCTCGAAATGGAACATATAAACTATCAAAATTGTAATTAGAAATTTCTGATTGACGGGAAAACCGTTCTGCAAGAGCAAAATTAATAGCTAGATCACTCACCAATGTGGAGTTAATAGTGGATGAAAAAAGTGAATCCAAAGAAAAGTCTAAATTAATCCATGAAGGACCTCCGTCTTCATCATTAAAATGATAATTGTTTTCCAAATGGATATCGCCTTTAACCCAACTTTGAAAATTTCTTGAGCTAATTAAAGAATCAATTTCTCTAGCAGAATACCCTGCGGCATAACAGCCACCTACAACACTTCCCATTGAGGTTCCTACAATATAATCGATAGGAATATTGTTTTCTTCTAACGCTTTAATTACACCCACATGTGCAATCCCTTTTGACCCACCACCACTTAGTACAAGTGCTACCTTTTGAGCAAAAATAAAAGTGCTCGAGAACATCAAAAAAATATAAATTATAACTCGTGGCAATGAAAGTAGGGTTAGTTGCTATATAACAACACTTGTGCAATAAAAATATTGTACTTATTAGTGTTTCTCTAAATATGTAGAGGTTGTTATTGACGTTTATTACTTAATATAACAAAAACTAACCATATTCATTACTATCTACTGATATTCAAAAGGATAATTTTGGTTTAACCTTTAGTTGTAATGTCAGCTCCAAATGGCACAAGTGATAATGATGCTAGTTTTACATGTTGAATAGCAAAAGGAATCCCTACAATAGATATAGCACATATGAGTGCAAAAACCAGATGTGTAATGGCTATTTCAATTCCTGCAAAAAGAATCCAAATAATGTTCATAATAATACTTAAACAACCACTAGAACGTTCTCCATGTTTAATGTTATATCCAAATGGTGTTAATGCTACTACTGCCATTTTCATGGTTTGAATTCCAAACGGAATACCAATAATTGTCACGAAAAGTATTAGACTTCCAAAAAGATAAAGTAGGAAGATAATAAAGCCTCCAAGTATCATCCAAAGTAAATTCCCTATTGTATTCATGCTATGTTAATACGATAAAATGATTAACAAGATGTGTTTTTAGGATAAATTATCTGATGTTTCGTAAAACAAATATTGTCTTTGACAAATCAGGGCTAGGCAGGTTTATAATTACCTAAATTGTTCATGTTTATCAATAAATAATAAGGCTCTGAATTATTTTCAGAGCCTTATTTACATTTTGCCTCTATGAAGTAATTTACTTCCCTTTAAACGCATCTACCTTTGATGCTGATTCTACCTTCGGAAATACGTTATCTTCCACATTTGTATCCGCAGTTTCTAAATGAGGGTCAAGAACAATATTCGTCACTTCTTTATCGAACATAAATACTTTACTTACCTCTTTTTCATTGTACCTCCAGATTTCAGCAGGGATACGCTCAATCTGCTTGCTTCCATCTGTAAAAGTAAACTCAATAATAAGTGGCATTACTAATCCCCCTACATTTTTGAATTTAATTTCATACATATTTTTACCTGCTAGTTTAGCGCGAATGGCATTGTCGTCAACTCTGTTTTGAAACTCACCATAAAAGCGAGGATCAGTATCAATTACAGTAATTTCTTTAGGCCCATTACTGAAATCCGTAGCTTTACCACTTTCATTAGAAGCATTTAAATCTCCTTTTTTAACTTTTTTGGTTTTCTTTTCTTTGTCTACTGTTGTTTCCTTAAGTCTAAACCATTTCACTTCATCTACAGCAATATCTACATTATCAACCGAGTAAAACCACCCTCTCCAAAACCAGTCTAAATCTACAGCAGAAGCATCTTCTAATGTTCTGAAAAGATCTGCTGGAGTAGGACTTTTAAATGCCCAACGTGTAGCATATTCTTTAAATGCTTTATCAAATAGTTCAGGACCCATAACGGTTTCCCTAAGAATATTCATAGCAGCAGCAGGTTTGCCATAGGCATTATTCCCAAACTGCAGAATTTGCTCAGAGTTGGTCATTATTGGACGAATAAAAGATTTATCTCCTTTCATATAATTTACCATTGACGTTGCAGGCCCTCTTCTAGAAGGAAAATTCTCATAATTTTCCACTTGCGTTCTATATTGAACAAATGTGTTTAACCCTTCGTCCATCCATGTCCATTGTCTCTCATCAGAATTAATAATCATTGGGAAGAAATTATGTCCTACCTCATGAATTACTACGCTTATCATTCTGTACTTCGTTCTATCAGTGTAGGAACCATCTTTGTTTGGTCTACCAAAATTGAAGCAAATCATAGGGTACTCCATACCAATTGAAGCTCCATGTACAGAAATAGCAACTGGATAAGGGTAATTTATCGTATATTTAGAATATACTTCTAATGTATTTTTTACTGCTAAGGTCGATTCTTTCTCCCAAAGTGGATTTCCTTCTTTTGGATAGTAACTCATAGCTAAAGGTGTTTTATCTCCTATTTTCACAGCTTGAGCATCCCATATATACTTTCTTGAAGATGCAAATGCAAAATCTCTTACATTTTGTGCTTTATAAGTCCAAGTACTTTTACTTGTCGATTTTGTTTTCTCTTTAATTTCGGCTTCTGCCTGAGTTACAATAACTACAGGTTTGTCAAATGAAGTTTTAGCCTGTTTAAATCTGGCTAGCTCTTGTGACGTTAACACCTTTTGAGGATTTTGCAAAACTCCTGTAGCTGCTATAATATGATCGGAAGGCACTGTAATATTCACCTCAAAATCACCAAATGTTAAGGCAAACTCGCCTCTTCCTAAAAATTGTTTGTTTTGCCAACCATTTACATCATCATATACTGCCATGCGTGGATACCACTGGGCGATAGTGTAACTATAATTGTCGTCCTCTGGGAAGTATTCATAACCTCCTCTACCACCTAATTTCATGCGATCATTTATATTCCACCACCAATCGATAGAAAAAGTATATGTTCCCCCTGAGGTGATAGCTGAAGGCAAATCAATGCGCATCATCGTTTTATTAATGGTATATGTCAACGCTTTACCATTAATATCTTTTACTGCTGTAATTTTAAAACCACCATCATAATCTGAAGGTACTCCTGGAAAAAATTTTGCAGGAATAGAGTCTTGAAGAGTAGAAGGTCTTGTTTTTATGGTGTTGGTTTCCTTTTCACGAACATTCTGATCAAGTTGTATCCACAAATAAGTTAGTTTATCTGGAGAGTTGTTGGTATATGTTATCGTTTCCGAACCTTTAATTGTTTGCTTGGCATCATCCAGCTCCACATCAATTTTGTAGTCAGCTTTTTGCTGCCAATAATTCTCTCCAGGGGCTCCCGATGCCGTCCTGTAACTATTTGGTGTTGGCAAAGCAGTGCCTAATTGTTCAAACTTCTGCTGCCAACCCTGATCTTCCTGCGCATATGTTATAAGAGCCACTGTAGCTCCTAATACTATTAAAAGTAATTTTTTCATCATAATTTAAATTTTAATTATTACCAATAGGCTTTTTCCATCATCAGCATTATTGCAATTCCTGCTACTGCTGAAGAGATTACTAATTTCCAATCACGTTGTTTAACATTAAAAAAAAGTGCAATAATAGATGTAGTTATTAAAAATACAAGTACTATTATTATTTGACCTATTTCCAAACCGATATTAAAAGCGAGTAATTCAACCACTACATTACTTGATTTACCTAATAGACCTTTTAAAAAATTCGAAAATCCTAACCCATGAATTAAACCAAAAAATAACCCAAATACATAGTTAGTCTGAACTTTATTTTTGGAATATGTTTTTCCTTTACGTACAATATTAGAAAATGCTGTAATAAATATGGTAATAGGAATTAAAAATTCAATAAGTTCGGTATCAAGATTTACAACATTAAAAACCGATAATGCCAGCGTAATGCTGTGCCCTATAGTAAATGCAGTTACTAAAATCAACACTCTTTTCCAATCAGCAAAACTATATATTGCACATAATGCAATTACAAAAAGAATATGATCATAACCATTTACATCAAGAATATGCTCAAAACCTAATTGAAAATAAACAGAAAATGTTGACATGCGTATTATTGGTAAAAATAAGTGCTAATATTAACACATTAATTTTTAATAGAACATAATTCTTATGCGAAACAGGTTATTGATCGGATTAGCGGTAATGATATTACTAACATCCTTCCGCCACCCAATGCACGTAAGTGTAACCGAAATTGAAATTGATACTACAGAAAAATCATTAAAAGTGATTACACATATTTTCATGGATGATATTGAAAAAAGTTATCGAACAGTGAAAAAAAACAATGAACTAGATATTACTGATGAAAAAGTAAAGCCTGATTTTAAAAATTTTCTTGAAAGTTATTTTCTGAAAAATATAGTACTTTCTGTAAATGGTAAAATGGTAGAAGTTACATTTTTAGGGTATGAGGAAGAAGGTGATGGCTTGTGGTGCTATTTAGAAGCTGTAAAAGTGAAAAAGGTAAAAACACTAGAAGTGAAAAACACTATTTTAATAGATGAATTTGAAGATCAGGCAAATTTGGTTCATGTAGAAAAAAACAAGAAAATAAAGAGTGCAAAATTAGATCGAAAAACCACAAAACGTTTATTTGTGATAGAAGAGTAGGGGGTTAGGTTTTATCCACCAATACTACTTTTGCTTTATCAGCTTTTACAATTGCTTTTCGGAAATTCCGAAACTCATTATACTGTGACTTATCAAAAGTTCCTTTATTCAACTCTAATTTTCTAACAAGAATCATTTTATCACTTTCCACAAAAATTTCATTAGAATATTTTCCAAATGGTGTATCAAGGTTGATAGGGTCAGGGGCAAACTCTATATGATAATTTTCAGGTAAGGTGAAAATGACTGAGTCCTGATCATAGTATTCATTTTCGAAATAAAGATCAAACTGTCTGTTTTCATTTTTAGGAGGTGTTTTGGATAATTTATTGAGTACATTAGGTTGAATAAATAAACGTTTCCCACTATTGGAGGCCATCTTATGTATCTCTATTTCCATTGTTTGAGTAATTTCAGGTATCTTTTTTTTATCATAAACTAAATCAAGAGATTGAATGTTAAAATCTGAAATCTGGGTGTTTTTTAAGACCCATTTTTTCTGTTCCTCATTTCCTTCACTTATTATACCTGTAACCCTTTCAGACTGAAGACCAGAATATTTGATTTTTGTAGCTACAGTTGCAGATCCGTTTGGATTAACAATCACTTCCGCAGTTGTAATTTGAGAGTTGTCTTTTTTAGTATATACAGGTGTATGCACAACTTTGCCGCCATCATCAGTTACCAATAAAACGTCTCGGTCTCCAGTAAATGAACCTGCATACCCAAAAGGATTAGTTTGGCTTGTACATTCTAGCCAAACTGTATCTCTTTCTGCTGGCACACATAATATTACATGATTAAATGCATTATAAGCAAAGTCAGTATATAATGATCTAGGATTATCTCCAGCATCAACTATAGTATAATATGATTTTACTCCTATTGAACTCAATAATGATTTTGTGTAATTTGAAAGAGCTTTACAATCACCATAACCTAACTCATCTACAGTTGAGGCGGGAAAAGGCTGCCAACCTCCTATTCCTAATTGAATACTAACATATCTAGTTTTGTTTTGAACATATTCATAAACAATTTTAGATTTTTCTTCGATGGTCTTTGAGTTTTTTGTCAAACTACTAATTTCACTTATTGTAGAGGGAGATAACTCTCCTCTTCCCTTATTTAATAATAGCTGCCATTTTCCATAAGATTCCCATGTACTCATATCACCACTGTATTCATCATAAGTAAATTGACTAGGCGAGAAGATGACCGTAGGATTTACAGATCGAAAACCTTTACTATAGGGCTCATAACTTATTCCTCTAATATTTTCAAAATTAAAGGTAATATTAGTTATACCATCTTTTTCTTCTTTGGTTACTAGGGGAGTACCATTAATTATTTTATAGTTAGGTAAAAGATTAGTGGGAGATATTATACTATAACTTGATTGTATCATGCTTTCGTCTCCACCAGTAAGCGCATAAAAATTAGGAATAAAGAATAGTGATTTGAATTCCAGTTCATATTCTATTTCTACAAAATAAGGAAAGTTTTTTTGAGTCAAATTAGCAATTTTAACACGATCATCTTCATAGAGGCTAAAGTTTGAAATAGCACTTTGATCATTCATACTTCCTTTATTAATTGACTCAAGTGTATTCCCAAGAACATCATATGCCTGACCTTTAAAACGTCTGATTTTGACCCTATCATCATAATACAATCTTTCATAAGCTAAATGTGCTCCGTCTTTGTTTAAAATAGCAAAAGTCTGTTTTACTATATAAGATGCGTTTTTTTGATCTGTGATATTAAACTCTTGATGACTTTTTATTACCACCGCATCCATTTTGTTTTTAAGGCTGTCGGGTATTGCTGAGAAAGAAAGAATGTTGATTTGACCCCAAGAGGTTATAGATGAAATTAAAATGAAAACTACTATTAATGATCGGTTCATTTTTTACTGTTTTTTCAATACAATTTGTTCTGCTTGTTTAGCTACTATTTGAGCAAAAAATGCTTTTAAATATGGATATTCATCAGGAACAAATAATATTTTAGCAATGTCTAGCTTAGACATAATAGTAATGTTTTTGTTACTAACATTAACCTGATAAATAAAAGTAGCAGCTTTGTTTGGTAGACCTATTGCCAAAGATTCTGGTTTTTCTTCAACTACATATCCTTCTGGGATTTCAAAGTTCACATAATACAAGTCTGCTATGGGAGATGTGAAATCCACAGGATATACTCTTTCCTCTAATGCGAATGGATTCTTGTCCATTTTATCCATTAAAACAGGGTCAATATAAAGCATGTTTCCCAGTAAATCAGTTTCTGCTTCGAATTCAAAATTTTCTATAAATGAAGCATGTACTTCATCTTGTTTCTCTAGGCTATATGTATCATACTCCCAATCTGAATTTGACTTTTTCTTTTCAAGAAATTCTTCCTCCCCTTGGCTATAGTATTTTTTCCTTTCAGCATAAGCTTTGTAGCCTTTATTCTCCACTTTTAAGCCTCCTGACAAACTGCCTTCATCAGTGATTTTTATATTACCAGATATTTTTGTTCCTGATTTTGCTTTAGTAACCAAATTTATCCAGCCAGAGCTATTTTGTGATACCACCCATCCTTGTCCATTCAAACAACGTTGAGGTAAGACCCCAAAAGGTGTATATTTATCAGTAGCGTCTAGAAGATAATATTTATCCCCTATTGTAAGTTTGCAGATAACATAGTTAAATTGGTCAGCAATGGGGTATTGAGTACGAACAACACCATGGTTGCGGGTACTAATTAATACAGGGTCAGCAACCAAGTCTGCTTTAAGTAGCATATTGGCTAGCAGCAAATTTATTTGGGAAGAGCTACCAAAACCACTATCGTAAGCTTTGCCTAATGTAGCATCAAGCATCCTACGGTATTTACCATTCCATGCTACCTTTTTCAGCACATGATTATAAATTATCTGTGCCTTCTCTATAGGGTTTTCAACACCTTCAGTTAGTTGATCCACTACTTTGTTGAGTGCCAAAAACATTTTTAATTTTTGACCGAAATATGGGCTTTCCAAATATTTTTTATTTAGCTCATTCCAATCTCCCATAACATTGTTTATAGGTCTATTTGGAAATTTGATGTAAGATAATTCATGTTTAATTTTTGAAATATAATTTTGGTATGTAGACATGTGAGGTTCGCTCTTAAACGCTGGTGCATCTTTGACAACCATGCGACTATATGTCTTCGTAAGATCAATTTTTTCAGTGGTCATTTCAGATTTTGAAACAACACTTCCAGACCTTGACTTTGATATTAATGTAATAAAGGCTGATTTTTTCTCACTTGTACTTATATGAAAAGGTAAATAACCCTGTGATATTTTTTGATATTGATAGTATTCGGGAATAACCGTATTATACTCACTCCACATGATAGGAATTGTAGATTGAAATTCCCAGTCATTGAAATTGAACAAAAAGTCAGAAGTTATTCTGTAAGTATATTCAAGTACAGAACCCTCTTTAACATTTGGAAGGGTAAATTTTGTGACATCATGGTTTTTATCTAACTCTTCTTGAAATATTGATTCCTTTTCCAATTTGCTAGAAACGATTTTTCCGTTTTCCAAATTATGAGTATATCCTTTCAGACCAGTTAACTTTTCTTTGTCTCCACCATCATTATATAAATAAACCTCAATGTTAGCACGATCATATTCCTTTTTATCTAAGATCTTAATTCTTTTAGTTCTTTCGAAAATTAATAGAAATCCAGTATTTTGAGAATATTCGATTTTTGAAATTCCAAAATCGCAAAGCACCACCGCACCAGCAGCAGAATCTTTTTCATAGACTTTCATTTTTAATTCTTCATTACTCACTTTCCCAAATTTAATAGGTGGTTTTTGAGCTAAAATAGAATGGGAAAATATCAGAAAAATAATTAATGAGATAGATCGCAAATACATATTCATGTGATGTTTTTAATATTTGTTTACAAAAAACCAATAATTATTTAGGAATCCAAACGAATGTATATTTTTGCAAAGTAAATTAGTAAGTGATGCCAAAAACAAAAACTATATTTTTTTGTCAGGAATGCGGACAAGAATCCCCTAAGTGGCTGGGTAAGTGTCCTTCATGTAATAGTTGGAATACCTTTGTGGAAGAGGTGGTTGAAAAAAACACAAAAAATAACACAGACTGGAAAGTTAGTGGAAGTAGTAAAAAACGCATCAATATACCAGAGTCTATTAAGAAGATTACTACTCAAGATGAAGAGAGAAGCACTTCACATGATACTGAGCTGGACAGAGTGTTAGGGGGAGGCGTTGTTGCTGGAGCTGTAACACTAATTGGTGGTGAGCCAGGTATAGGCAAATCAACATTAATGCTGCAAATTGCTCTATCATTAAAAGACAAAAAAGTACTTTATGTATCAGGAGAGGAAAGTCAGCAGCAAATAAAAATGCGTGCTGATCGTATGGGGAATTTATCTGATAATTGTTTTGTGCTTACCGAAACTGGTATAACAGGTATTTTTAAACAAGTGGCTGATTTAAACCCCAATGTTTTAATTATAGATTCTATTCAAACACTCCATTCCGATAAAGTAGAGTCCTCTGCAGGGAGTATATCCCAAGTAAAACAATGCACAGCTGAATTGATAAAATTCGCAAAAGAAACTGCCACTCCTGTATTCTTAATTGGTCATATCACTAAAGATGGTGCTATAGCAGGGCCCAAAGTTTTGGAACACATGGTGGATACCGTATTACAGTTCGAAGGAGACCAACACCTTACCTATCGTATTTTAAGAACTACAAAAAATCGGTTTGGCTCTACAGCAGAATTAGGGATTTATGAAATGGTAAGCTCGGGTTTGCGGCAAGTTTCCAACCCATCTGAAATACTAATTACCCAACGTGAAGGTTATGTGAGTGGGGTAACGATTGGTGCAACAGTTGAAGGGAATAGACCATTGCTAATAGAAATACAGGCATTGGTAAGCACCGCTGCTTATGGCACTCCACAACGTACAACTACAGGCTTCGATAACAAACGGATGAATATGTTATTGGCTGTACTGGAAAAAAGAACGGGATTTCGACTTGGCTTGCAAGATGTGTTTTTAAACATGGCAGGAGGTATTAAAGTAGAAGACCCAGCTATTGATTTGGCAGTTTGTACAGCAATTATTTCTTCTTTGGAAGAAATTTCTATTCCTGATAAAACATGTTTTGCTGCAGAAGTAGGATTAGGTGGAGAACTAAGAGCCGTAAACCGTATTGAAAACCGTATCGCAGAAGCAGAAAAATTAGGATTTGAAGAAATTTATATTTCCAAATTCAATAGTAAGGGTTTGAATAAAAAAAATCACACTATCCTCATTAA
>JAOUKH010000108.1 GCA_029882685.1 Cyclobacteriaceae bacterium
CATTAATGTTGCTGAATCTAGAGCTGCTAATGATAGTAGGCTGTCTTGTGTTTGTATGATATTGATTTGTTTAACGAATTCATCTAACACTACTTGTCTCTCTTTTATACGCTCGTAATCCTCATAATCATTCGGGAGAGCTTGAATAGTACTATCATAGTAATCACGAGCTAATTTATAGTTTTTTAGATTTTCATAGTAAATCATACCCAGTTTTAAAAACGACATCCCTTTTTGTCGATCATTACCAACGCTTGCTTGAGCTGAAGACTTGTAATGTTCAATAGCTAAATCAGTATTGCCTTGTTTAGCTTCAAACTCTGCCATTTCGTAATAAATCTTATCTTGAAATTCTTTATTTTTTTTGTCAGTAAGTAATTTTTTAAAATGTTTTCTAACACTACGTATATCACTATTGCTATTTAGTTGAGCTACTTGAGCAATATTTAATCTGGCATAGAAGTATAATTCATAAGCAGGGTTACTTGATAAACATTTTTTATAGTTATTATAGGCCTCGGCATCAAAGCCTAATTGCTGGTATATTTGTCCAATAATAAAGAATATTTTTGCACGACCTTCATTTTTTCGAAGCGTAGGAGCCACTAGAGCTAGATTTTCCACCATTTTATCAAAGTCACCCAGCTCTTGATATAAATGAGCTTTATTTAACCACAGTAATTTTTGATTTTCATTATTAATTTTTTCTTTTTTTAGATAATCTATAACAGCTTTGGCATTAGTATATTCTCCATAATCCGTAAAAGTTCTAATTAGATGTGTTAATGCTTTGTGTCTAGCATAATCATCTTCACTTTTAGTGTTTACATATTTAAATGTCTCAATAGCGTTCACAAAATCGCGATCGTAGAAACGAGCAAACCCCAATAGAATATAACTGTCATCAACCCATTTACTGTTCTTATGCATTTGAATAGAAATAGAAGCCTTTTTAATGCAATCTTCTGTTTGGGTTTTGAAGGTACTTGAAAGTGTGGTGTCAAATTTAGGATAGATGCGAAGTATATCGTTAAAGTTATTTTGATTACTTGCTTTTACAATATTTTCAATTTCCTTGATTCGTTCATTTGCATAATAATAAGCATTGTAATGTGATGTTGTATTATGATACGATTTGCTAAGAATGTTATTTTTTTCGGCAGAACATCCAATTAGTGAACAACTAATAGCTATAGAAACGAAAAACCCATTAATTCTTCCAATTTTCACGTGGCAATACCTTTAGATAATTTACAATGAAACGCAAAAAATGTGATAATTAATACATTAATTGCCTATAATATCTATTTTTGCTATCCATACTAATTACATATATGGTAAGATTACGTAAAACATTTTCTAACAGGCTTACAACTCGGTACTTATTAATTATAAGAAATGAGGAGAATTTTGCCGAAAAAACCACGTTTAGCTTTACCTACTCGAAAGTGATATTTCTTTTGATGCTTTCTTTTTTGATTATACTTATACTTAGTTTTTTTCTAGTGGAGACATTGTTGGCACAATGGTTCGACCCCAGACATGTGCAAATGGAAGCAAATAAGAGATTAGTAGAACTTTCGTTAAAAGTAGACTCATTAGCTTATGAAACTGAAAAAAAAGATCGTTTTATTCTTAATTTTCAGCGCATAGTAATGGGGGATAGTGTGGAATTAGATTTAGAAAGTTATTCTAACGATAGTAACTTTGTTCCAACTAAGTCAAACATGGACACTAATAGCTTGGCACAAATTGATGCTCAATTTCGTGAAGAATTTGAGGAATCTGGAGTGTCATTGGTGAGTTATAATAGTAGAAGTAGCGATTTACATGAAATATTTTTTTATTCTCCCATAACAGGTTTAGTTTCGGGACGTTATAATGTAAGTGAGGGACATTTTGGTGTAGATGTAGTTGCAAAAAAGAATGAACCAGTAAAGGCTGTGGCTGATGGTACAGTTATTTTTGCATCGTGGACACAAGACTCTGGGCATGTGATTACTATTCAGCATAGAAGTAATTTAATATCAGTTTATAAACATAATGCTGAATTATTAAAAAAAGTTGGTAATTTTGTGAGCGGAGGAGAAATAATCTCAATAGTTGGTAATACAGGAGAATTAACAGATGGACCACATTTGCATTTTGAACTTTGGAATGATGGAAACCCTGTAAATCCAGAAGATTTTGTTTCATTTTAACAACAAGAATCATGTTTACGAGTAAAGAAGAAAAAAAGGTAGCTGAAGAATTGACAACTTCAACTAACACGATAGGAAAAGGAACAACCCTTCAAGGGAACATCGAGGCTTATGGGAATATCCGTGTTGAAGGAAAAGTAGCAGGAAATTTAACTACAAAATCAAAAGTGGTTCTTGGACAATCATCAATTGTTGATGGAGATATCATAGCTCAAAATGGAGAAATTGAAGGAGAGGTGAAAGGAAAAATTGAAGTTTCAGAAATATTGACATTGAAACCCACAGCAATAGTGCATGGAAATATTGTTACTAATAAGCTCATAGTGGATGCAGGTGCTAAATTTAATGGCGGTTGCAAAATGGGCGTTTCTTTAAAAGAAATTAAAATTGGTGAAAACGGACAAGAACAAGCAATTCTCAAAGAAGCAAAGGCAGTATAATACTTTTGCTAAATATTCTGGTTTGGCTATTCAAATGGGGGTTACCATTTATTTAGGAAGCTTACTAGGAAATTATTTTGATGAGA
The DNA here is from genome assembly GCA_029882685.1 of Cyclobacteriaceae bacterium. Classification (GTDB taxonomy): domain Bacteria; phylum Bacteroidota; class Bacteroidia; order Cytophagales; family Cyclobacteriaceae; genus JAOUKH01. Next base: position 2,728 of record JAOUKH010000108.1, read on the forward strand.
AGTTCACTAATTCCTCCAACCTGTATACAAAAATAGTCACATTAATAGCAGTTTTCTTGTCTATATATCTGGTCATAAGTCAAGTAATAAACGAAAGTTCGGATGAGTAAAATAGTAAAAAGGGTATTAGTTTACTTCATAATTGTATTCGCTATTTTCTTTTCTATTTATAAATTCCATTCTTATTTTCTAGAACTCAGGGAAGAATTATTGAGTTATTCATTGTTAGATATGTATATTTTTCATGTAATATCTTCTCTTATAGTTTACTTGGTTGTAGAGTTGGTTTATATTAATCTTCCTGATCAAACTGGCTATGTATATTTGGTTTCAGTATTTTTAAAAATTGGAATTTTTGTAATTATTTTTAATTCTTCACTATTGTCGGAAATAGATCTTAAAATGTTTGAAAGACTTTCGATTATCGTTCCAATGTTTTTATTCTTAATAATAGAAGCCATTTTTTGTTCACGTCTGTTAAGTACCAATTAGAGTATAAAATTGCTAGGATTACCATATTTTTTAATTTATCCGAAAAAACAAATAACAAAAGTCTATATAGTTTTAATTATTCCTTTAATTTTGCACCCAAATTTAAAGGGATAAGTATAGAGGTATGATGATAGCAAAAAAATCTATCAGTTTTATAGTGGTTATTGTTTTTACGATTTTTTCAAATTTCTCATTTGCAGAGAATAAAAATCAACCAGAACAAACTTTAGGCAATCCAGTTGATACTCAGGAGGAAATTGATGCTTATATTCAACACCATTTACAAGACGCCCACGATTTTGTATTATTCACAAATGGAAATACCGGAAATCATATAGGGTTTCCTCTACCAATAATAATATGGGATGAAGAATTACACTTTTTCTCATCTTCAAAGTTTCATCATGGTGAGTCTGTAGCTGAATCGAATGGTAAATATTATGTTTTGTTTCATGAAAAGATATACAGAACAGATGCTGAAGGAACACTAACTTTAGATGACCACAATCACCCCACTAATGTTAGACCATTAGATTTTTCAATAACAAAAAGTGTGGTTGGTATGTTATTGATAGGAACGTTAATGTTATTGATTTTTGGTGCACTAGCACGAGATTACAAAAAGGGCCCACTACCCACTGGGTTTAGTAGAGTTTTGGAACCATTGGTATTGTATGTTAGAGATGAAATAGCTCGACCAAATATTGGAGAAAAGAAATATAGAAATTATATGAGTTTTCTACTTACAGTATTTTTCTTTATCTGGTTTTTAAATTTATTGGGTTTGATGCCTTTTGGGTTTAATGTTACTGGGAATATTGCTGTAACGGTATGTTTGGCTTTATTCACAATGATAATCTACATGTCAAGTGGGACCAAAGAATTTTGGATTCATATTTTATGGATGCCAGGAGTGCCTTATATTTTAAGACCAGTTCTGGCGATAATCGAGTTAATTGGATATGTGTTAATTAAGCCATTCTCATTATTAATTCGTTTGTTTGCTAATATAACAGCAGGACATGTGGTAGTAATGAGTTTAATAGCATTGATGATTACACTTAAAGCAGCATTTGGCCCAGTGGTTTCAACAGGAATGTCATTGTTTTTGACATTATTTATATCAATAATCGAAATTTTGATTGCGTTTTTGCAAGCGTTTATTTTTACAATGCTTTCATCATTGTTTATAGGTATGGCAGTAGCTGAACATGATCATCATTAATTTTTATTTGGAAGAATTTTTTGTTTAATTAATATATAAATCAATTATTATGTACAATTTAATTGGAGCAGGTTTAATCGTTATTGGAGGAGGTATTGGACTAGGTCAAATCGGAGGTAAAGCAATGGAAGGTATTGCTCGTCAGCCCGAAGCAACTAATAAAATACAAACTGCAATGATTATCATCGCAGCTTTACTAGAAGGTTTAGCATTTGGTGCATTGATCTTAGGGAAAGGATAATTTTCCGAAATAATTTTAACATGATTCATAGCGATAGGCTATGGGTCATGTTTTAAATTAAACAGAAAACGAATACATACATAAAAATTAATTAGATGGATCAGTTATTAAATGATTTTTCTCTAGGCTTGTTTCTCGTTCAAGCGTTTATTTTATTGGTTCTTATATTTGCATTGCGCAAGTTTGCATGGAGACCGATTTTGGATGCCTTACAAATTAGAGAAGATTCGATACAGGAAGCATTAGATGCAGCTGAAATTGCAAAAAAAGATATTGAGAAGCTACAATCTAAAAACGAAAAGTTATTAGATGAAGCGAGATTAGAAAGAGATGATATTCTAAAGGAAGCTAGAGAAGCATCGAACCAAATGAAAGAAGAGGCTAAAGAAGAAGTATCAAAGATAAGTGATAAGATGTTGGAGGATGCTCGGAATGCTATTAATACAGAAAAACAAGCAGCCTTAACAGAATTGAAAAATCAAGTAGCTACACTTTCCTTAGAAATTGCCGAAAAATTATTGAGAGCTAAACTAAAGGATGAAAAAGCGCAAAAAGCTTTAGTAGATGATTTCGTAAAGGAATTAAACCTTAACTAATCAAAAATATAGATGTCAGACTTTAGAGCCGCTTCAAGATATGCCAAATCACTGCTAGAGTTAGCAGATGAAAAAGGTGTGTTGGAGGAAGTACAGAAAGATATGCTCCTTTTAAGTTCGGTTTGTAAAACCAATAGAGATTTTTCACTGATGTTGATAAATCCAATAGTAAAGCACAGAAAAAAGAGAGAAATTTTAGAAGCTATTTTTAAAGGAAAAGTTAATAAGGTTACAATTTCTATTTTCGATATTATTACTCGAAAAAATAGAGAAGCCATTTTACCTAGTATTGCAACAGAGTTTAATAAGCAGTATAACATTAAAAAAGGGATTGAAGTAGCTAAAGTAATTACAACTGTCCCATTAGACGCTAAACTGAAGAAAGAATTTGAAAATATCGTTTCGAAAATTTCAAAAAGTAAAACTGTTCAATTGGAGGAAGTGGTTGATAAAAATATTATTGGTGGATTTGTTCTTAAATTAGGTGATAGACAAATTGACGATTCAATAAAAACAAAATTAAATGAGCTAAAGGTGAAATTTAGCCATAATCCATATATCAAAGAATATTAACAAATAAAATATTACATACAATGGCAGATGTAAGATCAGATGAAGTTTCAGCAATATTAAGAGAGCAACTTTCGGGTGCTAAAACTGAAGCGGAACTAGAAGAAGTTGGTACAGTACTAGAAGTTGGAGATGGTGTGGCACGTATTTACGGACTTTCAAAAGCACAATCAGGTGAATTATTAGAGTTCGAAAATGGTTTGAGAGCTTTAGTACTAAATTTGGAGGAAGATAATGTTGGTGCGGTACTTTTTGGTAGTGCAGAAGGAATTAGGGAGGGAGATACCGTAAAACGTACTGGTAAAATTGCTTCTATTAATGTAGGTGATGGAATGTGTGGTCGTGTTGTTGATACATTAGGTAACCCTATTGATGGAAAGGGACCAATTAGTGGTGATCTTTATGAAATGCCATTGGAAAGAAAAGCTCCAGGTGTAATTTACCGTCAACCGGTAGATGAACCTTTGCAAACAGGTATCAAGGCTATTGACTCGATGATTCCTATTGGCAGAGGGCAAAGAGAATTGGTAATTGGTGACCGTCAGACGGGTAAATCAGCTGTTGTAATAGATACTATTATTAACCAAAAAGAATTTTACGATAGAGGAGAGCCAGTTTTCTGTATTTATGTAGCGATTGGACAAAAAGCATCTACTGTTGCAAACGTTGTTGCTGCTTTGGAAAAAGGTGGTGCAATGGATTATACTGTAGTAGTAAGTGCAGCTGCTTCTGATCCTGCTCCTTTACAATTCTTTGCCCCATTTACGGGTGCTGCAATTGGTGAATTTTTCAGAGATACAGGTCGTCCTGCTTTGGTGGTTTATGATGACTTATCAAAGCAAGCAGTGGCTTATCGAGAGGTGTCATTGTTATTGAGAAGACCCCCAGGTCGTGAAGCTTATCCAGGTGATGTATTCTACTTACATTCAAGATTATTAGAAAGAGCAGCAAAAGTATCACAAAACGATGATATTGCTAAAAACATGAATGACCTTCCTGAATCATTGAAAGGTTTAGTAAAAGGTGGAGGATCATTAACAGCATTACCAATTATTGAGACACAGGCAGGTGATGTTTCGGCTTATATCCCTACTAATGTAATTTCGATTACTGATGGGCAAATATTTTTAGAGACTAACCTATTTAATTCAGGTATTCGTCCTGCAATTAACGTTGGTATTTCTGTATCTCGTGTGGGAGGTAATGCTCAGATTAAATCTATGAAAAAAGTAGCAGGTACCTTGAAGTTGGATCAGGCACAATTTCGCGAACTGGAAGCTTTTGCCAAGTTCGGATCCGATCTTGATGCCGCAACAAAATTAACTATTGAAAGAGGTAGAAGAAATTTAGAGATATTGAAGCAACCTCAATATTCACCAGTTTCAGTTGAAGAGCAAGTAGCTATTATCTTTTTATCAACTAAAGGATTAATTGATAATGTACCTGTAAATAGAGTAAGAGAGTTTGAAGATGAGTTTTTAGGATTAATGAAAGCACAGCATCAAGATACACTAAATGACTTGAAAGCAGGAAAACTTAGTGAAGATGTAATAAATACGTTGACACAAGTATCTTCTGACTTATCAAAAAAATACGCTAATTAAGTTTTGATATTTATAACTATAGATAGTTGAATGTAGACTTGTAGATAAAGAATAAATGGCGAACTTAAAAGAAGTAAAAAGCAGAATTCAGTCTGTGACATCAACTCAGCAGATTACTAAAGCTATGAAAATGGTTGCGGCAGCGAAGTTGAGAAGGGCACAAGATAGTATTCTGCAAATGAGACCTTATGCTCAGAAACTCAACACTATTCTTCAGAATGTATCTTCTGGCTTGGAAGAAAATGATGATAATCTGTATGGAGTTGAACGAGAAGTAATTAAGGTATTAATAATTCCAATTACTTCAGATAAAGGACTTTGTGGTGCGTTTAATAGTAATATTTTTAAAAGAGTTACTCGCCTGCTTGAAGAAGATTATGCTTCTCAATACAAAAATGGAGACGTAACAATTATGCCTCTTGGAAAGAGATCGTTCGACTATTATAAAAAACGCAATTATAATATAATTGAAGATTTTGCAGATGTGTTTTCGAAATTGTCTTTTGAAAACGCAAAATTAGCAGCTGAACATGCCATGGAAGGGTTTATTAATGAAGACTACGATAAAGTAGAAATCGTTTATAATGAATTTAAAAATGTGGCTACTCAAATTATTAAAGCTGAACAATTTTTGCCAATAGTGTCTAAGGATATTTATGCTGGGTCAAATTTTAACACAAAAACAGATTATATTTATCAGCCATCTAAAGAAGTAATTATTGAAGAAATGATCCCTAAATCATTAAAAATACAACTGTATAAAGGCATTTTAGAATCAAATGCTTCTGAGAATGGTGCAAGGATGACAGCAATGGATAAGGCAACTGATAATGCAGGTGAGTTATTGAAAGAATTAAAATTAACATATAACCGAACTCGACAAGCAGCAATCACGAAAGAGATTTTAGAGATTGTTGGTGGAGCAGAAGCTTTAGGATAACAGAACCCAAAATTTAATATATTTAACCTCGACAATATTGTCGAGGTTTTTTTATTTAAAGTGAATCTATATAAATACATTCAAGTACTAAGTATTGATGTAGTAGCAGGAGCTTGTATAAGCACTATATATATATCAAATCTTCTACAGTCACCATTTTCAGGTATTGTTGTTACAGCTTTAGGTATTGCAGTATGGCTTATATATACAGCTGATCACCTTTGGGATGCAAAAAAAAATGAAGCACCTAGTACATTAAGACACACCTTTCATCAACGTTATTTTAATCTAATATTTGGTATATGGATAATAGTAGCTATTGCTGGACTTTTGGTTTTATTTTTACTCCCCTCCATGATTTTAAAATTAGGAACAGTATTGTTGTTTGTAGTGATAATGTATTTTTTGATGTTATATTTTTGGTCTGAAAAATCAGCCTTGATAAAAGAATTTGTAATTGCATTATTGTATACTTCTGGAGTATTCGTTTCACCTATTGGGTTGGGGTTTGAGATGAAACCTTTATTCATTTTTTGGATTTTATCACTATATTTTCTTCTTGCTTTTTTGAATGTACTTATCTTTTCTATCTATGATGAATCTGAAGATAGAAAAGATGGACATAGTTCTATTGTATTGAAATTTGGATCTAATAAGGTTTCACAACTTACTAAAATCCTCTGGTTTTTAGGGCTGTTAGTACTTCTATTACTTGGAGAGAAGAGTGGCATTGACTATTATGTTTTTATACTCATGTTTTCCATGCTTGGGGGAGTAATTTTTTTTCGAAAAATATTTCAAAAGAATGAGTGGTATCGTGTATTAGGTGATGGAATTTTTATAATGCCAATAATACCATTAATAGCATGATAAATGGGTTTGATTTATTAGCATCATTTTATGATAGGTTAGCCAAACTTGTATTTGGAAATAATATAAAGAAAGCACAATGTGAATTTATCGAACAAATTGAGGAAGGGTCGTACATACTAATATTAGGAGGGGGTACAGGGTGGATACTAAATGAGATATTCAATAGAAAAAATTCTGTAAAAATAGTTTATGTTGATACTTCTTTGGAGATGATTAAGAAGGCAAAATTAACATTAGAAGAAAATTGGTCAAGTCAGGTGATATTTGTTAACGACACTTACCAAAATACTATTACCAAAACTCCTTTTGATGTGATTTTCACACCATTTTTTTTAGATATGTTTAATGATGTCGAGGTTTCAAATATAATAATCGAGTTGAGTAAAAATTTCCGAACAAACGGAATTTGGATTAATACGGATTTTCGTAATACGAGGAAAATAAATCAAAAATTATTGCTCAAAATCATGTATTTGTTTTTTAGAGCTGTTTGTAAAATTGCAGCTTGCAAATTGCCTAATTTTGAAAAAAATTTCTATCATAATGGGTTTAAAAAAGTTACGTCAACTTTTTTTAATGGAGGAATAATTGAAAGTAGTATTTATAAAAAAATAGAAAATGATTAAGAAAGTAATAATAGGAGCAGGTATACTTATAGTAGGAGCTGCGGTGTATTTTTATCTTGGAGGTATGGATGAGATAATTATTTCTCATAAAGAAAATGATGGTTATGAAATAGTAGGAATTAATTACGAGGGACGATATAGAAGTGAAGAATTAGAACAAATTTATTTTGATGTAAAACAAAAAAAGGAAACAGGAGAACTAGAGGGAGAATTGGTTGTTGTCAATTATAAATTAGGAGGAGATAGTATTGAAAATGGTTTCATTAAGCAATTTCTGGGTATTCAATTATCAAAAGCTAATCAAAAAATACCAGAAGGATTTACCCTAAAGGTTATTGAAAGTAAAATGATTATATCTGTGAACATTAGTGCTCATAATTTAGTAATGCCTAATCCAAATAAAATAGGTCAAAAAATCAACAAATACGCATCAGAAAATAACTTAGAGAGAGTGAATTTTACTATCGAAAAATATGTTTCTGATAGAGAATTAATCATTGAAGTGCCAATTATTGAATGATGGATGAGAAAGAACATAAGAAACGGAGAGGTAAAGTTATCTCTAAAACGGAAGTCTCTTCTAGGGAGATTGATGAAGAAAAAGACTTTGGAGGTTTACCGAAAGAAATTGATTTTAGGAAAAATATCGGGTGTGGTGGTTAATCCAAATAAAACACACGCTTCACTCGGTTACTCACATTAGTGAGTAATTCATAAGGGATGGTATTAATTTGATTGGCTAATTCTGTAATGGAAAGATTCTTCCCATATATTTCTACTTCATCACCTTCTTCTACCTCAATACCAGTAACATTAACCATTGTCATGTCCATACAAACGTTGCCTATTACAGTTGCTAAATTCCCATTAATAAGTACTTTTCCCACACCATTACTAAAACTTCTACTATAGCCGTCAGCATAACCAATAGCAATAGTGGCTATTATTAGATCAGTTAAAGCGACCCCTGTCCTACCATAACCAATAGTTTCTCCTTTTTTAATGTGTTTTATTTGTGAGACTACGGTTTTAAGCGTGTTGGTAGGTTCTAATTCATGTTGAAAATTATGGTTAGTATCAACACCATATAAGCCAATTCCTAAACGCACCATGTCAAAATGATACTCAGGAAAGCGAAGAATTCCTGCGGAGTTTAGTACATGTATTAAGGGAGAAATGGATAACTCCGATTTTATTTTAGTGACAGATTTTTTAAACAAATTAATTTGCTGAACAGAAAATTTATTATGTTTTACTTCGTCAGCTCCAGACAAATGAGTAAAAATGCTTTTTACTTTGATGTTAGTGTGAGCCTTTAACAAATGAATCAGATTATCTAATTCACTTATGTCAAATCCTAGCCTATGCATCCCTGTATCAATCTTAATATGAATACAAATATTTTTGTTTTTAACGTAGTCAATTAATTCATTAAGGATTTTAAAACTATAAATTTCTGGTTCCAAATTGTGGTCTATCAATTTGTCAAAGCTTTCATGAGTAGAATTCATAACCATAATGGAGGTTTTAATCCCACTTTTTCTGAGCATCACACCTTCATCTACATATGCTACTCCCAAATAATCTACATGATGATGTTGTAATAAATTCGCAATTTCATCACTTCCACTACCATAAGCAAAAGCTTTTACCATGACCATTATTTTGGTGTTGTTCGATAGTTTTGATCGATAAAAATTTAGGTTTCTAGTTAGTGCATTTAGGTTTATTTCTAAAACCGTACCATGAATTTTCTGCTGAAGCTTATTGACAATTTCTTCAAACATAAAAGATCTAGCTCCCTTAATAAGTATTAGTTCTTGGTTATAATCCTCTAAATTTATATTGTCTAACAGATGCTTTGTACTATTAAAAAATTGAGAAGGAAGCTCAAATTTATCTCTTTGTTTGGAAATAGAATCACCAATGCCAATGAGCTTCGTAATTTTATGTT
>JAOUKH010000109.1 GCA_029882685.1 Cyclobacteriaceae bacterium
GAAAAATTAGGGCTTATTGAAGAGGAGAAAATGGGTAGAAATGTCATTTTTAAGTTGACATCAATTGACAGGGTGGATCTATATCTAGAATCCTAATAAAATCTAACAAGTATATAAAAGTCAGTCAATCTAGACTGCTTTTTATAATACTTCCAAAAGCATGCTACTATTTAGCAAAACTTACAGATCTCATCTCACGGATTACTGTTACCTTTATTTGTCCAGGGTATTGCATATCCTTTTCTATTTTCTGAGATATATCAAATGATAGTAGTCCTGCTTTATCATCTGTAACCGATTCAGCGTCAACCATAACACGTAACTCACGACCAGCTTGTATTGCATAACACTTGTTTACACCATCAAAGCTCAATGCTAACTCTTCTAATTCTTTCAATCGTTTAATGTACGATTCCATCACTTCTCTTCTTGCTCCTGGTCTCGCACCAGAAATAGCATCACATGCTTGAACTATTGGCGAAAGTAAATTCGTCATTTCAATTTCATCATGATGAGCTCCAATGGCATTACAAATTTTAGGATGCTCTTTGTATTTTGTTGCTAACTCCATTCCTAAAATTGCATGGGGCTTTTCTGCTTCTTCTGGCCATACTTTACCGATATCGTGTAATAATCCAGCTCGTTTCGCTTGTTTTGGATTAAGTCCGAGTTCTGAGGCCATAATTGCACATAGGTTAGCTACCTCACGTGAATGTTGCAGTAAGTTTTGACCATATGAAGAACGGAAACGCATACGCCCTACCATTCTTATCAATTCTGGGTGTACACCGTGTATTCCCAAATCAATAACCGTTCTTTCACCTATCTCAACAATTTCTTCTTCAATGTTCTTTTTAGTTTTGGCAACAATCTCCTCAATTCGTGCTGGGTGAATTCTTCCGTCTGTTACTAATCTGTGCAATGACAATCGTGCTATTTCTCTTCTTACAGGATCAAATCCAGAAATTATTATAGCCTCTGGTGTATCGTCAACTATAATTTCAACTCCAGTTACAGCCTCTAAAGCTCTAATGTTTCGCCCTTCTCTACCAATAATTTTACCTTTAATATCGTCACTCTCAATATTGAAAATCGACACGCAATTTTCAATTGCATGTTCAGTAGCCGTGCGCTGAATAGTGTCTAATACTATTTTTTTAGCATCTTTTGTGGCCTTTAATTTAGCTTCTTCCAGTATGTCCTTTATAACCGATGAAGCTTTGGTTTCTGCTTCATTTTTTAAAGTTTCCATCAACTGCTCTCTGGCATCATCCGCAGTAAGACTAGATACTTTTTCTAATATTTGTACTTTCTGCTGATTAAACTTTTCTAGTTCTGATTTTTTCTTACTTACAATCTCAAGCTGAGCTGTAAGGTTTTCCTTCATGCTTTCAATCTCTGCTTCTCCTCGTTTGTTCTGTTCAATCTCCTTGGAAAGCGTTTGTTCTCGTTGCTTTATCTTATTTTCATTTGAAATAATAAGGTTTTTCTTTCTGCTAGCCTCTTCTTCAAATTCAGTTTTTAATTTCAGAAATTTTTCTTTGGCTTCAATGATTTTATCCTTTTTTACATTTTCAGCTAAAATTTCTGCTTCTTTAATAATTAATTTAGCCTTTTCATTTGCTTTTTTTTCTTCATCCTTATTGGATTTAGCAAAAGCAATTTTACCTATCACAAAACCTAAAACTGTTCCCACTACTCCAACAATAATTATATATAGCGACTCTCCCATTTTATTACAAATTATATATTAAATAACACCCATGACTCCATAGGTTACAATAAGGAGGGGTAATCGTTTACCGAGAAATAGTAAGAGAAAAATAAATTTAAAGTGCTTTTGAAATAAGTTCGTTCAGTTCATTCACCTTATAAAAAACATCTTCACTAATAGTAGCATTCTCATTATCAACCTGAAGTTTATCAACTAAACTATCGAATGCGACCATCGCTAAAAGATCTTGTTTATCGTCTATTCCAAATTGCTCACGATACGACTTAATTCTTTCGTTAATAATTTTACCTGCCTTTCTCACGTTTTCCTCATCCTCAGGCTTTACTTTCATAGGATATTCTCTGTCAGCAATCCTAATTTTTATCGAAAGTTGATCCATATATGTCGTACGCTTACTTTATTATTTAGTTAAGTGTTCAATACACCTATCAATTTCTCTTATATATTCATCTATTCTCTCTTTCAGTTCAGATGAATCTCCTCCAACATCAATACTCTCTACAATTTTACCAATTTTAATTTGATTTTGAAAATTAACCAAATTATCTTCTTTGGTTTTGAGCAGTCCTTTTAATTCAGCTTTTTCAACACGCAACTGTTGAATTTCATCCGTAGCAGCGTCATAAGCTGTTATTAACAGTTTAAGCTTACGTTCCAAAGATGTTAATTGCATTTTTAACCGATCCTGACTCATTATATTATTTTCTTATGATGGCATCTAATTCCAATTCAAATCTCACCATTAATCTATTCATTGTTTTATCTATAACCTTATCTGTAAGCGTTTTATTTTCATCTTCCAAAATAAAACTCATCGCATAGGCCTTTTTACCTTCGTCTATCTTGTCACCTTCATAGACATCAAACACATTAATTTGTTTTAACAAATTATTTTCTGCCGCCATAGCAACCTTTCTTACTTGTTCGAAAGTAATGCTCTTGTCAATTACTAATGACAGGTCTCTACGCACCTCAGGAAACCTAGATACTTCCTCAAACACTATATTATCATTTACCTTCTTCAAAAGCAAATTCCAATTAATATCTCCATAAAATATTTCTTGTTTTATCCCTAAAGTTTTGGTGATATTATTAGCAACTTTACCTACATGAGCAACAACAATGTCATCAATAGCCAAATCAATACCATATTCAAACACTGGATTATCTAAGCGTTTATATTCAATATTAGAAGATGTTGTTTTCTCAACAATTGACAAAACATCAGACAGCAAATCATAATAATCTGCTTTTCTGGTTTTTGTTTTCCAATGTTCTTGTATAATATCTCCTGATAAAAATACAGACATCCGTTCCTCTTCTAAATATTTTTCTTCTTGTTTTTTATATGTATTGCCAAATTCTAAAAGCTTAATGTTTTTTTGTTTTCGATTAATATTATAGGCCAATACTTCAAGTCCTGTGAATAAAAGTGATTGACGCATTACCCCTAAGTCCTCACTTAGCTTATTAAGAATTTCAACATTCTCCTCTGCATTGTAGCCTCCTAATTCAGCATAGCTAGGTTTGGTTAAGGAATTCGTCATTATCTCGAAGTATCCTTTGCTATTAAGAAGTTGGGTTACTTTATTACGAATTTTATGCTTATCTTTTTTAGGAAATACTGCCAAATAATCTGCACTATTAAAAGAAGGAGTTTCTACATTATTAAATCCATAGATTCGTAATATTTCTTCAATAATATCTGCCTCTCGGGTTACATCAACTCGATATGGAGGAACTGAAACAGTAAATTTCAAATCATTACCTTCTATTATATCAATGTCTAGTGATTTAAGAATACGATGTATGCGCTCCTTTTCAATTTCTTTGCCAATTAACCTCGTAATATTTCTGTATTTTACTTCAATTATGAAATTTTCAATGGTCTGAGGATAAATATCAATCACTTCGCTACTTATTTTACCACCAGCTACTTCCTTTATTAACATTGCAGCGCGCTTTAAAGCATAAACGGTAATATTTGGATCTGTTCCCCTCTCATACCTAAAAGATGCATCTGTTTTTAAACCATGAACTCTGGCTGTTTTTCTGATGTAGTCTGGTGAAAAATAAGCGCATTCTAAAAATACATTTTTTGTATCATCTGACACTCCTGATTTCACCCCTCCAAAAACTCCTCCTATACACATCCCTGTATTTTCGCCATCGCAAATCATCAAATCTTTTGCAGCTAGTTTTCTCTTTTCTTCATCAAGTGTAATAAATTCAGTACCTTCTTGTAGGGTTTTTACTACTACTTTATTGCCTTTAATTTGGTCTGCATCGAATGCATGAAGTGGCTGACCAACCTCATGTAAGACGAAATTTGTAACATCCACTATATTATTTATAGATGACAAACCAATTGATCTTAATTTCATCTTTAACCAATCTGGTGATTCTTTCACTTCTACTCCTGAAATAGAAACGCCAGAATAACGTGGGCAACCCTTTTGATCTTCTACCACCACCTCAATGGTAGCATTATGATTATCAACTTTAAATTCATCTACTGATGGCCAGTTTACTTCTATTCCCAATACTGCTTTTAGGTCACGAGCCACACCTATATGACCTGTAGCATCTGCTCGATTTGGAGTAAGCCCAATCTCAAGAATATTATCATTTTCAATATCGAAATGCTGGTTTGCAGGTGTACCATTTGGCAAATTAGTATCGAGTACTAAAATTCCATCATGATCATCACCAAGACCTAATTCATCTTCAGCACAAATCATACCGATGGAAACCTCTCCACGTATTTTGGCTTTTTTAATTTTAAAAGCATTTTCTCCATCTGGATATAGTGAGCATCCTACTGTAGCTACTGCTACTTTTTGACCAGCAGCAACATTGGATGCCCCACAAACAATTGGTACTGGATCATCTTCCCCTATATCAACTGTAGTAACACTTAGCTTATCAGCATTGGGGTGTTTACCACATGTTAATACTTCCCCAATTACTACTCCTTCTAAGCCTCCTTTTATTTGTTCAAAAGTTTCAACACCCTCTACTTCTAGCCCAGTGTCGGTAAGTAATTTACTTATTGTTTCAGCTGATTTTTCACCAACTTCTATATATTTTTTTAACCAGTTAAGTGATATTTTCATAGATCACAATTTTACCTGAAAAACAGGCCATGTTTTACATTAATATTTAACTGACAAAATTAATGATTTAGGGTTATGGTAAGCTTAATGATTTATTTTTTATTCAAAATTCTTTTCTCCAGCCTCAATGGCTACAGTCAATAAATTTTCTTTTGGAGGAAATGGACAACTAAACTCATCGGAATATGCACAATAAGGGTTGTAAGCATAATTAAAATCAAGTGTCAAAAATAAACTTCCATCATGTTCCACTTCCAAATACCGGCCTGCTCCATACGTATCAATTGCACTAGTTCCATCTCCAAAAGCTAAAAACAAAGAGCCCTCGAAATCATCCCCAACCACTTCCAATATGAGAAGGCGATACATTTCCCCATCAATTTCAAATTCCACATACCCATACTCCAAGTACTGCTTATGCAGATTGTCACTTGTAGGTAGTGTTCTTATTTTTTTATCCTCGATATCAATAAATTTAGCCCTTACCTTAAATTTTAAATCTGGTGCGTAATATTTTAATCCAGTAAATTTTGAGAAATCATTTACAAAGGGGGAGTCATCTCCTGTTTGGAAATCAATATTCTTTTTACGCCTATGTTCAGTAAGTTCTTTAATGTAGGCTTCATCAGTTTTTCCATTATTGAAACTATTGAATACAACACCCAACATTACTCCTATTACTACGATTAAGATGATGTTATTCCTTTTCATTGCAGCTAATTCGTTGTTCTCTAACAAAGATAGAGGATGAAACTCAGTTATCTAGGCAGAATTAAATCATTTCTACAATATTCCCTCATCAGCAAAGCTGAAGTAACCATTATCGGTGAAAATAAGATGATCGAGTACTGAAATTTCTAATGCATGCCCTGCCTTTTTCATTTTAGTAGTTAACGATTTATCCGCTTCGCTAGGCTTTAAGTTACCTGACGGATGATTATGTACCAATATTATTCCACTTGCTAACTCCTCTAATGCCAATTTGAAAATAATTTTTGGATCGGCAACTGTTCCAGAAACACCTCCAGAACTAATTTGCTGTTTCTTCAAAACTGTATTATTTCTGCTCAACAAAATAACCCAAAACTCCTCATGAGATAAATCAGTTAAATGAGGTTTCATAAGAAGAAAAACATCATCAGAAGAAGTGATTTTGGTTTTTGCCTTCGATTCTGTATCTCCTTTTCTTCTACCTAGCTCCAAGGCACTAATAATATTAATTGCTTTGGCCTCACCAATTCCCTTAAATTTCATTAAATCCTTTACAGAAAGTTTGGCAAGAGCATTTAAATCGTTTCCTACTCCATTTAAAATTAGTTTAGCTACTTCTACAGCACTTATTGATGGTGTTCCTGAACCAATTATTATCGCAATTAATTCTGCATCGGATAAAGAAGCTTTGCCTTTCAGCATTAACTTTTCTCTAGGGCGATCTTCTTCCGCCCAGTTTTTTATGGTTAGGTTAATGTTTTTATTCATGATCTAATAAGATATATCAGCGCAAGTAATAACAATTGGCTGTAAACACAAAAAGTCCTTCACCAAACGATGAAGGACTTTTCAATTTCTTTAGATCAACTACTACAGTGCGTTAACGAACTTTTGTAAGCTTGATTTATTATGAGCGGCCTTATTCTTATGAATAATATTTTTCTTCGCTAGTTTATCAATCATACCAGCTACTGTCTTGAAAAGTTCTTGTGCCTCACCTTTATCAGTTGTACCTCTTAACTTTTTTATAAAAGTACGAGTAGTCTTATGCTGATACTTGTTTCTAAGTCTTTTAGCGTTATTCGATCTTATTCTCTTTAATGCCGATTTGTGATTTGCCATATCCTTATTTCCTGTTCAATTTTTTGAGACTGCAAATATCGCTAAAAGATTATTAATTATCAAAACACGCATGAATATTATTTCAATTTGCTTTCTCTTTTCTATATTACCACCTTCAATTAGCTCAATTTATTACAAATGAAAGAAAATAGATTTCTGATTACAATATTTATAATCGCAATTTCAAGTTTCTCTCTTGCTTCAATAAAATGGGGGTTTTATGCTCACAAATTCATTAATCGTATAGCTGTTTTTACCTTACCCGAAGAAATGATTGGGTTTTATAAGTATCACATTCATTACTTAACTGAAAATGCCGTAAACCCTGACAGAAGAAGATATGCCGTAAAAGGGGAAGCTCCCAAACATTATATTGATATAGATGTGTACGGAGATAGTGCTGTATACAAGATCCCTCGATATTGGAAGGATGCTGTTGGAAAATATACCGAAGATACATTAATGGCATATGGCATTGTACCTTGGCAAATCAATTTTATACACTACCAACTTACCGATGCTTTTAAAATAGGTGATGTGGAGAAAATTTTACGTATTTCAGCTGATCTCGGGCATTATGTTGCCGATAGTAATGTGCCGCTTCATACCACCAAAAACTACAATGGACAGTTAACTGGGCAAAAAGGGATTCATGGTTTTTGGGAGTCTAGACTTCCTGAATTATATAATATGGACTACAATGTATTTACAGGAAAAGCTAAATACATTGACAATGTGCAACTAGAAGCTTGGAAAGGAGTAACACAGGCGCATTTGGCACTTGATTCGGTGTTATTGTTCGAAAAAGAACTTTCAGACAAAATGAATGAAGATAAAAAATACACTTTTGAACAACGAGGGCAAAGCACTGTTAAGACCTACTCTAAAAATTTCAGTGAAAAATATCACAAATCACTTAACGGAATGGTTGAGCGACAAATGAAGCGTTCCATTAAAATGGTAGGAGATATATGGTACACCTGTTGGGTGAATGCTGGCCAACCTGATTTAGAGAAATTAATCGATCATGAATTTACAGAGGAAGAACTCGCTCAACGAAAACGCTTATTAGAGGAATGGAAACAACAGAAGTATGAATCAAGGAATCATGAGATTAATACTGATTTTTAATTTACAACTCACATATTCTTTAGTAATTTTAGTTGGAGGGTATTGACGATGTTTTTTAAATTAATTATTCTGGTATCTCTATAGAAATACTCCTCATTTTATTCTAATCTGTCAATTCCAGTTCTATCAATTTTTGTAGTTGCTCATTCCTTGCTATGAATTTTCTCAATGCCACTAGTGATTGTTCAAAATTATCTTTTGCACTTATTAATTCTGTTCTAAGATCATTATAAAAATTAGCAAATAACGCTAAATGTAAAGACAACGAATCGTCTGTAATAGTCTCAACAGAAGAAGATGACAGTACAACTATACTTTCCACCGATCCTGAAAGTTGTTTTTCTGCTTTATTCAACTGAACAAGATCCTCTTTTAAGTTTTCTAAAATTTCAACTAGCACCTTTTGTTCTCTAGCAAATTCTAATTTTGACTCATTCCAATTATCTAGCAAAAAAGCCCCGTAAATACCAATTACAATCACCAATATTTCGAGTAAATATTCTGGCCATTTTTGTTGTAGAGTGGTTAGTATACGTTTCATTTTACGTTTATTTTTTTTCTGACATTCGAATTATTTCATTAATGCTATTTTCAACAAGTTCCAATTCTTTGTCTGAGCTATTTAAAATTTGAGCTAGAAACATCTTTCTTCGATAGATCAAGTTTTCAAATTTCACTGTGGTTAGTATTTTTTGATTTACGCGAGGATCAAATAAATTTCCTTTGAATGGAAAGTTATTATCAAAGAAAGGTAAGATCTCGTTAAGAATATACTCAACAGCATATTTTTCCTCTTCTGAATAATCTTGATAAATATCTCTCCATGCCACTAATGTGGCTCTTAAGGTATCGTTTGAAATTAACTCGAAAGAAGAAGTGTTTATCAATGAATTGATTATGCCTTGTGATGGGTTAAATGTGTACCCATATATCATATAACCTATCCAATTGGACATAGAATCCAAGTTAACTTCATTGATTTCTATTGGAAACTGTGCAATAATTTTATTGGCATAATTCAAACTTTTCTGATGAACCGAGACCACTGTATATAGTTGTTTTCTATTTTCTTTAAATTCTTTATTCAACTCTGCCAAAAGAAGTTTTTCTTTTTCATTATTCAATCGGTTTTCCTGCCAGCTTTCTAAAGCAAAAGCACCATAAATACCTGCTACTATTACAACTATTTCTAGCAAGTACTCAGGCCATTTTTGAGAAAATGTTGTGAAGATTCGTCTCATAGCTGTTATATTTGTTAATTTCCTGATCTATAATTTCAAATTGATTAGTCACTTTTATATTTCCTTACAAATCATTCTCAATGTTTGTAAGATAATGATTCTCCATTTTTCGCTCTTTTTTGACTTCATTCCAAATATCAAATCCCTACAACCACAAGCACAATTTCTCCAACAGAATAGAGTAGATAGATAGTTACTTTGTTCATTTGTATCATTTGTTTTCGAATTTTTCGGAGGAGGAAGAGCATAAAATTGCATTTACGTTACCAAAATATACAAAAATATTCATTATAAGTACCATCAACCAATGACACTAACCGAGCGTATCATGAACAACCTTTCTTGAAAGGGAATCGATAATGTTATATTTTCCTAAAATTCATTACAAATAATCTCAACTCCTGCTATTTTTGCAGCATGGCAGAAAAGATTCTTATTCTCGATTTTGGTTCTCAATACACACAGCTTATAGCACGGAGGGTGCGTGAGCTTAATGTATATTGCGAAATTCACCCTTACAATAATGCTCCTGAACTAACGAGTGATGTAAAAGGCGTTATATTTTCAGGTAGCCCTTGTTCTGTACGTGAACAAGATGCACCAGAAATTGATATGGATAAGTACCGAGGAAAAGTGCCTGTGCTAGGCGTTTGTTATGGTGCACAGTATATGGCACAATACGGAGGAGGAAATGTAACACCTTCTGAAATTCGAGAATATGGCCGTGCTAAATTAAATAAAGTAGATCATCATAGTGAATTGATGAAAGAGATTTCATTAGATTCTCAAGTATGGATGTCGCATGGAGATACTATTTCAGAAGTACCTTCAAATTTTGAAATTATAGCAAGTACTGAGTCGGTAAATGTTGCTGCTTATAAAATTAAGGAAGAATCCACTTATGGAATTCAGTTTCACCCTGAGGTTACGCACTCTTTGGAGGGGAAGACACTATTAAGAAATTTTGTGGTTCATATTTGTCAATGTGCCCAAGACTGGACACCAGAACAATTTGCCGAGCAAACTATTGCTCAGTTAAAAACACAATTAGGTAATGACAAAGTAGTCTTAGGTTTATCTGGAGGAGTAGATTCTTCCGTTGCTGCTGTATTAATTCATAAAGCCATTGGCAAAAACCTCTACTGTATTTTTGTAGATAATGGATTGCTTCGGAAAAATGAATTCGAAGATGTTTTATCATCCTACAAAGGAATGGGGCTAAATGTTAAAGGAGTAGATGCTAAACAATTATTTTATACTGCACTTGAAGGTTTATCTGATCCTGAAGCAAAACGAAAAGCTATCGGAAAAGTATTTATTGATGTTTTTGATACAGAAGCCCATAAAATTGAAGATGTGAAATGGTTAGGTCAAGGCACTATCTACCCAGATGTTATCGAATCTGTTTCGGTAAAAGGTCCTTCGGCAACCATTAAGTCTCACCACAATGTAGGGGGCTTACCCGACTACATGAAGTTAAAAGTAGTTGAACCTCTAAACACACTTTTTAAAGATGAAGTTCGCTTAGTAGGTCGTGAGTTAGGTATTGATCCAAATATCCTAGGAAGGCATCCTTTTCCTGGGCCAGGTTTAGGGATTCGGATTTTAGGAGATATTACTGAAGAAAAAGTACACATTTTACAGGAGGTAGATCATCTTTTTATTAGTGGTCTGAAAGAAAATAAATTGTATGATGACGTTTGGCAAGCAGGTGCTATTTTACTTCCTATTCAATCGGTGGGAGTTATGGGAGATGAACGAACGTATGAACAAGTGGTAGCTTTACGCGCAGTAGCCAGTGTTGATGGCATGACTGCAGATTGGTGTCATTTACCCTATTCCTTTCTTGCTGATATTTCTAACGAAATCATTAATAAAGTTAAAGGAGTGAATCGCGTGGTGTATGATATCAGTTCAAAACCACCAGCTACTATTGAATGGGAATAATTTTTGTATCTTTTCCCAATAAATGGAAATTAAAACGATTGAATCACCATCAATTAACCATGAAAAAACTAAATATACTATTCTTCTTTTTTTTTAGCATTAGTCCGTTTGTTTTAGCTCAGACCAACTACCAGCAAGAGTACTTAAAAGCCAAGGCTTTTTTTAATGAAGGAAGCTACAATTTAGCAATGGAGGCCTTTAAGCCTGTAATTAAAAAGGATAAAGAAAACTATTTCTCAGAATACGCCTCATATTTTTATGCTATATCAGCTTATAGAAATGGGTTTTCTGCCCTTTCAAGGGACATGTTTCTTCAAATAAAAACACTTTTTCCTAAGTGGGATAAAATTGAAGATGTACACATCTGGCTTGCCAAAATATATTTTGAAGATAATGATTTTCATAATGGACTCAAATATTCTAATGGAGTAGTAATAGGGTATGAATTAAGTAAACTACAACAGACCTACTATTTAAGTAAAATTGACAGTTTAGAACTTATTAGTGAATTATTCAATACATATAAAAACGATAAAGAGGTGGCGTATCGTTATGCACAACTCATTAATGAACAACCGTTGTACCTTCAAGACCGGACTTTACTCGCCTTTTTAGTTGAAGGGTTTAATCTTGATAACGATGAATTTTCAATAGTAACAAAAGAAGAATCAATAAAGAAAGACAACTACAATGTTGCGGTTATGCTTCCTTTTATGGTAAATAAGCTACAACCCAGCCTCTATAAAAAAGGGAATCAATTTGTAATAGATATTTACGAAGGAATAGTAAAAGCACAGCATGACTTAAAAGA
>JAOUKH010000110.1 GCA_029882685.1 Cyclobacteriaceae bacterium
CTTTTTGCTTATTTTTTTCTAATACAATTTTATGGCCTAGCACAATTAACAGATCAATTTTCTGATGGTGAGCTAACGACAAATCCATCATGGAGCGGAGACCTAGGATTGTTTGCAATAAACAATGGAGAGTTACAATCGCTTAGTTCGGGAGCAGCTACTTATTATTTAAGTACTCCCTCTACACTATCGTTACAAGCACAATGGGAGTTTTTCTTCAACTTTAAGTTTAGTACATCTGGAGCAAATTATGCAGATATTTATTTAATGAGTGATAATGCTGATTTAAATGCTGTATCGAATGGTTATTTTATTCGAATAGGTAATACAGCTGATGAAATATCATTATATAAAATAGAAGCCTCTATAGAATCAATATTAATTGATGGCACAGATGGACTTGTTAACAGTACTTCTAATAACCCTTTTAATATTCGAGTAAGTCGGAGCGATGTGGGATTTTGGGAATTAGAAATTGATGATGGAGCAACTGGAACTTACTTATTCGAAGGATCTGTTACGGAAAACACAATTACAACTTCTTCTTTTTTTGGCATAAAGATTATACAGTCTACAGCTGCTGGACCAATAAACAATCATTTTTTTGACAATATTAGTGTTTCAGAAATTATTCCAGACACTCAACCCCCTTCAGTGGTTAGTATAAACGCAGTGTCTTATACAGAAATTGATGTGAAATTTGATGAATCTGTTAATCAGTCAACTGCTGAATTATTTACTAATTATTTTGTAGACGGAAGTATTGGATCTCCTATACAAGCGATACTTGACGGGCTAGATAATACAATCGTTCATCTCACTTTTCCTGTAGCATTTACTAATAATACAGACTATGTGTTGACTACCCGAAACATTGAAGACATTAATAGTAATATGATGCCGATATCAAACACTAATTTCACTTTTCTCATCCCAGACATTGCTGCAATTGGCGATATCATTATCAATGAGTTTATGGCTGACCCAAATCCTCCTATTGGCTTACCAGATGCTGAATTTGTGGAAATATACAACGCAAGCACTAAAATTATAGACCTACAAAATTATACACTAAGTGGCTCAACAATTAGCACTATCCCTTATCTACTTCTTCCAAACGAGTACTTGATTTTATGTGACGATGCTGATACTTCTTTATTTCAACCTTATGGAAGTGTATTGGGTGTACCAGCATGGAACATACTTACAAATACTGGAGAGACTATTACGTTGAAAGACGAAAATAATTTATTGATTATTGATCAAGTGTCATATACCACTAGTTGGTATAATGATGCTTCAAAGGAAAATGGAGGATATTCTATTGAGCTAATCAATCCTAATTCGCCTTGTTTAGGACAATATAATTGGGGAGCATCGAATAGTACTATTGGAGGAACTCCAGGAGTTATAAACTCTGTATATGATAATACTCCTGATATAACTCCCCCAGCTATCATTAGTGTGGAGGTTGTGTCAAGTGATAGTATTATTGTTGAGTTTGACGAGCCAATTGAGTCTTCTTCTATTTCAACAGCAGTTTTTAATTTTTCTCCATTCGTAAGCATTCAAGAAGTTTTAGAATCAGCAAAGTCACAATTTTTTGTTTTGATTAAACTAGCATCACCTTTACCGCTAGGGACGCTATATAATCTATCCGTAAGTGATTTGAGCGATTGTAGTGGGAATTCAATCACGAATAATATTTTTGAATTTAGAACTTATGAAAAGGCTTTGATAGGAGATATTATTATTAACGAAATTATGGCAGACCCTTTGCCATCGCAGGGTTTACCAGAAGTGGAATACATTGAGTTATTCAACAATAGTAATAAGTACTTTGATTTGAAAGGGTATACATTATCTAATGCAGCGATTATCACCACATCATTTGAGTTTGCTCCTTATGAACACCTTATTTTATGTAAATCAGGGGAAGAAGTGTTATTCGAGTCATATGGTAAGGTGATTGGTGTTCCATCATGGAGTCCACTTACAAACATTGGAAAAAATGTAATATTGAAGAACATTAGCAACGGTGTAGTTATTGATGAAGTAAATTATTCCGACAGTTGGTATCAAGATACTCAAAAGGATAACGGTGGGTTTTCACTGGAATTAATAAATCCAAATTCTTTATGTAAAGGAGCTTCAAATTGGATAGCTTCTAGTAGTCAGGAAGGAGGTACTCCAGGAAATCAAAATTCGGTGTTCAATAATAGTAATGATTCAATACCACCAAAATTACTTTCAGTAGCTATAATATCTGAGGATACTATAATGGCTCAATTTGATGAATTTTTGGATGTCTCTTCATTACCATTAAGTTCGTTTTTTATTACTTCTACAGCAACCGTTAGTGTTATTGGTTTAAGTAGTAATTCTAAATCGGTTCTTTTAAAGGTTTCAGAAATGTTACTTATTACTGAAACTTATACTCTTACTGCTAATGGTCTTAGCGACTGTTTAGGAAACATTATGTTGGCTGAGGAAACAACCTTCTTCCAACTACCTGAGGTTGCTATTCTAAAAGATATCATCATCAATGAATTTATGCCTGACCCTTTGGATCAAGTAGGATTACCCGAAAAAGAATTTGTTGAACTTTATAACCGAAGCAACAAACAATTTAACCTTGCAGA
This sequence comes from Cyclobacteriaceae bacterium, assembly GCA_029882685.1. Taxonomy (GTDB): domain Bacteria; phylum Bacteroidota; class Bacteroidia; order Cytophagales; family Cyclobacteriaceae; genus JAOUKH01. The sequence continues at coordinate 2,643 of JAOUKH010000110.1, forward strand.
TTACACCTTAAATGGTAAACCTATTTCTTTAGATTACTTTCAATTATCTCCCAACGATTTCGTGATTTTATGTGAAGAAAATGCAGCTATAAATTATGCGCCTTTTGGAAAAACGATTGGCATGACTTCATGGGATGTACTCACAAACAGTGGGGAAACTATAACGCTAAAGGACACAAAAAATAATATAATAGTAGATGAATTAAGCTATACAAGAAATTGGTACAACAGTACAATTAAGAACCAAGGTGGTTGGAGTTTAGAATTAATAGATACTGAAAATTTATGTAGCAATGAGGATAATTGGACTGCATCAGTTCAGCCAGTTGGAGGAACACCTGGATCAGGAAATTCTGTAAGTGCTAGTAAACCCGATCTTACTGGACCTATATTAGAAGAAGTAATCGTAATTTCGGCAGACACATTATTGCTAACCTTTAACGAAAACCTTGATTCAACATCTATAATTTCGGCCAATTATACCATTGATAATATCAGTAGTGTGGAAGTAATTTTTACAACACTTAAAAGTGTAAAACTTAGGCTTCAAACAGATTTGATACCGAAACAACTTTACAATGTTAGTGTGAACAACATTAAAGATTGTAATGGTAATTTAATTTCTAATGGTTTCAACACTGTTGCTTTGCCAGAAGAAGCCGAACTTAGAGACATTGTACTTAATGAGGTGCTTTTTAATCCTCGAGTAAATGCCCCAGATTTTGTTGAGTTATATAATAGATCAGATAAGTTTATCAATATACAAAATTGGTTTTTAGGAAATAAAGATAATAATGGTGGATATGATAACCTCAAAAAAATTATTGAAAAACCATTTATTGTGGCACCAGAACAATATGTTGTATTGACAAAAGACGAAATGATATTGGCGAATGAGTACCCCAATGGAAAAAGGCAAACTTTTTTAGAAATGATGAGCGTACCCACTTATCCTAATGAGACTGGAAGTGTGTTGATATTAAAACCTGATACAACAGTTTATGAAGAGTTTGATTATCATGAAGATTTTCATCATATATTACTTAATAATGTTGATGGTATTTCTTTGGAGAGAATAAATATTGATGGCATAACCAATAATCCTGATAACTGGCATTCAGCGGCCAGTACTGTATTAGCTACTCCTGGGTACATAAACTCCCAGTCATCACAAGGTGTTGTCCCTGAAGATGTAATTACTGTTTCCCCACAAGTAATTATTCCTGATCTAAATGGCACGAATGATTTTACTACTATACGTTACGAATTTGATAAGCCTGGATATGTAGTAAGTGTATATATTATTGATGATAGAGGTAGGTCAACGAAAAATATTATAGAAAATAGCACATTGCCTATTTTAGGTGAACTATATTGGGATGGTACTACTGAGGATGGGCGTAAAGCTAGGATTGGATCTTATATGGTATATGTGAAAGCATTTGATACTAGTGGAAATATGAAGCACTACCGAAAACGAGTAGTAGTGGGTAGCGATTGGTAAAAGGAAATGATGTATTCTAAATAATCAGTCATCTAAAAGATTCATCTGTAATTGATGTGGCACTTTTATTTTGTATTACTAGATTCTTGAATCCATTCAATCATTTTAATTACATCCTGAGCTTGTTTAGGTGTAATGAGTAAAGTGGCATCATGCCTTAATGCTTCAAAAACATTTTGGTAAAATTCAATATATGACCCATTTTCTGTTTTAATTTTTTCTGTGTTACCATTTTCATTTAGGGTTAGTATTCCATAATTTTCTTCCAAATCTTCTCCTAGTTTTTCCCAATTAACATTTCCTTCAACTAAACTCCCTTCTTGTGTGTCTTTTCCATATTTTATATAAGAAGCTTTCGATCCAATTACATGAAATGATGGCTTATTTTCTTGGGTAAGCATATCAGACACTATTACAGCATTGAAATTTTTGTATTTCAAGGTGATGTAAAAATAATCAATCACTTGACTATCTTTTCGTTGAATTTGTAAATCAGCTTCAACGTTTATAGGCCAACCAAATAAATCTAGGCATTGATCAATTAAATGAGACCCAATATCATATAGCAAACCAGCACCAGAATAATCCCCCTCTTTCCATAACTTAACTCCAATTTCTGGTTTATAACGATGCATTGAAATATGACAATTTTTTAAAGCACCTAATTTATTTTCTGACAAAAGTTTTTTGACCGTTTTAAATCCTCCTTCTAATCTTTTATTGTGATATACAGCAATGAGTAAATTTTGTTCTTTTGCAATATTAATAAGTTCTTCGCTCTGCTGACTTGTAGCGGTCATTGGTTTTTCTAGTACTATATGTTTACCAGCTAACAAAGCCTGTTTTGCCATTTCATAATGTAAATATGTAGGGGTGTTAATCACAATCAACTCAATCTCATTATCACTAATAAGTTCTTCAAAAGACCTAACTATTCTAGCATTAGGATAAAGTTCTTTGGAGTTAGATTTACTTCTTTCCAGAATAAGCTTTAAATTGAAATTAGGATTTCGTTCAATAAAAGGTGCGTGAAACACTTTTCCACTCATGCCAAAAGAGGCTAAACCAACTTGTACTATCTGAGAGTCATTCATAATTAATGGGTAGTTTTATGCTATAACTGGATTGTTCCTGCTACTTATGTGCGAATATAGTAAAGAATATTATGGCTATTAAAAGTTAATGAAAGTAGAATTAATTGAAAGGAAAAATAATTACTCGAATGGTTTGGAAACAAGGGTGGATACATAAAATTTCATAACATGAGACTGAAGAAGAAAACTATTTGGTTGAGTTTGATTATTTTTAAAAATGATATCTCTCCAAAGGACGACATCCCTTGGAGAGATGTCATCCTTTGTATAAAACGATGACCACTCAGTCTTTAAAAAAACAGTACACCAACTTCATCAAAACCCAGTCAAAAGCCTTGGGGTTTGATTTCTGTGGTATTGCCAAAGCCCAATACTTAGAAGAAGAAGCTCCTCGTTTGGAAAATTGGTTGAATCAGAACATGCATGGTGAAATGGGATATCTGGCAAACAATTTCGAAAAACGGCTTGACCCCACCAAATTAGTTGAAGGAGCAAAATCAGTAGTCACGTTTTTATACAACTATTACCCTGAACATAATTTAGCACAAGAAGATAACTATAAAATAGCTAAATATGCATACGGTACAGATTATCATTTTGTGATCAAGGATAAGTTGAAATTACTTATGGAGATGATTCATGATGAAATTGGAGAAGTGTCGGGGCGTGTATTTGTTGATTCTGCACCAGTTATGGAACGCGTATGGGCACAAAAAAGTGGACTTGGTTGGATAGGAAAAAACAGCTTATTGCTTAACAAGGGTAGTGGTAGTTTCTTTTTTATTGCAGAATTGATTATTGATTTAGAATTGGAAACGGATGCACCAGTCACCGATCATTGTGGTACTTGTACTGCTTGTATAGATGCCTGTCCAACGGATGCTATTCCAACACCTTACGTGGTAGATGGGAGCAAATGCATTTCTTATTTTACCATTGAGTTGAAAGACGAAATCCCAAGAGAAGTAAAAGGTAAATTTGAAAACTGGATGTTTGGCTGCGATATTTGTCAGGATGTATGTCCATGGAACAAGTTCTCAAAGCCTCATCAAGAACCTCAGTTTAGCCACCATCCCGATTTAGCCACCATGACTAAACAAGACTGGCATGAAATTACCCAAGAGGTTTTTCAGAAAGTATTTAAAAAATCGGCTGTGAAACGCACCAAATTACCGGGATTGAAGAGAAATATTGAGTTTTTGAAAAATAAGTGATTATACATTTTATTTGTTGAAATATTTATACATTTATTTCTAATTAAGAGACTTATTATGGTAAAATTAGCTTTCGTTAGTCTTTTAGTAATGGGACACGTTTTAACTATTGTTGCACAAGTACCAAAATTTAGTTTTTATATAAATTCTAATTATTCAGCACCCATTATAGAAGATGAAACTTTACAAGTGTTAGCAGACCCTGTGTTCTATACTGGTTATAATCAGATTTATTCTAATATAGGAGGTATAAAAAGAGAGTCGGAAGCCAAATTTGGTTTTGAAGCTGGAGGAAATATTTCGTGGGAAATATCTAATAAGTTTTCTTTAGTAAGCGGTATTGGCGTGAATGTTATTAGGTATAATCAAAAAGAAAATGTTGAAACAAATGATAGTGGATTAGACAACATTATTATAAGTGGAGGAATAATTAGTCAAGATACTACACTTACGGGACAGTCTCTATGGCAAAGGGATAGTAGCGGATATTTGATAGTAGGAAATATTGATTTGTCAGGATACAATTTATTACAAAACGAAAATAATGGAGTAGATTATTCTTTAACCTATTTAAAAATTCCTTTGTTAGGTAGGTATGCAATTACAAAAAAAATAGGCGTCACGTTAGGAGCAAATTTTTCATTCCTTCTCGCTAGTAAAAGAGAATATACTCAATCTTATTTTTCATTGAATACCTACTTTGAAATGGAACATAAAGATAAAAGTACTAATGGATATAATAATACCTTAATCGGAATTACTGGTGGAATTGATTTTATGTTGTTTAAAAATTTTGAAATTAATGTAAACTATAACCGAAGCCTAAATAGCATATATATTACTAGCGATTGGAATAGCACAAATTATAATGCTACAAATAATAGTCTGTCTTTAGGCTTGAGTTATTTCCTGTCACCAAAAATTAATAAGGTTGTAAAATAACATTTAAATTTTTTCTGGTCAAATTGTGATAATAATGATATACACATCATTATTCACTTTCATTTACTTGCTCATTAAATGTAAGAATACATTTGAGTAAGCGATAACTTAATTTTTGCAACCAATTGTATTTAAAATGTAACCCTTTATCATATATTTCGATTGAATTACATATAATTGCATTAATTTTTGCGTTTAAAATATGATTGTAAAGTAATAAAGTGATGGAAGAAGTTTCAGTATCTCAAGATCTTAAAAAAGAGCATCAAGAGAAAATAAAGAAAGTTTTTGATGAAGTGGGCAAAGTAGTAGTTGGTCAGGAGTATATGCTCAACCGATTATTGGTAGGGTTATTTACCAATGGACATATTCTATTAGAAGGGGTTCCTGGATTAGCTAAAACTTTAACGGTAAGTACATTGGCAAATGTACTACACCTAGATTTTCAAAGAATTCAGTTTACACCTGATTTATTGCCTGCTGATTTGGTTGGAACAATGATCTACAATCAGCAGAAATCAAATTTTGAAGTAAAAAAAGGGCCTATTTTTTCGAATCTTATTTTAGCGGATGAAATTAACAGGTCTCCTGCAAAGGTACAGTCGGCACTGCTGGAATCCATGCAAGAAAAACAAGTGACAATTGGAGAAACGACCTTTCCATTAGATCGACCATTTTTAGTATTGGCTACTCAAAACCCTGTAGACCAAGAAGGCACTTACCCACTTCCAGAAGCTCAAGTTGACCGTTTTATGATGAAAGTTCATGTAGATTATCCTACAAAGGAAGATGAACTTGAGGTAATGCGCAGAATGTCAAATATGTCGTTTGATAGTCAAGTGGAAACAATTCTGACAAAAGAAGATGTTTTTGCCATACGTGAAGAAGTTAATAAAGTAAGTATTTCAGAATCACTTGAAAAATATATTATTGAGTTGGTATTTGCTACACGTGATCCAAAGGCTTATGGTTTAGACAAGTCGGCTGAATATATTCAATTTGGTGTTTCTCCAAGGGCAAGTATCAATTTAAACTTGGCGGCAAAGGCAATCGCTTATTTTAATAATAGAGAATATGTTCTACCAGAAGATATTAAAGAAATAGCTGTTGATGTATTAAATCACAGAATGATATTGAATTATGAGGCCGAAGCTGATAATGTAACCACTATTGATATTATCAAGGACTTATTAATTAAGATTCCAATTAATCATTAATTATTTAAGCTTACTGTACTAACCTTACTTTATCAGGTTACATAATCTTTTTTAGATTGGTATGAATTTGTTTATGATACTGATTTAAATTGTTCAAACAAATATCAATAATAGCCTCCACCTCTTCCCACCGACTGATAATCGTGGAGGCTACTAGTTTTTTATTAGTGAAGCGGTGAGTAACTTGTCTGTTCATGTTTCACTATTTGATAAGCCATATATAGAAAGCTAGAAAATATAAGCTCATATATTTGCGAAAACTATCTTAACTTCTAACCTGATAACCTTAATATACCAATTTGGTTTTTTCCTTCTTATAATATCTTTTCTAATTTTTAACTTAAATATTAGCCAACGTTTAGCTTTTTAATTGTAGTTTTAATAACTGATGTTAGGCAAATTAATATGTCAACCGAGCCTTTCGAAGGTGTTATAGATTGTATGAATAAGGTTTATACAAGCCTGTTTGCCGAAGGAAGACTCAACCTTACAGCATTGGATAGTTTTTGAACATTAATTGATAAACCCTAAAAACTGATGATGAGGATTTTCTTTGTTTCACTTTTCCTACAGTGTGTAACATTTGTCTATTCGCAAACGCTTTTGAAACCAGATAAAGTATTTGATGGAGAAGCACTCCATAGTAACTGGGTAGTGCTTGTCGAGAAAAATATAATTACTGAAGTTGGATTAGAATCGAAAATAAAAATACCGAATGATACAGATATTATTCTATTAAAAGGGATGACTTTAATGCCTGGCATAATTGAAGGTCATTCACACCTTTTATTGCATCCATACAATGAAACGGAATGGAATGACCAAGTTCTTAAGGAATCGCCTGTTGAGAGGTCAATTAGAGGCACTGTTCATGCAAAGAACTCGCTTATGGCTGGAATTACTACCATGAGAGATTTAGGTGCTGAAGGCGCAGGATATAGTGATGTTTACCTGAAAAAAACCATTGATCTAGGTATCATTCCAGGTCCTCGTTTGCTAGTGGCTGGTCCTGCAATTGTAGCAACAGGAGCTTATGGACCAAAGGGATTTCATGATGGTGTAACCATACCCCTTGGTGCTGAAGAGGCAAGTGGTACTGAAGAAGTTATTAGGACAGTACGAAGACAACTTGGAAATGGAGCTGATTTCATTAAAATATATGCAGACTATCGATGGCGAAAAGGAGAAGCATCTCAACCAACGTTTTTGTTATCAGAAATTGAAGCAATGGTTCAGGCTGCCAAGAGTGCGGGGAGATATGCAGTAGCACACGCCAGTACCCCAGAAGGAATGCGAAGAGCAATTAAGGGTGGTGTAGAAACCATTGAGCACGGAGATGGAGGTACTTTAGAGATTTTTAAACTGATGAAGGAAAAAGGAGTTGCTTTTTGTCCTACTCTGGCTGCAGGAGATGCCATTTCACAATACCGAGGTTGGAAGAAAGGATCAGGTGAAGAACCAGAACGAATTGTTAAGAAAAAAGCATCCTTCAAACTTGCATTGCAGTCGGGAGTGGATATTGTCTTTGGCGGTGATGTTGGAGTTTTTACTCATGGAGAAAATTATAGAGAACTTGAATTAATGGTTGACTACGGAATGACACCACTATCCGCACTAAAATCGGCAACATCTCTCAATGCTAAAGTATTTCACCTGCCCAATTTGGGGAATATTAAGAAGGGCTTTTTAGCAGATATTATTGCTGTGGAAGGCGACCCTATAAAAGATATTTCAAAAATGCGCCATGTCCAATTTGTAATGAAGGATGGTGTTATTTATAAGAATGAGAAGATTACAAAATGAAGTAACCACTTATGCAAGCATAAAAGCACTATTAACTATTGAAATATTACTAAACAATAGTATATTGAATATTATCACGCATGTATAGGTAATATAAACGACATATGTGTGATGTGTGTACGTTGTAAATAATTAAAATAATAGATGGCAAATCAGGCTGAATATGACCAATTGATTAATCCAATAAAGGATGGTATATCGAAAATATCGGAATATAAAATCTCTGACATCATCAGAGAAAAAGAATTAGGGAGTCAGTTTAGTTTTAAAGAAGCTGAAACTTCGATTTTGAGCGTATTGTCTTTATTTAAAAGAATTAATGTCGAAGAGTTAGGTGAAATACCATACAATTTATTGAATACATTTAAAGGCCAACTTGAAGATGCGATCTCCAGAATTGACCAAATGATTAATTTTAATCCTAGTCAAGGAAACCCTGTACAACAACGAAATACATTAATTCAAAACATTCAAAATCAATATGACGGATATTATCAGCATTCAATGCCGATAATTACATCCCAAATGTTAAACAGCAATGACCTATCTATACAACAAGCTAGATACAACCAAATAATTGAAGAAATAGAAAAACAAAAGGAAGAAGATGCTAAAAAGAGCACAAAGTATTTAGAAGAAATGGAGAGGGCTTTGAAAAGTACTCAAGACTCTGCTGCTAAATCTGGAGTTACAAAGTACTCCGCTTTATTTAAAGATGAATCAGAAATTCATAAAACAGAAGCATCTTTTTGGCTTAAATGTACAATTGGAATAATTACTCTTATTGTTGTTGCCTCAATAATATTGATTGTGTTTTTCCCTGATAACAAAACAGAAATTGGTCAAATCGTACAATATACCGTTTCCAAAATTATAATTCTTTCTGCTCTATTCTTTGGACTTAGCTTGTGTAATAGGAATTTTAAAGCTCATAAGCACAATGAAGTAGTTAATAAGCATAGACAGAATGCACTTGCGACATTTGAAACGTTCTCTAATGCAGCTGGATCTGATATTCAGACAAAAAATGCCGTGCTTATTGAAGCAACAAAAACTATTTTTTCTAATCAACGAACTGGATATTTATCCAATTCCTCTGAATCAGAATCTTCAAATAAAATAGTTGAGATAATTAAAGGAGTATCGACAAAAAGTGAATAAACTGTTTACAGCATTTGGTATAAAAAACATAGCATCTTGCTTTGGTGCTTTTCAGTTTGTACATTTATACTCAACGGGTGAAATACGCAACGTTTTGTACCGTAGTGTTAGTGCAATTCCCCACATATGAAGAAGTATTTAATCCTTACGTTTGTTTTTATTTCGACTCTTTGCTGTAACGCTCAAGAACAAAATGATATTACAATTGGAATAATTGATAGTATATACTCGAAAGT
>JAOUKH010000111.1 GCA_029882685.1 Cyclobacteriaceae bacterium
TGATAAAGAAAGTAGGCAAAGAAATCAAGCCTGCCTGCACGTAGCCGTTACGGCAAAGGTAGGACTGTGAGAAAATAGGTTAAAATTTGCTTTAAACCCACATTATGCAATACAAAATCTATTACATAATCTGGGTTTTAAAGCTGTAGTTTTAAATATATCATTGCATTAAGCCCCATTTCATCGGCATAATAACGCATCAAATTTGTGTAACTTCTATAGTTGATATTAAATAGGTTTTTAATTTTCAAACCAAAAACAAATGAGTTTAATGTAGTTTCAGCTTTTATATCTACTAACCAATATCCTTTTGGCGCATCTAGAAAGTCGAAATTAGAATCGTCTGTAGCAAATAAATTGATTCCCGCAGCTTTTGCATCAATAAATTCTTGAGGGATAATAATTCGCTGTGGGTTGTTTTTTTGTTCAAAAGTATAGGAAGGTATTAGAGCAATTTCTATGTCATCAAAAAACCATTTTTGTTTACTGAAAGAAAGTTCATACCCTATTTTATTGGCAGGTATCCCCAAAAGAAAGTCATTATTTTCAATATCTTTCGCAAATAAATAGGTTCCTGATAGTTTCGATTTCCACACATTATTATGGTTAACTATTATTGTAGCATCAACACCTGTAAAAAGCATATTGGTTTGTTGATAAACAAAATAGGGAAATGCACCTCTTGAAGAAGTAGTGATTCCAGAAGGCTTTTTATAAAAATAATTTGAAATATAATTGATGTAAGGGACTAGTTCTGCCCTTAATTTATTTGCATTATATGCATAAATACCTACCAATTTATATCCTAATTCATTTTCTATTAATTTCTCATCATTGGTAAATACTTGAGTGTAAAAATCACCGTTATTATCAAAATCACCTCTTAAAATACCGTATTGTAATACTGTGCCGTGCTTTCCAAAGCTGTATAGTTCTGCAACGTTTGGTGCTCTCCATGCTGTAGATGCATTTACTCGTAGTGTTGATTTATCATTTAATGATCTGTTAACTCCTATAATACCGCTTAAACTATTATAGTTAGATTCATTGATAAAAACACTTCCATCAATATCTCGCCCACGAGCGGAAGTATATTGATAATCATACCTTACTCCTACTTCTAGAGTAGTTTTTTCAAATGACTTCTCTTCAATGGCAAACAAGGCTAATCTTGTAGTATTAAAGTTTGGAATAAACGATATTGTTTGAGTTCCAGCTATATTATTATTGTCTTGATATAACCATTGTGTACCAATGCTACCTTCCCAATTTTTAACTTTAGAATGAAACCATTCTACATCAAACGTATGTGTATTCAATTTTAAATTTATTGAAGGAGAATCATTGGCAGTTCCTCTTCTCACATCAAATTCTTGACGTTTGTTTTGCTGAAAAGCATACTTAAACTGCAAAAAACTATTATGCATATTGTAGTTACCCTGAAGTTTCATCATATTATGCCCAACCACTTGCCTAGGATTGTTTATAGAATACGTAAAAGGAGTGGTGTATTCAGGAGTACCATCACCTATGGCATCTGCCAAATCAATCAGACTCCCCACAACAGATCCTCTAAGAATCCCCAGTTCCTGATTTACGCTACTTAGATACACATTCATATCAAGATGCTGACGATGATACCTTGCTCCTATTACTGCACTATACTCTCGCATCCCTGTATTTGAAAGGTTATAATCTAGAGTTTGTACATCGCCCTGCAACCTGCCTGAAGCTTGTGTCATAAACACAAAGTGATCATACCCTTTTTGTAAGGAAAAATTGCCATCCAAAGCATTGCCATTACTTTCACCTCTCATTTCTACCTCACCATGTAAATGTGAGTTTAATTCTAAATTTGGTGGGTCAATAACGATAACTCCTCCAAGTGCATTGGGGCCATATTTTACAGATGATGCACCTTTTACCAATGTAATTCTTTTGGCCAATGAAGGGTCTACTTCTGGAGCATGTTCCTGTCCCCACTCCTGCCCTTCATGCCTCACCCCGTTATTAATAATTAACACCCTATTACTATGCAATCCATGAATAATGGGTTTCACAACATTTTGACCATTTTTTAATGTAGACACCCCTGTAATATTGCTTAGTACATCTCCTAACGATTCATTTTTTACACTTGATAAATCTTTAGCAGTAAGCGTGGAAACCACAGAAGAATTAAGTTCAGTATCCTCTCTATCTCCTTGAATAACAACGCTTTCTAAAAACAGTTCTTCCTGAGCCAGATGTACTATATCTTCTTCATGGTAATTATCATGATGGTGTTCTAATGTTTTATATCCCACAGAAGAAATAATAATATCAAACTCCTCTTCACATATATGTTGAAGTAAAAAAATACCATTTTCATCTGCTACAGCACCAATATTTGTCCCCTTCACCTGTACGGTAGCATATGGCAGTGGTTCTTCCGTTTTAGCATCTAATATTTGTCCTTTGGCAATACAACTACAATCATCAGAACAATGCTTCACTTGAGCAAGCAAAATGGTTTGAGTTAAAAAAAATATAGTAAATAGAATTTTTTGCATCTGTTTATTCATATCATTCACCATTATATACATTGAGGACACATACCTTTAATTATCATATCTACCTCCATTACTTCATAGTGAGGTAATTTAATCTCAGGTATTTGATCTTCTGCAAGACACTCAATTTTACCACAGCAGTTGCATTGAAAATGCATATGGTTATGATTATGACTTTGAGGTGAACAAGTGGTAGAACATACTCCGTATGTAACAACCCCTGTATCACTAGGTATTTTATGAAATACACCATTTTCAGTAAAAGAATTTAACGTCCGATAAAGAGTAACTCTATCATATTTTTCGAATTCATCTTCTAAGTTTTTAAATGAAAAAGCCTGATTATTTTTGATAAAATACTCTAGCACATCCATTCTACAATCTGTAACTCTAAGATTGTGCTGCTTTAGAATATTTTTTAGCTCACTATATTTAATCATGTTGCAATTATATTATTAATGCAACAATATTGCAATTATATTTTGACAAAATGACACAAAAAAATGATTGAGTGTTACAGGGTATATATTTATTAATCTATTAATTTTGTCGGCTTATTTAATTATCTATTTATGAGTTCTTTTTTCCGGGTTGTTTTTATACTTTTTTGGACAGCATTAATGATAACTAGTGCACTAGTTATTATGTTACTTACATTTAATAGAAAAATAGCTTTGGTTATGGCTCGAACCATGCATGGACCAGGAGTACTATGGGGTGCTGGCATTAAGCTTAAAGTTGAGGGAAAAGAAAATTTTCCTCGTGACCAACCTTTTATTTTCGCTTCAAATCATCAATCACATTTAGATATTCCTTGTTTATTTACAGCAATACCAGTAAACCTTCACTTTATAGCAAAAAAAGAATTGAAATGGGTACCATTTATAGGTTGGTTTTTAGCAGCTACTGGTATGATTTTTCTTGATAGAAGCAATAAAAAGAAAGCTGTTGAAAGTCTTGATAAAGCTGGAGTAATCATAAAAAAAGGAAAAAACGTAATTGTATTTCCTGAAGGAACAAGACAAATAAGTGGCAAGCTTGGTGTCTTTAAAAAGGGATCGTTTATGTTGTCTATGAAAGCCGACATACCTATTGTTCCAGTATCTATTAGTGGTACAGAAAAAGTACTTCCACCTAATACTTTAAAGGTAATACCTCAAGAAGTTACCGTTAGAATTGGAAAGCCCATAGCAGCTGTTACAAAAAAGGAAGATATTCACCAATTTATAAAAGAAGTAAGAAGTACTGTTGAGCAAATGAAGGAATAGGTTATTGATAATCTTTTCCTGATTCACGTACTTATTTATACAGTTTCAGCTATATATTAGGGAGTACTTGATAATTAATTTTGACACTTTTAGCCCTTTTTCTTCCTACTTTCTTTCTTGATAAAGAAAGTAGGCAAAGAAATCAAGCCTGCCTGCACGTAGCCGTTACGGCAAAGGTAGGACTGTGAGAAAATAGGTTAAAGAACGTAAACCCCAATTTTGTTGAAAATCATTGAATTTTGAGGTTTTGGCTCTTGTTATTTTACATGTCAAACTATCTTTACACGCTATTGAAGGATATTTTACTAGAAAATAATTTTCAAGGATAGCATACATTACCAGCATCAACAAAAGAAAAGAGCCATAGTAAAAATCCATGGCTCTTTTCAATAATGATATTATCTAAGAATCAACTTATATATCTACTCTAGCATATTTTGCATGTTTTTCAATAAACTCTCTTCGAGGAGCTACTTCATCTCCCATAAGCATAGAAAACAGGTGATCTGCTTCAGCAGCAGATTCAATGGTAACTAGTTTTAAACTACGTTTTTCAGGATCCATTGTAGTAGTCCATAATTGTTCAGGGTTCATTTCTCCCAAACCTTTATAGCGCTGTACTCCAACTGAATCTTCTTTTCCATCTTTCGCTAATTCTTTTATTGTTCTCTCCCGATCTTCTTCACTCCAACAGTATCTTTCTTGTTTTCCTTTTTTCAACAAGTACAGTGGAGGCAGTGCGATATATAAATAACCACTCTCAATGAGTGATTTCATATACCTAAAAAAGAAGGTCAATATCAAGGTACGAATATGGCTACCATCCACATCCGCATCGGTCATAATAATAACCTTATGATAACGTAATTTAATCATATTCAAAGCCTTTGGATCTTCTTCTGTACCGAAGCTTACACCAAGGGCAGTAATCATATTTTTAATTTCTTCATTTTCATAAATACGATGTTCCTGTGCCTTCTCTACGTTCAATATCTTACCTCTCAAAGGTAATATAGCTTGGAAATTACGATCCCTACCTTGTTTTGCTGATCCTCCAGCCGAATCACCTTCTACTAAATATAATTCACAAGCTACTGGATCGTTATTTGAACAATCGGCAAGTTTACCAGGGAGTCCTGTTCCTGACAATACATTTTTACGCTGCACCATCTCACGTGCCTTGCGAGCTGCATGACGTGCCTGTGCTGCCAATACTACTTTACTGACAATCAAGCGTGCCTCTTTTGGGTTTTCTTCCAAATATTCATTCAACATGTCACTTACACATGTATCTACGGCACCCATTACCTCTGAATTACCAAGCTTAGTTTTGGTTTGTCCCTCGAACTGTGGTTCTTGTACTTTTACAGAAATAACTGCAGTTAACCCTTCCCTAAAATCATCACCAGCAATTTCCACTTTTGCTTTTTCAAGTAGTCCTGATTTTTCAGCATATGACTTCAATGTTCTTGTTAAAGCTCTTCTGAATCCTGACACATGAGTACCTCCTTCAATGGTATTAATATTATTCACATAGGAGACAACATTTTCAGAATACGATGTGTTATAACTCAAGGCTACCTGTACAGGAATATCTCCTTTTTCACCATCCATGTAGATTGGCTCTGGAATTAACTTTTCTCTTGTAGAGTCCAAAAAAGCCACAAATTCTTGCAGCCCACCTTCTGAATGAAATTTTTCTTCTAAAAATTCTCCGTTTTCATCCTTATCCCTTAAATCCTTGAGAAGGATAGTAATACCAGCATTCAAATAAGACAATTCGCGTAAGCGAGAAGCTACAGTATCATAATTATATACTGACTGCGTGAATATATTTTTATCTGGCAAAAATGTTACAGTAGTTCCAGTAATATCAGTTTTCCCAATTTCTTTAACATCAAATTGTGGAACACCTATTTTATATTCTTGCTCATATATTTTTCCGCCTCTGTGAACCGTTACTTTTAAATCCTCGGAAAGTGCATTAACACATGACACACCCACACCATGTAACCCACCAGATACCTTGTAGGTATCCTTATCAAACTTACCACCTGCATGGAGTACTGTCATCACCACCTCTAAAGCAGATCGTTTTTCTTTGTGGTGCATATCGGTAGGTATGCCTCTACCATTATCACTCACAGTTACAGAGTTATCCTCATTAATAGTAACATTAATGGTGTCACAATGTCCAGCCAGCGCCTCATCAATAGAGTTATCTACAACTTCCCATACCAAATGGTGCAACCCTTTCACACCAACATCTCCAATGTACATTGCAGGTCGTTTCCTTACGGCTTCTAAACCTTCTAGAACCTGAATGTTATCCGCAGAATAATCTTGCTTTTTATTATCTTTATTATCGCTCATATCTTCTTTACAAAACCACACAAAACTAACACATTTCTCTAATAATTCTAACGTATTTCACTTGTATATTAACTAAATAATTAGTTGATTTATAATATGGTTAATAAGATTTTAATATATAGTACATTTTTCTGGTTGACATTTCATTTTGTTCAAGCACAAAAAATTGAAATGCCATTTCAAAAAGATATGTCAAAAGAGCAAATAGATTCTATTTTTAGTGTTTTTCGAGAAAAGAAAAAGCTTAAAGATATTGAGATTGCACAGCATAGAATAAAAAAATATGAACGAAATGATCGTAAGGATACCTTAACTCACCTCGACTTTAGAAATGGACAGCTTAATAAACTACCTGAAAATATATCAGTATATAAAAATGTGAAAAGTATCGACTTAAGTAATAATAAGATTACTCATATCTCAAAAAAATTAAACCTATTAGATTCCCTTGAGCAAATTAGTCTTTCAAAAAACAATGTAAATGGAAGAAAAATAAAAGTAGCTAAAAACCGAAACATTAAAGTACTCTACTTATATGAAAATAATTTGAACCAAATACCTCGGTTTGTCCGAAAATTTAAAGCACTTGAAGAAATTAGCATCAGCAGAAATAATTTTATGCAAATCCCTACAAAGCTGAAGAAAAACAAACACCTAAAAATTTTAAAAATCAATGAAAACCCTCTAACAAAACTAAACCAGCAAACTAACCTAAGAAAATTAAAAAAACTTGAAAGTATTAGAATGAGCAAATGTAAACTTGGTTATTTCCCTGAAAATTTACTCAAAATAACACAGTTAAAAGATTTACAATTATCAGAAAATGGGATCAGTGTAGTCCCTCACTCTATTGGGCAATTAAAAAATTTGGAATCTTTATTACTGTACAACAACAAAATTCATGAATTACCCAATGAACTTTATACACTAAAACACCTAAATACTATAGATTTATATCACAATAATATAGAGCGAATATCTGCTTCAATTGGCAGTCTGAAAAATCTTAAAATTTTGTACTTATCCAACAACAAGCTTTTTTCATTGCCAGAGGAGCTTGGTCTTATGAATAATCTAGAGGGGTTATATTTGCATCACAATCGTTTAAGTTCACTTCCTAATAGCATTGCTAATCTTAAAAAGATTAAAATATTACAAATTAATAACAACTATTTTTCAACTTTACCTGAAGTTATTTTAGAGATTCATAGTTTACAGGATTTAGATATTTCAAATAATCAAATTACTGAACTTCCAACAGGTTTTGATAAAATGGATCAATTAAAGCTGCTGTTTTTACAACAAAATAAAATTGATTTTAGCACTGCTGAAAATAAAAGATCACTAAATCAACTTAGGTCATTAAAAGAAAAAGGAATTGTAGTGAATATTGGCTATGAACAAGAAAGCACTAGTAATTAATTTTTGTATGGTATTTCTACTACAAATGTTGATCCTTCATTTAACACACTTCTTAAAGTAACTCCTCCCTTTAGTTTCTCAACAGCATTTTTTAAGATATAGAGTCCTAGACCTGAACCAATGGCTTGAGTACTTGCTCTAAAAAACATATCAAAAATTTTATTCTGAATACTTTTTTCTATCCCAATTCCATTGTCTTCAACAATAATAAATAAAGAATTTTTCCTCAAGAAAATTTTAATGTCAACAAATGGTTTAACATCGCTTCTAGAATACTTTATTGCGTTTTCTATTAAATTTTGAATGATGGTAGTAATCAAACTTTTATCACTATAAATATTAGTATCCAACTTGATATTAATATTAAATTGAATATCATCAAATCCTTGTGAATGAGTGAAATAAGATATACTACCCTGTACTATATCTTCAATATTAACCGTTTCATTTTTGATCTTCTGTTCTTTAATTTTGGTTAATTCAATTAATGCAATTATGGTTTCGTTTAACCTTAGTATTTGGTTATTGTACATATCAAAGAACGATAAAGCTGTGGCATCACTCACTTCATGTTTTGCAACATTATATAAGCCCAATAATGAAGCTATTGGCCCTCTTAAATCATGAGATGCTCTATAAACAAATGTATCTAGTTCTTTGTTTTTATCTATAAGATCGTTTTCTATTTGTTTTTGCTTCGATAAATTTCTAAAAGTAATAGAATAACAATTAATTTCATTTAAATAATTTTTATGTACCAGAATTACTTCCGATACGGGAACAATAGTTTTGTCATACTTTCTGATTTTGCTTTCTCCTATCCAATGTTCGCCTTTATCAACTTGTTTAAAAATAGCATATAACCTCCTACTATTAACAACTGAATATAAGGTAGTAATAGAAATATTAGACAATTCTTCGTTATCAGCAAAACCAAAGAACACCTTCCCTGCTTTATTAATGTAAGTAATATTTTTTTCAACATTTGCCATTATAACAATATCAGAGGTGGCCTCAATAATGGATATTAGCTTATCTTTTTCATTCTTACTTTCTTCCAAATAGGTTACATCCTGAATAGTACCAAATAACTGATAAGGAGTATTGTTTTCATCAAAATTAACCTTCACGGTAATGTTCATATTCTGCACAATCTTTTCAGAATTATACATCCTAATATTCATGATGTCATTGTACTCTTTGTCAGTGGCTCTCATTGCCTTTTCAATACCATCATGAAAAAATTTGAAATCATCTGGATGAATGGACTTAACAAAAGATTCCAACTTTAGTTTATTACCATTTCCAAATCTCTCTTTTTCCAATTTATTATCCAGTATTCCTGAAAAGGTTAGAGTTTCGGTATTAATATCGAACTGCCAGGTTGATAGCTTAGCCAAATCAAGAGCATCTTGAAGTTTATTCTCACTTTGCTGTAGTTCAAATGTTCTCTGTTCAACTATATCTTCCAAATGTAGTTTATGAGCTGCTAATTCCTCCTCTGTTTTCTTAATTGTAGTAATATCTTGAAAAGTACCATACGCTGTAATCGCATTTCCATGTTTATCGAATCCAAATCTCACTGTGGTTCTAATCCAAAGTACACCTCCCTTTGTATTAATTATTCTGTAATTAAAAATATCCTGATATGATTCACTCCTTAAGCGATCAGCATTTTCCAGCTTATTGATAAAATATACTTTGTCATCGGGATGTACAAAATTGTTGATATAATCTTTATTTGTTATATATGGGTCATCTTCATTGTATGGTATCCCTAATAAATTACTAAGCACATCATTAAGTATGATGCTGTATTTATCCAAATCCATTTCCCATGAGGTTATTCTGGCTAATTGAAAAGCATCAGAAAAGCGGTTTTGGTTATCAATAAGTTTTTTCTCGGAGTTGCGAATTTGGGTAATATCTCTGGATGTAGTTAATATAGTATTAAAATGACCATCCTTATCTATTTCTGGTGTCATTAACCAATCTATTACTACACCATTAGGAAGTTCAAATTCTATTCGGTTTGATTTTCCTGTGTCAAAAACATGGTTTATTGCATTTTCCCAAAGTGTGCATAAATCTTTAGGAAAACCTAATTCCTCGTGAGTCTTCCCTATAAAGTCATCTCTTAATATTCCTGTCAACTCTTCAGCGGCTTTGTTTACATATAGATGCCTATGTTGCTTGTCAAAACGCATAATCACGTCTTGAAAAGACTCAACAATAGCCTTAAAATGAATTTCTGAAGAACCTCCTAACTCCATACACACTTGCTTATACTAACGTAAGCATATATATATTGAATTTCAGCGAAATAAAGAAATAAATAAAGATATATTTATAATTATTATATAAAAAGCAACTTCTTAAAGGTCAAAATAATCAGTTATTATGTGACTCGTAGTTATCAAGAAAATCTTCGATTTTTGACGAGTCTGGAAATTTTTTAGCTATTATTTTTTTCTTTTCATCTAGAATATAAATACTTGGCGTTGTATTGGCATCATACATGGTTTGATAATGTGGTGTTACGGTTCGAGGGCCATTAGCTGAAATCCACTCTAAACCATAATCTTTAATATAGTTTCTCATCTTAACCATTGAGGTATCTGCACTCACTGCGAATACCTCTACATCATATTTAGTTGTTTTATAAAAATCATTCAACTTTGGTGTCTCCTTTTTACAATGACCACAATCAGGATCAAAAAAATAGATAATAGTATATTTACTTTTGATATCGTATAAAGATACACGTTGCAATTTATCATCAAGTAAAATCATATTGGAAGCCAATTTTCCTACCATACTTTTACGCAATTGGTCTGCACGTTCTTTTAAGTTATTTTTTAAGCTTTCATTTGCCCAATAATCCATTTCGCCAGTAGCGAAAAACTGATCGTACAAATACACAAAAACTGCATCTAGCCCCATTATTTTGGGAGTTTGGTATTTAAGACATAAATTCCAAACAGTATATCTATAGGTTTCCTGATTTCGTTTTGCCTTTTTAACTATTTTATCAATCGCTCCAATAAGAGAATCAGGAATTTGCATATTCAGATTATCCATATAATCATCCATTTTTTTTCTATACAGACCTTCTGGAATTCTCAATAGCATATCATTTCCCAAGTCAAAATCATCCCAAAAATGATTTCTATAATAAGCAAACCTTTGATTTTGATCACCCTTTAACTCATTAGGTATTTCAATTTTTCTTTGTGATTTTAATATAGTTGCTACTGTAGATGTACTGTTTGATTCTATAATTTCATCATGATATGTTTTTACTTCATTGCCGATAATGGTTAAATTGTTCCTGGCTTTAATCTTTGCTTGTTCCGTTGAAGTAGAATCTTTTAATATGGAAATAAATTCTTGCGCACGTTTATTTCTTTCTCCTATGAAGCGAATATTATCAAAGAATATTTGGTTATCAATATCTCCTTCAACATTTAGGTTCTTAACGTAATTCGAATCGTCCGTTGTAATTGAAAAATATTGATCCTCCCCTATTAGTAATTCAAATACTTTGGTAGTATTCACTACTAAAAAATACACCCCTTTTGGCAATTGGGCATCGCCCTCAAAAGTAAATACTCCATTATCATTTACAGAAGCAGTATCTTTTATATATGTACTTTCCCCATAATAATAACCTAGATATACAGTAGTATCTGCCCATCCTGTAATTTTAAAATCTAACTTATAAGCACTATCCTGCCCATTACTAATAATAGGTGCTACGAAAACCGACAGTAGAATTGAAACAAAAAATATTTTCATTGAAATCATTAATTTATATATCTGCTAAATAAACAATAAAACAACAATCAAACCACTTTAAAAAAAATATTTCGCTAAACGAAACATTTATCGTAATATTGCGATTTAATAAATTATGGGAACAACTAAAAGTGATAAATTTACAGAACAACAGAATGAATTAGCATATTTATTCAAGGCTTTAGGTCATCCTGCTCGAATTGCAATAATTCAAACACTTTTAAAAAGACAGGCATGTGTGTGTGGCGATATCGTTGAAGATTTACCTCTTTCACAATCTACTATATCACAACATTTAGCAGAACTAAAAAAAGTAGGCTTAATAAAAGGAACTATTACAGGACCTAGCGTATGCTACTGCATTAATG
>JAOUKH010000112.1 GCA_029882685.1 Cyclobacteriaceae bacterium
CAATCAATT
This sequence comes from Cyclobacteriaceae bacterium, assembly GCA_029882685.1. Taxonomy (GTDB): domain Bacteria; phylum Bacteroidota; class Bacteroidia; order Cytophagales; family Cyclobacteriaceae; genus JAOUKH01. The sequence continues at coordinate 10 of JAOUKH010000112.1, forward strand.
TATCAATTAATATATAAAATATACAAAATGAAAAAGCTTAATCAAATTATAGTATTGGTCTTATTGGCAATAGTCACACTTACCTCTTGTAAGGATAATGAGCTACCTAAAGGAGCTTATGAATCAGGTGTACTTGTAGTTAACGAAGGTAACTTTTTAGATGCCGATGGTTCATTATCACATTATAATCCAAATACAGGTGTAGCGGAAACAAATGTTTTTAGTAAAGTAAATAATGGAGCAATATTGGGTGACGTAGTACAGTCTGTAACGGTGAATAATGATGTAGCCTATGTAATCGTTAATAATAGCAATAAAGTGGAAGTAGTAAATGCTCATACACTGAAAAGTATTACTTCTTTTGAATCAATGATACCTCGATATATGACTATAGCCAATGGAAAAGGATATATAACGGAATGGGGAGCAGATTTTGCAACACCAAGAGTGAAAGTGATTGATTTAACTAATCACAATGCACTATCTGAAATCATTGTTGAATCAGGTGCAGAACAAATAGTAACTGCGAATGGAAAAGTGTATGTTGCCAATTCATGGAGTAATACTATTTCTGTAATTGACCCAAGTAGCGATAAGGTAGTAGCTACAATCGCTACAGATTTTTATGGTATTTCGGGGTTATCAGTAGATGTTAATGATAATGTCTGGGGGATATATGTTGGGTTTACTGATTGGTCGACAGGTTCACCAGTGCCTGCCAACGATGGAGCAATAGTAAAGATTAACACAACTGATAATACTATTGCTTCTAGTACAAGTGTAGGCTTAAATATAAGTAGCAAAGTAGCAATGAATAGTACAGGTGATAAGTTGTTATTCATGGCAGGAAATAGTGTTTATGAATTTAACACAGTAGATTTATCTTCAACCGAAATTATTAATGAATCTGCCGCTATTAATTTTTATGGAATTGGGGTAGACCCAGCTACTGATATCATTTATGCTGGAGACGCAAAAGGATTTCAAGGAAATGGCGTGGTTTTTCGATATAATTCTGATGGATCTGCAATTGATTCGTTTAATGTTGGAAGAGGACCAAATGGTTTCGTGTTTAAATAATGAAGCAAGAATCGCTTATAGAAAATATAGATTATTACATTGAAAATGGTATGTGGGTATTTACTGCCCACTACCACTTGAAACGTGGATATTGCTGTGACAACCTATGCCGTCATTGTCCATATGAAGGTGAGAGAAAGAAATGAATAATGCATTTTTCAATTGGAGTGGAGGGAAAGATAGTGCACTGGCACTTTATTATTTATTGAAAGACCCTCAATTCTCTATCAATTGTTTGTTCACTTCTATTAATGAGAAATTCAACAGAATATCTATGCATGGCGTACGAGTTGCTTTGCTGAAAGAGCAAGCTAAGCAAATTGGTATTCCATTAAAAAAGCTTCTTCTTCCTGAACAGCCAACTATGGAAGAATACAGCAGTTTGATGAAAATTGCTATGGACGATTTTAGAATCCAAAATTATACACACTCCATATTTGGAGATATTTTTCTTGAAGACTTAAAAGCCTATCGAGATCAAAAACTAAAAGAAGTTGGTATTATTGGTCACTACCCTTTGTGGAAGAAAAACACTAAAGTGTTAATTCATGAATTTATTGATCTTGGTTTTAAAACAGTTGTGGTTTGCGCTAGTGATCAACTACTAGGAAAAGATTTTGTTGGAAGAATTATTGATCATGAGTTTATCAACGATTTACCACCTAATGTTGATCCTTGTGGTGAAAATGGAGAGTTTCATACGTTTGTATATGATGGGCCAATTTTTAAAAATCCCATACAATTTGAATTAGGGAAAAAGATATTAAAAGAATACCCAAATCCTGATAAATCACAAAACCAGAAACCCGTAGGCTTCTGGTTTTGTGATTTAATATAATACTTATCTCCTTACAATAATATCTGATTCTCTCTCTATTTCTGGTAGACCTAGGGCTTCTGCAACTTCAAAATAATTGCTAGTGTCAAAACGTCCACCATTGTTCCAAAATTCTCCTGGTACTACTACTACTCTTACTATCCATGCATCGGTATCAATGGCAGTAAGCAAATCCAAATTATAATTAGCGTCTAGGAATAAACGAACGTCATATTTGGTAAAATCATAATTGTATTGAAGAATACCATCGGCAGTAAGGATAGTTTGCTGTAGTTTTCTCCAAACATCTACTGTTTCTCCATTAATTACTTCAGTACCCCATAGTAAATAAGTTAGTGCCACATCCGAATCAAATCCATCAAAACCAAAATCGCTATATGGTAATATTACTTCATAATCGGGAGAGGTGAAATTCACACTTTCCCACTCCATCACAAATCCCGACTCCCCTTGAATTCCTTGTATTCCTTGAGGACCCTGTACACCTTGTGGTCCGATAGGGCCTTGTTCCTGAATAGTACAAGCACTAATAATAATTAACAAAGTAAATATTGAAAATAAATTTTTCATAACTATATATGTTTGGTTATAATATCACTCCACCAAACACCGTTCCAATTTTTTTATTCTGGTGAAGTAAGGTCTTTCTCCGATGAATTTTGTCTTTCTTGATATTTTCTTTTTATAGTGATGCCTAAAACTAAAGAAATACCTCCAGTAGTTATAAAAATACCACCAAGACCAGTTGTATTTCCAGACGACATATTTAGTAGTATACCTAGTACACAGAGTAATACTGCAATTATGATATATGCCTTGAATCTATTTTCTAAACTCATAAGTGGTTATCGGTTGATTTAATAAATTTTCTCAATTTATTAAAAATATAAATTTATTTAACACGTTTTTAAAAGCAAAAATAAAATTCAAAAAGCATTAAACTATACAGCTTAATTGTTTTGTATAAGTTACTTTATCCTGTTGATTGGTATTAATCATTATGTTGTGAAATATTTTTTAATGTAAAATTTAACTGTAAGTATGAAAAATAGTAAGCTTTATTTAACCATAATTTTGGTGTCATTAGTAGTATTTAGCTGTAAAGTTGATGAACCTATTAAAGATCAATCAGTTGTATTTCCAGAAACATTTAGAGTTGATATTCCTCCTTCTATTAGTTCTTTAGAAGCTGGTAGTTTAAGTGGAAGAGTTGAAGGTGACGGAGATGGAATTATTGAAGGAAATGAAATTTATCAAAGTTTACGATATTTCATTGCAGTTGGAGAAAAATCGGCAGAAATCCTGGAATTTGTACTAGTAGTAGGGAGAACATTAGAACAACTTAATCTGTCTACTTATTCCTTTACAAGTGATGATGATGGCAGAGAAAAGCGTATTGATATCAATCATGATGTAAATAAGGGTGGAGTAAATTATCAATATGAAATGCTCATGTACGATGTTTTAGATAATAACCTTGGACTTCAGTTACTTTGGAATACAAACCCAGTAAGCGGAATAGCTATACTTAAACCTTATAATATTGATCGTATAAAAAATATTGATGCTACAACAGCTATTATTCAAATTGAGTATAGTGAAGAAAGTGTAGACTATGATGCCACCATGGTTGTGTCTATTGCAGGTCTATTACCAGTAAATAACGGTGACATTGATAATATGAAAATGTTTGCAGGTAAAAAAGGAAACATAGTTGACGTAAGGGGAAATTCTAACCACCCCAATGTTATAATTATTGATCCTACATTTACAGGTGGCAGAAACTATGCATTTGTAGGTCGTGGAGATGATGTGAATAATATTGGTGTTGTTAATCTAGCTCTTCCCCCATCTAGTGTAACCACTAATGACATTTTTGTAGATTACAACCTTTATAATGTGCTTCAAGGTGAAATAAATACTGTAGCTAACCTAGATCAACTTATTATTGATGCAATTTTAATCGAAGCACATTCACCAGCCTATTTTAATAATACTGTTGGGTTTATTACATCGGGTGTTGGAAATGCTCCTACTGGTTTCTCAAATGAATTTATTGATTTGTCAGGACTTAGCACTTATGTTCCTAATGACATTAAAAACCTTAGTATTGATTTTTTAAATTAGAAAATTTAATTCAATGTGTATTTAGAAAAACTTAAAAACTTATCGTTTTTAAGTTTTTCTAAATATTATATATATATGTATATGTATATATGGGTTTTGAAGTGATGAAAAATAAAATAAATATCGAGCACCTGTAAAAATGAAGGATTCAGATTTATAATCTTCTTATTCCTATTCCAGAGCAATCATTTCCTCCAAAAGAAAGTGACAAGTTAATTTCGTTGGTATCAGTACTTAAAGTTCCTGTACCTGTAACATTAGCATCATTAAGGATAAGGTCGTTTTGTGATATTACTGCTTCAATAGTATTGTTCTGATTGAGTAGGTTACGAATGATTATAATAGCATTTAATGAATCTGAATTCCCGATAGGTTTTTCTATAAATATGATATAATTTTCGCTTTGGGGATTGCCAACACAAGTAAGAACAAAATCGTAATTACCAATAAATTTATCCCTATTTAAACTATTGTCATTTTCTTCAAAACAACTGAATAGCATTAAAAATGGCAATATGATAAAGAGTGTTTTTTTCATTTTTAAACCTTGTAATTGATGCAATATAAAAAAAGCCCTTGATATTTAATTACCAAGGGCATCATAATAGCCTTATTACTTATAAGCTTCTGTTTGTATCAAACCTTTCTAAATAGTCAGCTACTCTTCTTACTACCATTCCCCCAAGCGATCCATCCACTACCCTATGATCGTAAGAATGAGATAAAAACATTTTATGACGAATTGCTATAGCATCACCAGTAGGTGTTTCTATTACAGCAGGTTTTTTAACAATCGCACCTAACGCAAGTATTCCTACTTGTGGCTGCATAATTATTGGCGTACCCATTACATTACCAAATGAGCCCACATTTGAAACGGTAAATGTACCACCTGCTAATTCGTCTGGTGTGAGTTTATTTTCTCTTGCACGAACAACTATTTCATTCACCTTATTAGCCAATCCTACTAAGTTATATCGGTCAGCATTTTTTATTACAGGAACAATTAGATTCCCTGTAGGTAGGGCTACTGCCATACCAATGTTAATGTCCTTTTTCTTAATGATATTATCTCCATCTACTGAAACATTGATCATAGGGTAATCCTTGATTGCCATCACTACTGCTTCAATAAATATTGGAGTAAACGTAAGATTTCCTCCTTCAAGTCTTTTATATTCGTTTTTATTTTTATTTCTCCACTGTACTATGTTAGTTACATCAGCTTCAACAAAAGAAGTAACATGTGGTGAAATTCGCTTAGAATCAACCATCCGAGTTGCAATCATCTTTCGCATTCTATCCATCTCAATTATTTCATCACCAGCACTAACCGAGACAGGCATATTTTGAGATGGAATAGCAGTAGAAGTAATAGGAGCTTCAGGGGCAACAACCATAGGTTGACTACTTCTATTACTCACATAGCTTAAAATATCTTTTTTAGTTACACGTCCTTCTTTTCCAGTTCCTGTAACTGTTTCTAATTCAGCCATTGGAATATTTTCTTCACGAGCAATATTTAATACAAGTGGAGAATAAAATCTATTTGTATCAGGCTTAGCTAATGTTTTTATAGCACCATTAGAATTTGATGCATGAGTTACTTCTTTTATTTCTTCAGTAACTGGAACTTCAGTAGTAGTTTCAACAACTGTTGAGGAAGGGGTAGAAGAATCGTCTTCGCCAGTACTTAATATTGCAATCGGCTTACCAACTTCTATCACTTCCCCATCTTTGGCTAATATTTTTTTCAACACACCAGCGTGTGTTGAAGGCACTTCGGTATCTACTTTATCCGTAGCTACTTCAAGTACAGATTCATCCTGTTCTATTACATCACCTTCTGTTTTTAGCCATGAAAGCACAGTGGCTTCCATTATACTTTCGCCCATCTTAGGCATCAATAATTCTACTAGTGCCATTTATTTCTTTTAGTTGTTTGTTGCTTGTTTTAATTGGCTGCGAAATTAATACTTTTTGTGGGCTTACTCAATTGTTTTCTAGTAATCTTCTTCTCATAAGATTTAATAATGCTATTGCAGTAGTCTTAATATTCATATCACGGTCTTTCCACAACTGTAATAATTTTGTCTTCGTTTTTTTACCATCTGCAATGGCAATCCATATCATTCCTACTGGCTTTTCTGGAGTTGCTCCAGAAGGACCTGCAATACCACTAGTAGCTAAGCCAAAGTCAGTATGATATAATTTTCGGACGTTTTCAGCCATTTCGGTTACCGTTTCTTCACTTACTGCTCCATGCTCAAATATAGTTTCAGAATTTACATGCAACATGTTTATTTTAATATCATTTTGATAAGGAGTGATTCCTCCTCTAAAATATGCAGAACTACCAGGTATAGAGGTAATAAGATGTGAAATATACCCTCCTGTACAGCTCTCTGCAACTGCAATATTTTGATTTGTTGATTTTAACATTTGACCAACTATTTCTGCCAATTCATCTTTATCATAACCATATATAAATTTTCCAGCTATAGGTTTAAGAAGATTTATTTGATTATCTACTTCCTTTATTAAGGAGTTTTTGTCCTTACCAAAAGAAGTTAATCGTAATTTTACTTGTGCAAGACTAGGTAAATAAGCTAGTTTAATGTGTTCAGGAAGATTTTTCTCCCACTTTTTGATTAATGTGGCTAAGTCTGACTCTCCAATACCAACTGTTTTTACCAATTTATGATAAATGAAAGGAGTTTTATACTTTTTACGAAGTAATGGAACAATCTCTGAAGTCATCATTGTTTTCATTTCATAAGGCACACCTGGCATAGAAACAAAAGTACTATTGCCCTTATCAAACCACATCCCTGAAGCTGATCCTACTTTATTAGGAATCATCTTACAACTTTCAGGGAGTTCGGCTTGTTTACGGTTAAGATCAGTAATATCCTTTCCTAGTGTATCGTATATAGATTGTAGGTTGGCTAATGCATCAGCATTCATTACTAGCTTTGTGTTAAAATATTTGGTAAGTACAGGTTTAGTAAGGTCATCATTTGTAGGACCCAACCCACCAGTTATTAATATTATCTCTACACGTTTTTCTGCTTCTTTTAAAGCACCTATAATTTCTTCTTCAGTATCGCCAACTGTAGTTTTACGCAACACCTTAATACCTGCTTTATCCAATTCGGCACTTATCCACTTAGAATTAGTATCTACAATCTGACCATATAATATTTCATCTCCTATGGTAATAATTTCTGCTAAAATATTTATCATTATATATTATATTTAAATAACTGTAACTAGTGTTACAAATAAAACTGATTCATATCAATCTACCTGCTTATTCCCATCATCAATTTACAATTTTTTAACTTCTATATTTACACCATAAATTAAAAGCCCAAAATCATGAGAAATATTTTAATACTCGGAGCAGGAACATCAGGAACAATGATGGCCAACCATTTAAACAATAGTTTATCACAAAAAGAATGGAAAATAACAATTGTGGATCAAGAAGAGACACATTATTATCAACCAGGATTTTTATTTTTACCATTTGATCTTTATAAGTCCAAGCAAGTAAAAAAATCTATCAAAAAATTTATTCCTAAAGGAGTTGATCTTGTTAATGAAAAAATTGATAGAATTGATAAAGAGAATGACAAAGTACTTTTACAAAATGGAGCAGAAATTAATTATGACATTTTAATTATAGCCACAGGAACTGATATAGCCCCTCAGGAAACAGAAGGAATGTTGGGAGATCACTGGCACAAATCAGTATTCGATTTCTATACTTTTAAAGGTGCTAAAAATCTCCGCAATAAATTACGAGAGTGGAAAGGCGGCAAATTAGTGGTTCATATTACTGAAATGCCAATTAAATGTCCTGTGGCACCGTTAGAGTTTTCCTTTCTTGCTGATTCTTTTTTTATAAATAAAGGAATAAGAGATAAAGTTGAAATTAGCTTTGTAACCCCAATGTCAGGAGCATTTACCAAGCCAACAGCAACAAAAGAACTTACCTATCTTTTAGAGAAAAAGAACATCAATATTATCCCTGATTTTAATATTGAGAGGGTTGATGGCGAAAACAAAAAAATAATTGATTACGGAGGGAAAGAGGTTGATTATGACTTGTTGGTAACGATACCTACTAATATGGGAGATGAACTTATTGAACGCTCTGGCTTTGGTGATGAATTAAATTATGTGCCTACTAATAAAGCTACTTTACAAACAACTGTTAAAGAAAATATTTTCGCCATTGGTGATGCTACTAATGTGCCAGCTTCTAAAGCAGGGTCAGTAGCCCACTTTGAAGCTGAGATTCTTACTGAAAATATATTACGATATATTGATGGTAAAGCTCTAAAGGATAAGTTTGATGGGCATGCTAATTGTTTTATAGAAACGGGTCATGGCAAAGCTTTGTTAATAGACTTTAATTATACACAAGAGCCTGTTACAGGGACTTTCCCCTTTCCTGCAATTGGTCCACTTAGTTTACTGAAAGAAACACACATGAACCACATGGGGAAACTTGCTTTTAAATGGATTTATTGGAACATGCTTATCACAGGTAAACACATTCCATTTGTATCAGCCACAATGAGTGAAGAAGGCAAAAACATAAACAAGAAAAAAGAATTAGTATAATAATTTAAACTTAGTAATAATGGAAAAAACATATGCAGAAGTATCAGTAAGTGTAAATGAAGAAGGATACTTAACTGATTTGTCTCAATGGACGAAGGAAGTTGGAAATGAAATTGCCAAAGAAGAAGGCATAGAAATGACTGATAAACATTGGGAAGTGATTAACTACTTACAAGAACAATACCGAAACGAGGTGCCACTAAACATACGTAAAGTTGGAAAAAGTGGAGTCGTTTCAATTAAAGAGTTTTATGCGCTATTCCCAAACGGGCCACTTAAAATCTCTAGTAGAATTTCTGGTATTCCTAAACCAATAAGTTGTATTTAACAATAAATGAAACATTAAAAACGTACTAAAATGGACACTAATAATAACAAACCCGTAAAGAAGATGATGTTAATATTATCTAAAGCAACAATAGATAATGTTTACGCTTGTTTTATCTTGGCTAATGGAGCAAGAATGGAAGGAATAGAGTCAGAGATATTCTTTACGTTTTTTGGACTGGAAGCAATTAATAAAGAAAAGTTGGATCATTTACACGTAGCTACAGTTGGTAATCCTGCGATGCATATGCCTACAATGTTAGGGGGCTTACCAGGAATGGAGGCTCTTGCTACCAAAATGATGAAAAACGAAATGGAAAAATTAGATATTCCACCAATAGATGAATTTTTAGAAATCCTTTCTGCTTCTGGCACAAAACTATGGGCTTGTAAATTAGCCATGGATATGTTCCATTTAGGTAAAGAAAGCTTGATTGATGATCTTGATGGGGTCTTAACTGTTGGCGATTTTTATAAACGAGCAGAAGGAGAAGGAACTCATTTGTTATTTATATAAATCCATAATGGGATCACTATTCAAACAATAATATTTATACGTTCATTATTTTGTTTTAGTTGATAAGGTGTATGTCCTCTTTCAAAAATTACCTATATTTATTTTATAGTATTGAAAGAGGACATTTTTATTTAATCATATCTATGAAAACTATTAAAATAGTATCATTTGTGTTTTTGTTATTTGGCTGTACAGCTACACAAATAAACCAAACTATTGGTACGGTTAATGACATACTCAACGAAAATTCCAGCACCTCATTAACATCCTCTCAAGTGGCTTCTGGTCTGAAAGAAGCTCTAACAAAGGGTGTAACTAAAGGTGCTGCCAATGTATCTAAACCAGATGGATATCTAAAAAATTTAAATATTAAAATTCCTTTTCCTCCTGAAGTAAAAAAAGTAGAAGATAAATTGCGCCAAATAGGAATGGGTAAGCAAGTAGATAATTTTGTAACCACGTTAAATAGAGGAGCTGAAGATGCTGCCAAAAGTGCAAAACCAATTTTTGTGAATGCTATTACAGCTATGACTATTCAGGATGCATGGGGTATTTTGAAAGGTGCAGACAATGCTGCTACTGAGTATTTGAAACGAGTGACTACCAGCCAACTCACGGCTAAGTTTAAACCTGTTATTCAAACTTCACTAAATAAAGTAAATGCTACAAAATACTATGGTGATATAATCAACACTTATAATAAAATTCCTTTTGTGGAAAAAGTAAATCCTAACTTGGATGATTATGCTACTCAAAAAGCTATTGATGGTTTATTTTTCATGATTGCTAAAGAAGAAAAATTAATTCGAAAAGATCCTATTGCTCGCACAACTGAATTACTAAAAAAAGTATTCAGTCAACAGGGTTGATTTTCATTTTTTTTCAAAATTTATTTAGCCATCTTTCTTAAAGCTATTGCTCTTTTGTTTCCTTTTTTACAAGGGTTTCTTATTGCATGTCTTATCACCCATTTTAATTCACTAGAAGCACCATCTAACCATTTTTCACATAAATTTAAGGCTAAATCTATGTGATCCTTAGCAATATCTCCAACATTATTAGCTACACTTCTTCTTACATATAATTCTGGATCATTTTTTAATTCTTCTAAAATAGGCAATACAGGACTTGGATCTTCTGCAATAGTGGTCAATTTTACAGCCCATGGCAATCGTGACCTTGTACCTTCTGAACATAACCTTCTTACATGCGGATTTGAATCCTTCATCCATTTATACAATACTTGAAAAGTTCTATTTTGATCATTAACGATAAATGATCGAATTGAAAATTCGCAACTAAACCTTTTGGTTAATTCATATTGTGCATTCATAGATACATCAAAGGGGTCGACACCTTTATTAAATTTTGAATCTACACCATATGCAGCCACATAACTATTATGTGGCATATAAAACAAAACTGCTAAGCCATTATTATCAGTATTTTTTAGAGGTGGTGTCAAAGATTTTAATACGATATCAATAGCATCAGAATAGACTTCAGGTAAATGTTTTCTCATTACCCTAGCAATGTGTTCAGCTCTTTCTTTGATGCCATAAGGTTCAATATCTTCTAAAGCCTCTTTAATAAATGCTCCTTTATCAAAACTGATATCAACAATACTTAAATTTTCACCTAATTGATGTACCGCTTCACTGCCTAGAATAAGCTTTAGAGGTATTCCTTTTTGAATAGAATTGGGAGCATCAGGTATTCTAATAACTGTCATGTTTACAATAAAATACAACGATTAGTATGTGCCAGAGTACAAAAAATGGAAATCATAAAGCACTATGCTATACATTATAACACTTTGGTTATTAGATGACAAACATTGAACTATTTTCTACTCATATAAGTCAATATGAGTAGCAATTCTGCAGAACCATCTAGTGTAGGTTCATTAGTACTATAATCCATCCAATCGTCTCTATATCTAATATGCAGAGGTTGTAAATGCTCATATTCATCTGGTTCAGTGAGTCCAAGAGCCAACATTTTATCGTGAATTGTAGCCCAAATAGGCCCATCTACTAAACTTCCTTTAATCGATTTTTTATAAATTCTCCAAAAAGGCATATGTACATCAACAGGAGTATCTGCATTTTCCGGAATTTCTGTTATCATACTCGTACTCCAAGGGTTTAAACCCAATAACCAATTGACATGGTTTTGCATAAGTGAACGATATTTTTGTGACCCTGTCATTTCTTCGTATAGCACAGCCTGAGTAGCAACT
>JAOUKH010000113.1 GCA_029882685.1 Cyclobacteriaceae bacterium
TACCTTTGCTGCTAATACATTTCGTGCCAGTCCCTCACTAATGCTCATTGCAATATCAAAGCCAGTTACTCCTTTTTCAAACTCTTTTACAGTTCCATCCGGCAATGTTATTTTCACCATATTTATATTATATTTTTGTTATGTGCCAACCTCCATGTTAGAATAGCCACAAATATGCAACTTTTCTTTTTAGTTTTTCTAATTCATTTACTCATAAAATGAAGATATTGGGATTAATATTATTCTCCACTGAACCTATCAATTATTATATTGCAATTTGATTGAAATAACCATCATGCCAAAACACATTTTCAGAAGATTATTTTTACGTTTAACAGTTGTTCTTGCAGCATTAGGTATTTCATTAAATCATTCTTTAGCACAAAAAAGTGCTAAGATGTCATTTCAAAAAGGTTTCCATTTACTAACTATTGATAAACATGAAGCGATAAAACATCTATCTGACGCAATACGTCTTGATTCTAGTAATGCGGAATCCTATTATTACAGGGGGTTGGTTCAATATAAGTTAGAAGAAAATGAAAAAGCTATTGTCGATTTTAACAAAGCTTTGCACTACGATTCTACACTAAGTTCAATATACATTTATAAAGGATTTGCTTATAGAAACTTAGGGGAAATCAATAAAGCAGTAGAAGAGTTTAACACCTATTTAGATAAAAATCCTTCCGATACTTCTGCATACTCATTAATACTTCGAGGCAAGTGGAAACAACAGTCGGGAAATTTTTCAGGAGCTATTAAAGACTATGATATGGCTGTAGCATTAAAACCTATTGAAGAAAAATATTACTATTATCGTTTTCTTTCTTTGTATAAAAAGCAAAACTATAAAATAGCATTGAAGGAAATTGATAAAGTTATAGCATTAAATCCCAAATTCTATGGATATCAGTTTTATAAAGGAAATACTCTATATCACTTAAAATCCTATGAAGAAGCTATTATATATTACAATAAATCATTGGTATTAAACGACTATAATTCCGATGCCTATTTCCAACGAGGTTTAGCTTTTGAGCAGATTAATAATTATGAAGAAGCTATTGAGAGCTATAACATGGCTATTATTATGAACTCCAATGATGGAGTTTACTACTCTAAACGAGGTAATAGCAGGTATGAACATGGAGATAGAAGAGGCGCATGTGACGACTGGGATCATGCAAATACATTGGGATATTACGAAGATTACAAAAAAATGAAAAAACTATGCGATTAACTTTTAATCGACAAAAAAACATTGGAATTTGCAACTATTAAACAACTAAAAAAAAACAATGGATAATAAAAAATTTTTACCCGTAGTAATTGTTACTGTCATTAGCTTATTTATACTAATAGCTTTTTCTTCAAGTATATTTTATACAGTTGAAGCAACAGAAAGAGCCGTAATCTTCTACAAATTTTCAAGAGGTCTAAATAAAGATGATGTCAAAACTCCAGGATTACATATAAAAGCTCCATGGAATGAAGCTTACGTATATGATGTTTCTGAAAACAAGCAAGAAGAAGGCATGGATGTATTGGACAAAAATGGTTTATCAATTTCAGTGGATGTTACGCTTCGTTTTTATCCATTATACGATAAAATTGGATACATCCATGAAAAATTTAACGTTTCTTATGTTGAAAAATTAGTGATTCCTGAAGTAAGATCGTCAGTTAGACAAGTAATGGGTAGATATTCCGCAGAAGAAATTTACTCAACAAAAAGAGGCGAGGTAGAAACATCAATTATTACTGAAACTAGTGAAGTGTTAATAGCCAACAATATTCAAATGAGAGCTTTGCTTATCCGTTCCATTAATCTTCCTGCACAAATTAAGCAAGCTATCGAAAACAAATTGGAACAAGAACAAGAGGCGTTGGCTTACCAATTTAAGTTAGATAAAGAAAAAAGTGAGGCTGAAAGAAAAAGAATAGCTGCAGATGGAGAAGCTGTTGCCAACAAAATAATCAACAGTAGTTTAACTCCTGAATTACTTAAAATGAGAGGTATAGAAGCCACTTTGGAGCTTGCCAAATCGCCAAACTCTAAAGTAGTAGTAGTTGGTAGTGGTAAAGATGGTATGCCTTTGATTTTAGGAAATAATTAAGTAACTTATTTGTGATTTTGAGGGTTTAGTAAGCTTTACTTTTATTTAAAGATTTGCTAAATTCGCAATCTTATTTATAATCTATAAAACAATAATTAAATGTCTGACAAAGCTCATATCAACTTCAACGATCAAACCTATGAATTACCTGTAATTGAAGGTAGTGAAAATGAAAAAGCCATTGATATTAGTAAACTAAGGGGGGAGAGTGGTTTAATCACAATTGATCCTGGTTTCAAAAACACGGGTTCTACAAAAAGTGAAATTACTTTTTTGGATGGTGAAAAAGGAATACTAAGATACAGAGGCTATTCAATAGAAGATCTTGCAGAAAAATCGAGCTTTATTGAAGTTTCTTACTTGTTGATTTATGGAGACCTACCAACTCCTGAACAATTGAGTGATTTTGAAAATGAAATTAAACTACACACATTAGTTCATGAAGATATTAAAAAAATATTAGAAGGGTTTCCTTCTAATGCACACCCAATGGGTGTATTATCTTCTTTGGTTACTTCGCTTACTGCCTTCTATCCCAAATCATTAGACCCTAATAGATCTGCAGAAGCTGTTGACAGAAGTATCATTAGAATATTGGCAAAAATGCCAACTTTTGCTGCTTGGGCTTATAAAAATGAAGTGGGACATCCTGTAAATTATCCTGACAATAACTTAGACTATTGTTCTAATTTCTTGAAAATGATGTTTTCGCTACCCTCAGAGAATTATGATATTGATCCAGTAGTGGCTAATGCATTGGACAAACTTTTAATACTACATGCTGATCATGAACAAAATTGTTCAACTTCAACAGTACGTATTGTTGGTTCATCACATGCTAGTTTGTATGCCTCTATATCAGCAGGTATTAATGCACTATGGGGTCCTTTGCATGGTGGCGCAAATCAAGCAGTGATAGAAATGCTTGAAAATATTAAAAAAGATGGTGGCGACACTAAAAAGTGGATGGCTAAGGCTAAGGACAAAGATGACCCTTTCCGTTTGATGGGCTTTGGGCATAGAGTTTATAAAAACTTTGATCCTAGAGCAAAAATTATCAAAAAAGCAGCTGATGATGTATTAGAAAAATTAGGTGTAAATGACCCCATTCTAGATATCGCCAAAGGGCTTGAGGAAGAAGCACTTCGCGATCAATATTTTGTGGATCGTAAACTTTATCCAAATGTAGACTTTTATTCAGGTATTATCTACCGAGCATTAGGTATTCCTGTTGAAATGTTTACAGTAATGTTTGCCATAGGTAGGCTTCCTGGATGGATAGCTCAATGGAAAGAAATGAGAGAAAACAATGAACCTATAGGTAGACCTCGACAAGTATACACTGGACATAACGTTAGACCTTATCCAAATAAATAAATTGAAATTCAACATAATAAAAGGTTCTTTCAGAAGAACCTTTTTTATTTCTCAAAAATATAAAAATGGATTTAGAAAAAGCTTTTGAGTCAGCAGTCATCAAATCTAAAGAACTAACTCAACGTCCTTCAAATGATGAATTACTAAAGCTTTATGCATTATACAAGCAATCTACATTTGGAGATAATACAAGTAACCGTCCAGAAGGGTTCGATTTTAAAGGAGCTGCAAAACATGATGCTTGGGGTGGATTAAAAGGTATGTCTCCTGAAGAAGCCATGGGACAATACATTAGTCTAGTACAGGAATTACATAACAAATAGTAATCATTGAATCTATTTTATCAACCAGACATCGATAATGGAGTACATTTTTTGGACAATGAAGAGTCTAGACATGCTGTTAAAGTGTTACGTTATAAAAATGGAGATAAATTAAATATCGTTAATGGAAAGGGTACTTTTTTTAATGGAGAAATTACCGATGCTAACTCCAAAAAATGTCACTTTAAAATAATAGATCAAAAAGCTTCTCCAAAACAGAATTACAACATCCATATCGCAATTGCTCCTACAAAAAATATTGAACGTATTGAGTGGTTTGTGGAAAAAGCAATTGAAATAGGAATTCACGAAATCAGTCTAATTATTTGTGATAATTCCGAAAGAAAAGTAGTAAAGACAGAACGACTGATGCGAAAAGCCGTTAGTGCTATGAAACAATCCATTAAAGCTCATCTTCCTACAATTAATACACCTATCCATTTTAACAAATTTATTCAAACCAATATTATAGGCGAAAAATATATCGCTAATGTAGACTTTGATAATCCTACAAGTCTATACTCTTCTGCATCAAAAAACTCTAATTATTGTATTCTTATTGGTCCTGAAGGAGACTTTTCCGAAAAAGAGCTAGAAATGGCCTTAAATCATGACTTCAAGAAAGTAAGCTTAGGGAATAGTCGTTTAAGAACTGAAACTGCTGGAATATCAGCTTGTCACATTTTGAATTTGATTAATCCGTAATTATTATACGTTTTTTCACTTGAATGCTACCCGATGTAACACTCAAAATAAACATGCCAGTACGAACAACATCAGGATCAATTTCTATTTTTCCTGAACTAAGTTCTGAGACCTCCACTTTGTGCGTATAAACCATCCTTCCCAAAGCATCTGTAAGTGTAATCACAACATTTTTATCAATGGGGAAACGGCTAAATCCTATAGTGAATTTATTGTTATCACTAGGATTAGGGTAAACCTGAACTTCATAGCTACCAAAGACATCATATTCCACCATAATCACCTTTGAGTAGCTAAATGCTCCATCAAAATCTGTTTGCATCAATCTATAGTACGATTTGCCTATATAAGGATGAGCATCAATAGCCGAATAGGTTATAGACTCACTGCTATTTCCTGCTCCATCTACTATTGCTACTTGCTCAAAATTCTGACCATTAAAAGAACGTTCTATACTGAAATAGTCGTTGTTAATTTCAGATGCGGTTACCCAGGTTAAAACGATCTCGTCATTTCCCAATTTACCATCAAAACTCACCAATTCTATTGGGAGTGCATTCAACCCAAGTGCAGAGCCGAACCCTACAGGACTAAACGATGTAAAAGTAGCGGTAATACTTCCTGTTCCTCCGACACCTGTTGTTGAACCAGGGGTGATTGTAGTAGGTAACACTTCCCATTCTGGCGTAATACTGTTATAATGTACAGCCACCAAATCTTGCCCTACTCCAGTGGTGAGATCAGTAATTACACTCCTCTCAGCATCTTTCCAATAAAACGTTAGGTCTGCAGAAGTAACATCAACTGTATTGTTGGCAACTTCCCAATATTCAGTGCCACTTACATGATCAAGTCCTGATGCAGGTAAATTAGCTGGAAAAGGAGCTGCTATGTCAAAGTATTGTGCCGTAAATTCGGTGGTAGCACTTCCGCCCACAATAGTGGTGACATCAACTGGTGCCCAAAATGCTCCATCACCTGTTGGAAAGCCAAAATCTGTATTGCCAATTTTTTTCATAGGGCCATCCACATAACTTAATGCATTACCTCCTGTGCTAGTTCCTCCACTATTTACCGTGATAAAATTAGTGGCATCTGAAGTTACAATACCCGAAGTAAAAGTAATTGCTCCTCCAATAATTGCAGGTGCAGCCGTGGTAACACCACCACTGGTATTATTGATAATAAGGTTATTAAAAGTGGTAGTAGAAGTGCCACTAATTGTTTGTGCAGCAGCTCCATCAAGTGTTACAGTTTGAGCACCAGGTGTAACACCTGCTGTAAAAGTTCCATTATTTGCCCAATTGCCAGCTACCGTAAGATCAAAGCCATTAACGTCTAATGTCGATGTGCCATCTATAGTTACTGTACCATTAATATCTAAGGGTGCTGCTACTGTTTTGATACCCGAAGTTGATGCTGTTAAATTATAGTAAATAGAAGAGGAAGGGGTAATTATGGCTTGAGCACCTGCCCCATTATATTCTACGATGTTACTACTAGAAGAAGCATTGAGTGTGCCTCCATTGGCAAACAAAGTTCCTCCAACTTTTAAAATGGAATGAATGGTGTTTGTCCATGTATTGGTAGCATCTTTATCTATTAAATTATCGGTAATCGAAATACTCCCATTATTCGTTATTATGATGGAAGCATCATTTATGTTAAAATCTCCGGCCGTAATGTGTAAAACAGCCGTAGTAGCTATTGTTTTGTTACCATTAATTATGTTAATATCGTTGCCTGTAACAGCAATTGTTCCTGTGCCGTCAAGGGTTGTATTAGACCCTTGAATATCTAAAGATTTAGTGCCTCCTAAATAAGTGCCATTAACCGTAATATCTCCATTAACATTTAAAATTCTGTTAGTTGTTGTTACCGTTCCTCCTGCATCTATTACAATATTTTTGATGGTTTCATCACCTGTAAGCGTTACCACATGCGTGTTCAATATTCTTGCACTTTCAGTAGTGCCTGGAACCAACCCTGTAACCCAAGTAGAGCCTGTAGACCAATCACCCGTTTGAGCAGAATTAATAATAATATACTTAATAACATCTATGGAAAATGCGGGGGCTGCTGCACAACCCGTTTTTTGTGCTACCACACTTACATTGCCCACACCAGCTGTGCCCCAATCAACAGTTATGCTATTGGTTGTGCCACCAGAGGCTTGTGTGCCACCAGTTATAGTCCAAGTATAAATATATCCTGTTTGAGCAGTTACGGAATAGGCTTCTCCAAGAGTTAATTCGGATACATAGATTTTGCCAGCAATTGCGGTTGGGGCAATGGAGTTAATATTAACAGAAAGTGTTTGAGTAGCACCTATGGTACAACCATTACTTGCCACCACACTTACACTGCCAACTTGCCCTGTCGAACCCCAATCAACCGTAATACTATTGGTACCTTGCCCTGTAATTAGTGTTCCTCCAATAATAGTCCAAGTGTAGGTGTCTGCTCCTATTACTGTATATGCACTACCCGTATCAGAGGTACATACTTCCGTATTTCCTGAAATTGTAGGAGTAGTTGGTGCAGTACAGTTTGTGTCATCTCCAAAAGCATACTGAGCCCCCATTGTACTTAACCCTGTTCTCTGTGCTATTGGAGAAGCAACTGTAGCATGTGTACCTTCTGCAATCCAATTACTACCTGAATTTGCTCTTGTTAAGAGTCTAGTTGTTGCCGTTATAGGGAAAGCGGTAAAACCAGTACCACTTAAGTCAAGATCGAATGTATTGGTGAGTCCTAGATTAAAACCATTTGCTATTGACATGTCCCAATAGCCATCAGCAAATGTATTATAAATAGTTGCAGCACCATCTACAAGGCTTAATCCTGCATTCCCTGGGCTTGATTCAATAAATTGAAACAAAAGGGTACCCCCCGTAGTTATGCCAGCAAAAGTAATCGTGGCCATTCTTGGGCTACTGGCTGTGCCTACGGGAAAATTGATCCCTACTCCTGTTGTAGAGTTAGCCACCCACCTTTCGAATAACCCAATAATTTGACCTGAGGTATAGGTTAAGGTGCCTTCAACCCCGGTGCCTGTTCCTAGCGTTAATTTATTTGCTCCAGCATCAATAACTCCGGAGGTAAAGGTTAATATATTAGATACAATAACATTACTTGCAAGGGTTAGTGTTCCTGAGGTTTTGTTTAGTGTAAAGTCAAAGAATGTTTCGTCAATAAAAGAAGTAATTGTTTGTGCACCCGCACCATTAAACGTGACCAAATTAGAATTTTCTGTAAATAACCCTCCAGTATTGGTAAAATCACCTGCTATGCT
Source organism: Cyclobacteriaceae bacterium (assembly GCA_029882685.1). Taxonomy (GTDB): domain Bacteria; phylum Bacteroidota; class Bacteroidia; order Cytophagales; family Cyclobacteriaceae; genus JAOUKH01. The sequence goes on from JAOUKH010000113.1 coordinate 7,821, forward strand.
TAAATTATCTGCACCCGTATCTAGTTCACCACTGGTTATGGTTAAACTTCCTGAAATAATAAGGTTGCCAGGAGTAGTTTTTGCACCCGTGCCTTCAATTATAAGGTTATAATAAGTTGAGCCAGTGGGTAGTTTGGTGGCTTGTCCACCGTCTTTATTATAAATTACTGTGTTTCCTGTTGCTGATGCTGTTAATGTTCCACCACCATTAAGTAAATTATTAGCTATTTTTAATGTTGAATTATCAGCATTTACCCACGTAGCAGAGGATCCTTTAAGGTCTTGATTTATAATAATATTTCCATAATTAGTAACTGTAATACTGCCTGACATATCAATATTATTTATGATAGTTAGGTTGGCTGAGGCTAATATAGTAGCATCAGCCTCTATTGCAAGGCCTGCAGGAGAATTGTTTACACCCGTTCCATCTATTGTTTGACCTACACCTCCTGTAATAACTATGCTTCTATTTCCAGCATAGATGCCATTTAAAAGTAAATTACCATTAACCGTAATGTCTCCTTTATTATTATCATCAAATACACCTCCCGTATCTACCGTTAGGTTGTTAATGGTTTCTGTACTAGAAAGTGTAACCGTAGTACCGCTGCTTACTACTAGATTATCAGTTGGAGCTGGATAGTCTATTCCTTCCACCCCTGGGTTAGTATTACCATAGGTATGACCATGGTTCAAGTCTCCAGATTCGATTGAAGTAAAAGTAGTTTGCGCATGCAAATTATTTACCACAATAAACAATAGGAAATTTATAATAAATAGTCTAACTATAAATTTCATAATTAACATTTATTTTCGTTTTCAAGTAAAAGGTAACCAAATTTATTATAAATTAAAAAATTGTGCTTATTCTACAATATGTAAACAAGCACTAAAAAAGGCTTATGATGAAAAATATTTATGTCTCGTTATTCTCAATTCGACAAAACATTCCTTAAACCACAGTATTTACATTACAATGGAGACAATGATTTGATAAATGAATAATAGAATATATCTTGTTGGATTATTCATTAATATTTTTCTATGGTGCTTAATTATATCTGGATAGGTTTTTTCCTTATTGCATTTGTGGTTGCCTTAATAAGGCTTATTTTTTTTCAGGATTATGAGGTTTTTCCTAATTTGGTGAATTCCACTTTTGAAACCTCAAAATTGGGCTTCGAAATTTCCATTTATCTTACAGGCGTGATGTCGCTTTGGTTAGGAATTATGAAAATCGGTGAAAAGGGAGGAATTGTACCTCTCCTAGCCAAAGCCGTAGGTCCTTTTTTTAATAGGTTGTTTCCAGAAATTCCAAAAAACCATCCTGCTACTAGCTCAATAATCATGAACTTTTCGGCTAATCTTTTAGGATTAGATAATGCTGCTACTCCTCTAGGCCTGAAAGCTATGAAAGAATTACAAGATCTTAATCCACAAAAAGATACCGCCTCCAATGCACAAATTATGTTTTTGGTTTTAAACACTTCTGGGTTAACGATTATTCCCTTAACCATTATGCTTGATCGTTCCATTATGGGGGCAGCTAATCCTACCGATGTATTTATCCCAATTATGTTAGCTACTTTTTTCTCAACAATAGTAGGGTTAATCACGGTATCGATCATGCAAAAGATAAACCTTTTTGATAAGGTAATTATGGCTTACATAACTGGATTAACTGCATTTATGCTAGGCATCATTTACTACTTTTCATCATTACCACCTGAGCAAGTCAGTCAAGTCTCTACCACAGCTAGTGGAGTAATTATTTTTAGTGTCATTATTTTCTTTTTATTATTGGCACTCTTTAAAAAAATAAATATCTACGAAACATTTATTGACGGTGCCAAAGAAGGGTTTGAAATAGCGGTAAAAATCATACCCTACCTTATTGCTATTTTGGTAGCTATTGGTGTTTTTAGAACTTCAGGTGCGTTAGATTTTATAATTAATGGGATAAAAACATTGGTAGAATTTTCTGGACTGGACACTCGTTTTGTAGATGCATTGCCCACAGCACTAATGAAACCACTTAGTGGAGGTGCTGCAAAAGGAATGATGATTGACACCATGAAAGAATTTGGTCCTGATTCATTTGCTGGTCGACTTTCAAGTGTATTTAGAGGTGCTACTGAAACCACTTTCTTCATAATTGCCGTTTATTTTGGATCGGTAAACATTAAAAAAACTCGTTATGCTGTTGGTGCAGGTTTGATTGCTGATTTAGCTGGAATTATAGCTGCAATTTTTATCGGTTACTTATTTTTCGGCTAATAATAAATTTATTTAATTTTTGATAAGCACAATTAAAGAGAATAAAGTATATTTATGGAAATGACTTTAGATATGAGTGACAATCAGAAAACAATTTACGATAATGCCAAGAGTCATTTCTTAGGCAACTTTCCAGACAACCTCCCCATAGAACAAGCATATGTACATATAGGTATGTATTTGGGTTGGGTAATTGAAAACGAACTGTATTCCGAATATTTCGAAGAAGAAGCTGAAATACAAATATTTAGGTTTAAAAGAAGAGAGATTTCTTGTACAATATTAAGTGAGGTTTGGGATGGATATTTGGGTCATGAACTTTTCAATAAAGAAGGTAATATGTTTACTTATTATTACTATGGTGGTGGACTTTATAAAGGTGATTACGACCAAACGTTAGTAAAAGAATTACCTTCCATCTATCATGTTGATGATAGTTGGAATAATTATGAAAAGATGGCTGATCGAATTAAAATGCGATATGAAGATTGGAAAAAAATGATACAGGGTTAAATCAACCCTTTACTTTTTCTCATTTATTGTCACTCCAGTCTGCATATCGTATAATGACCTTGATATAAGTTGCAATCCTTTACTTTTATCAATGTATTTTACATTATAGTTTATTGCCAATACACCAAAATCATTGCTAATAGTAAGTACGTCTGGCGGATAAAGTAATGTGACTGAGCGTTCCCACCCCAAAGTTAAATCCTTGTTAACTTTAAATAAGTGCGATTCCATAGGCTTGTCAAAATAATTTGCACTATAAACTAAAAAGTAACTACCTCCTTCACTATCACTAATCTTCATTATCCGAATATTTTGTAATGAATCTAATGCAAAAGCTGCACTATCTAAACTATATTTATTTAGAGTATCAGTTTGGTGAGATGGGGTAATGCTGGCATAATAAATACTAGGGGCGTCTGTGAAATCGTAATTTAAACCATATGTAAATCGAAGCGAATCATTTACTTCTTGTTTTCCATAATATATATATAAATTATCTTTTTTTAGTGTGATTACTTCACTACTATCTCTTTCAAATAATGGAATAGAGTCTGACTTAAAAACTATCCATTTACTTTTATTCTTCAGGGCTTCAAACTCATTTTCTAATTCAAGCTTATTTTGGTCTACAAAATCATTTTTATCCTGAATGAACTTCTTTAGTCCATCAACATCTCCATAGCGTTCATTAACTAATAACTTATAGTTTAAACTCTCTTCATCCAAATCATAGGAAGAAATGTGGTTATTGATTAAAACATCTATTTCATCTATTAATTTCAATGAATTTGTAGTCAAAGCAAGTTGCTGATCTATATTAACTGAGTCAATGAATTTTTGACTTTCCAATCTTTTAGATAAATATGTTAACTCTGCTTTTTTTAAAGAAAATAACACTAGTGGGAAAGGGTTATTATCGTAATTATTAATATGAATTTTCAATAATTCATCCTCATGATTGGTTAATTCATTAATTACATTTAAAGATTCTTTATTAACCTTTCTATAAAGTTCATCAAGTTCTTTATCATATTTAACCAATCCATTATGCATAGGAATAATTTCTTTTTCAATTACGTCAATCGTCATTATTACCCATGCATCATAATTCCATA
>JAOUKH010000114.1 GCA_029882685.1 Cyclobacteriaceae bacterium
TCTGCCCATAACTTTAGAGTGACATGTTCATTGCTGTTGGCTGCAAATTCTTCACTACCTTTAAAAGAAGTGATTTCATCTGCTTCTCCATGCATGAGCAAAATTGGTGTAGTTAGCTTTTTCGCGTTATCCATTGCCCACTCTGCTGCTGCAAAAACATCAACAAACATTCGGGTTGACATTTTATCGTGAATAAGGGGATCATTCTTATATTTCTCTACTTCTACCTTATCAGTAGAAATATGTGCTGTATTTAGTCCAGTTGGCTGTGTAAGTGAAGGCCAAATGTTAGCCATCATTTTACCTACAACAACTTTCCATTTTGGAGGTTCAAAAGCTATCCGAAATAAAGGATCAGTAATAATTGCGGCTTTTATATCATTGGTCTCTTTTCGAAGCAAATAGTTAGTGACAATATTTCCTCCCATACTATGTCCGTATAATATCAATGGAATTTCAGTATACCTATTACGTACTTCCATTAAAAAGTGTTCAATGTCACTCAACCATTGTTCGTAGCTTGGAGTGTGACCCGTTTTCCCTTCTGATTTACCATGACCACGTAGGTCAAGTGCTACCAGTGCAATATTTTGTTTGTTAAAAAATTCAGCTACATGCTGATATCTCATTTTATGTTCACCATGTCCATGTACTAATGCAATTACAGCTTTTGGGTTGTTAATGCTCCAATCAACACTTTTTATGCATAGCCCATCTGTAGCATAAAAATCAAATAAGGATTCAGCCATTTTATATATATTTATCTTTTGATCTATTGTATTATTAATTAATAATAACAGTAATATAGATAACTTTTTAGAATATTTTAATGAATGCCATTAGTGTCACTTGGTTTGGCTAAAGAGTATGTTTGATATGACACACGGCTAAACTAGATTTTTATATGACTTATATTCTCGCTCTTGATCAAGGTACAACTAGTTCTCGTGCTATACTTTTTAATGAAGATGCTCAAATTGTAGAAGTATCACAAAAAGAGTTTACGCAAATTTTCCCAAAGTCTGGTTGGGTAGAGCACAATGCTGAAGAAATATGGCAAACACAATTTGAGGTATTAGAAGAAGTGATAGAGAAAAGTGATGTATCGGTTAATGACATTAAAGCAATTGGTATCACAAATCAGCGTGAAACAACCGTTGTATGGGATAAAATTACTGGAAAGCCAGTCTATAATGCCATTGTTTGGCAAGATAAACGCACTTCTGATATTTGTGAATCGTTAAAAAGTAAAGGGTTATCTGATTATGTGAAAAAAAATACAGGCTTGGTGATTGATGCTTATTTTTCAGGCACTAAAGTAAAATGGATTTTGGATAATGTGGAAGGAGCAAGAGAACAAGCAAACCGAGGAGAACTGTTGATGGGAACAATCGATACTTGGTTAATTTGGAAATTGACTAAAGGCAAAGTTCATGCAACTGACTATAGTAATGCTTCACGAACGATGATATTTAATATAAATACTTTAACATGGGATGATAAAATGTTGGAGGAGTTGGATATTCCTCTAAACATACTTCCTGAGATTAAAAATTCATCAGACATGTTTGGTGAGACTACAATTAATAATATCAACATCCCAATTTGTGGGGTAGCTGGCGATCAGCAAGCAGCATTATTTGGCCAAACATGTTTTGAAGCTGGTGAAGCAAAAAACACATATGGCACTGGCTGTTTTATGTTAATGAATACTGGGGAAGAGATGATCCCATCAAAATCGGGGTTGTTAACTACTATTGCCTGGGGCATAGATGGAAAGATTACTTACGCACTAGAAGGTAGTGTGTTTATTGCAGGTGCTGCTATACAATGGCTTCGTGATGGCTTAAAATTGATTGATGAAGCACCAGATTCAGCCTATTTTGCTTCTAAAACGGACGATTTAGAGGAAGTATATGTAGTGCCAGCTTTTGCAGGACTTGGTGCACCCTATTGGGATATGTATGCTCGTGGTGCTATTTTTGGACTTACACGTGATACCGGAAAATCTCATTTAATACGTGCTACTTTAGATTCATTAGCCTACCAAACCAAAGATGTATTGACTGCCATGCAAAAAGATTCATCAATAGAATTACAAAAATTACAGGTAGACGGTGGTGCCTGTGCCAATGATGTGTTAATGCAATTTCAAGCCGATATTTTAAATGTAGATGTGGTGAGACCTGTAATTATAGAATCAACAGCTTTAGGAGCTGCCTATTTAGCAGGTATTGCCATTGGTCTTTGGGACATGAATAAGCTATCTGAAAATAAACGTGTTGAAAAGACTTATTGTTCGCAAATGGATGAAGAGAAAAGAAAGCGATTATACAGTGGTTGGGAAAAAGCCATTAGTAGAACAATGAACTGGGTAGATCACTAAGCAACATTATGATATAGTAATCCTATTTGATATTTTCTTAATCTTATCTTAAGTTAGCTAACCAAAACAAACAAACTATCAATGGAATTACTTAAACGAAATTATTGGATACTGCTAATAGCAGTATTGGCATTTAGCTGTACATCACAACAGGATGAGAAAATTGTTGATGTTGAACCGTCAGAGGATTTTGAATATTTTTCAGAGCAGTTTGCAGACCTAAAAATTATTCGATACAAAATACCTGGTTTTGATAGACTAACCGCAAAACAAAAAGAGTTGGTGTATTACCTCACTCAAGCAGGGCTAGAAGGGAGAGATATTATGTGGGATCAAAATTATCGTCATAACCTTGTTATTCGAAAGGCACTTGAAAATATTGTACGTACTTATGAAGGAGATAAAGAAAGTGAAGACTGGAAAAATTTTATGGTCTACATCAAAAGAATTTGGTTTTCAAATGGCATTCATCATCATTATTCTAACGATAAGATCATGCCTGAATTCTCGAAAGAATATTTTCAGGAGATATTATCATTAACAAACACTTCTTTAGATCAGCAAGTGGTAGATGTATTATTTGATGCAAAGAAAGATGCTAAAAAAGTTAATCTTGATCCTAAAAAAGGATTGTTGTTAGGTTCTGCTATAAACTTTTATGACCCTGACATAACAGAGGCAGAGGTAGATGCATTTTATGCTGCAAAAATGGATGCTAATGATGAAGAACCACTATCGTATGGACTTAATTCTAAAATTGTAAGGACTGAGGATGGAAGCCTAAAAGAAGAGGTGTACAAAGTAGGAGGGTTATATGGAGCTGCCATTGAAAAAATAATTGGGTGGTTAGAGAAAGCTTCAGGTGTAGCCGAAAACGAAAAACAGCAAAAAGCTTTCAATTTACTTATCGAATATTATAAGACAGGAAGCCTTGAAACATGGGACGAATATAATATTGCTTGGGTAGAAGCTACAGAAGGTGATATTGACTACATCAATAGTTTTATTGAAGTATATAATGATCCAAAAGGGTACCGAGGTTCGTACGAGAATATAGTTGAAATTAATGATTTTGAAGCTTCTGCAAGAATGAAAGTTTTAGCTGATAATGTACAGTGGTTTGAAGATAATTCATCTATAATGGATGAGCATAAAAAAGATAGTGTAGTGGGTGTAAGCTACAAAGTAGTAAATGTTGCAGGCGAGGCAGGAGATGCTTCTCCAGCAACACCTATAGGTGTGAATTTACCTAATGCAAACTGGATAAGAGCCAAACATGGATCGAAATCAGTAAGTTTAGGTAATATATTGGATGCCTATGGTAAAGCAGGAAGTTCAGGATTTTTGGAAGAATTTGCTTTTGATGAAGCTGAGATAAAACGTTCAAAAGAATTTAGCGAAATAGGCGATAATATGCATACTGCTTTACATGAGGTGGTAGGGCATGCTTCTGGACAACTAAACTCAGGAGTAGGAACACCAAAAGAAACATTAAAAAGTTATGCTTCGGCTCTTGAAGAAGGAAGAGCAGATTTAGTAGCACTATACTTTTTAATGGATGAAAAACTTGTAGAATTAGGACTTATCCCAAGCTTAGAGGTAGGAAAGGAAGAGTATGATGGCTATATCCGCAATGGATTGATGTTACAATTGAGAAGGTTAGAAAAGGGAGCAGATATTGAGGAAGCTCACATGCGTAACCGACAAATGATTGCGAAATGGGCGTATGAGAAAGGGAAACCAGACAATGTAATAGAAAGAAAGGAGCGTGATGGGAAAACCTATTTTGTGGTGAATGATTATGAAAAACTACAGAGTTTGTTTGGTGAATTACTACGAGAAATACAACGCATTAAATCGGAAGGAGATTATGAGGCTGGAAAAAATTTAATAGAGAATTACGGAGTAAAAGTAGATCAGAAGCTACATGCGGAAGTGTTGGAAAGAGCGGAGAAATTGAAGTCTGCTCCTTATGGAGGTTTTATCAACCCTGTTTTAGTTCCTGTTATGGATGACAATGGCAATATAACAGATGTAACTATTGAATACCCTACTGATTTCACAAAGCAAATGCTATATTATAGTGAAAAGTATGGAAACTTGTAAATAGGTCATACTCCACAATTTTTTAAAAGGCTTCACTAAATACATTTTAGTGAAGCCTTTTTTATCCTTAATACCTAAATGAATGGATTATAGTATTTTGTAACCGATTACCCTTTGGTTTGTTCGGTTTCGATTAGTACATTGAGTATCAATCAAGTTGTGTTAAGTTTAATAAAGAACTATGAAAGCATCAGATTTATTTATTAAGGCTCTTGAAAATGAAGGTGTGGAATACATTTTCGGAATTCCAGGAGAAGAAAATCTTGATTTTTTGGACTCCATGAAAAATTCAAAAATCAAGTTAATATTGACACGACACGAGCAAGGAGCAGGATTTATGGCAGCAACATATGGTCGTTTAACAGGTAAACCTGGTGTTTGTTTGGCAACACTCGGACCTGGTGCTACTAATTTCACTACCCCAGCTGCTTATGCACAATTAGGAGCAATGCCTATGATGATGATTACGGGTCAGAAACCAATTAAAAAGTCGAAACAAGGACGTTTTCAAATTGTAGATATTGTAGAGCTGATGAGACCTATTACAAAATTTACTCGCCAGATTGTAAACGGTAATAATATCGCAGCATTAGTCAGAGAATCGTTTCGTTTGGCTATGGAAGAAAGACCAGGGGCTGTGCATTTGGAATTTCCTGAGGATATAGCGGAGGAAGATGCTGAAGATAGAGTGTTTAATGTTGTAGGACACAGAAGACCAGATGCTGATGAATTAGCGATTCAAGAAGCAGCAAAAATGATTGAAAGTGCAAAAATGCCACTTTTGTTAATCGGTGCTGGGGCTAATAGAAAAAGAACAGGAACAGCTTTAACCAAGTTCATAGAAGATACTGGAATTTCATTTTTTAATACACAAATGGGGAAAGGGGTTGTAGACGAGCGACACACTCAGTTTTTAGGAACAGCTGCCCTTTCTGATTATGATTTTTTACATTGTGCTATAAATAGAGCTGATTTAATTATAAATGTGGGGCATGATGTTATAGAAAAACCTCCGTTTTTCATGACTGAAGGAGGCACAAAAGTAATTCATGTAAATTTCTTCCCAGCACAAGTAGATGAGGTGTACTTCCCTCAGTTAAATGTAATTGGAGATATTGCGACTTCTGTAGAGCATATTGCATCTCACGTTAAGGATAAAAGTAATTGGGATTTATCTTATTTTGATAGAATTAAAGAAGAAGTTGAAAGCCATTTATCAAAATATTCAAAAGACAATCGTTTTCCTGTATTACCACAGAGGTTGGTACACATTATTAGAGAAGAGTTACCTGAAAATGGCATAGTAACTCTGGATAATGGTGTGTACAAAATTTGGTTTGCAAGAAATTATAAATGCTATCAGCCCAATACACTGCTCTTGGATAATGCACTGGCTACTATGGGAGCTGGATTGCCATCAGCTTTGTTAGCGAAATTAATTAATCCTGATAAAAAAGTAATTTCAGTATGTGGTGATGGTGGGTTTATGATGAATTCTCAAGAATTGGAAACTGCGGTAAGGTTAAAACTAAACATGGTCGTTATTATTCTTAACGACAGTGCTTATGGCATGATAAAATGGAAACAAGAAGGAATGGGCTTCGATAATTTTGGATTGGATTACAAGAATCCTGACTTTGTAAAATATGCAGAAAGCTATGGTGCTATAGGACATAGACCCACTAGTGATGAAAATTTTAAAGAAATTTTATCTAATTGTTTATCTAAAGATGGAGTCCATGTTATTGATTTAGCTGTTGATTATTCATTAAACCATTCTATTTTGAATGTGCTTTTGAAAGAAAAGACCTGTATTTTGTGATGTATTATTCAATTATTTATTAACTATAATTAGGAAAAGCCATGCTAAAAGTATTATCTCCATATGACCTTACTTTAATAAAAGAAGTACCATTAGTTGGAAAGGAAGAAGTTGAAAAAGCACTTTCGGTAGCGTATGATTTATTTCAAGATCGTTCTAAATGGATTCCAGCACATGAACGCATCGCTATTTTGGAACGAACGGCTGAGATAATGAAAACCAGAATTGAGGAACTTACCAAAATAGCAGCACGAGAGGGAGGTAAACCTTATGTTGATTCTAAAGTGGAGGTGTTAAGAGCAATTAATGGTGTAAAAATAGCTGGAGAACATATAGCACAATTAAAAGGAGAGCAAATTCCAATGAGTTTAACCAAAGCATCTGAAAATAGAATTGCTTTTACATCAAGAGAACCCATTGGAGTAGTTTCGTCTATTAGTGCATTTAATCACCCACTAAATCTGACCATTCATCAAACAGTAACCGCTATTGCTGCGGGTTGTCCTGTAATTATTAAGCCTGCATTAACCACGCCTTTATCTTGTTTAGCCTTTGTAGATATTTTATCGCAAGCAGGATTGCCTGAAGGATGGTGTCAAGCTATAATTTGTGAAAATGATGATGCAGAACAATTAGTGTCAGATAGCCGTGTAAACTATTTTTCTTTTATTGGTTCAGCAAAAGTAGGGTGGTATTTGCGTTCAAAACTATCACCAGGTACTCGTTGTGCCTTAGAGCATGGAGGCTCAGCACCAGTAATTGTTGAAAAAGATGCCAATATTGACGAAATGTTACCTTCACTTGCTAAAGGTGCATTTTATCATGCAGGACAAGTGTGTGTGTCAGTGCAAAGAGTATTTGTACATGAGTCTATTGTGGATAAAGTAGCTAATGGGTTAGCAAATTTAGCATCAAAACTAGTAGTTGGTGATCAAATGGATGAGAAAACTGAAGTTGGCCCACTTATTTTACCTAGAGAAGTTGATAGAGTAGAGAAATGGGTAAGCGAAGCAATAGAATCTGGCACTGAGCTGTTATGTGGTGGTAAAAGAATTTCAGATACTTGCTATCAGCCAACCGTATTGCTAAACCCTCCTCAAGATGCGCTGGTTTCCACTCAAGAAGTATTTGGCCCTGTTGTTTGTGTTTACTCGTATTCTGAAAGAGAAAAAGCAATAGAAATAGCCAATAGCTTAGATGTTCATTTTCAAGCAGCAGTATTTACTAAGGATTTGGATACAGCATTGGATTGTGTTAACAAATTAAATGCAACTGCTGTTATGGTCAATGATCATACGGCTTTTCGTGTTGATTGGATGCCTTTTGGTGGAAGAGATGCCTCAGGAATAGGGATGGGAGGAATCCAGTATTCTATGCACGAAATGACCAGAGAGAAATTAATGGTGATAAAGAGTAAAGTACTTTGATTGTTTTAGACAACTCAACAAACCTTTTAACAAGAAATAACTAAAAGACCAATAAAATGAGTGCTCATTATTGCACTATGGATAATTTATTTTTTATGTTTTGATGTTTGTATTGAATTAATAGATGATAATTGCTAAACAAATAATAAAAAAGTATATTATTGCTACTTATGATTATGAAAATGCGCCTTTCGTATTTATATATTTTAGTGATTCTGAATTTTTTGTTATCACAAAATAGTTTTGCTCAAAATTTTGACTTTAAATTTGATCATTTATCAACAGATCATGGACTGTCTTCTGGAGCTGTCGAGTGTGTCTTTAAAGACAGCAAAGGATATATGTGGATTGGTACTAGAGATGGGCTAAATAGATATGATGGATATACTTTTACTGTATTTAAATATGATTCTAATGATGGGTCTATATCAGGAAATAGTATAACCACCATTGTTGAAGATGCAGAAGGAAAAATTTGGATAGGCACATTAAATAATGGTATAAGTGTTTTTGACTGGAATACTGAAACTTTTTCACATTATAAAAATGGTTATAGTGGCTCTCAACCATTATCAGATAATCGTATTCATAAAATACTTATAGATGAAGAAAACAACATTTTAGTAGCTACTGGAGGTGGTTTGGATTTGTACAATAGGAATTCAAATTCTTTTGAACATATAGAAAGGAGTTCTGATGAACTAAAAGATTTTAGTAGTAAATCTATTCACTCAATCATACAGGAATCACCAGGATTTTTTTGGGTTAGACCAGATTTTGGAGGTGTGGAATTGTTTGACCTGAAAAACAGGTCTTTTGAGCGATTTGTTTTTGATGATTTTGACAAATTGATTGTCAATAGGTTAAAACCTTTATTTAAAGATTCTAATGGGTTATTATGGATAGGCACAGGCGGAAATGGTGTGTATCGTTTTGATAGGCATAATAATTTATTTAAACATTTTAAATACGATCCATCTGTTAATAAATTAAACTCTAATATTATCACATCATTCTATGAAGACAATCAGAATAGAATTTGGATTGGTACAGATGGAGGAGGAATAAATATTTATAACCCTAAAACAGATACTTTTTCACATATCAATAAAAACATATATAAGGAAGAAAGCTTGAGTAGTGATGTTATTCTTGATATTTATGAGGATAATTCGGAGATACTTTGGATAAGTACATTTGGAGGAGGGGTTAATGTTTTTAGCAAGAATAAATCGAAGTTTAAGCTATTTCGGCAGTCAGTAGAAATTAATAGTTTAAGTAACAATTCAGTAATAGCATTACACGAAGGGAGAGATGGCACTATTTGGATTGGTACAGATGGAGGAGGTCTAGATAAGTTTAATCCTTCAACTGAAACATTTCAGCATTTTAAACACTCAAAATATAATATTAATACTATGAGTGGAAATGTTATCAAATCAATTTATGAAGATCATTTAGGGTATATATGGATAGGAACATATTCTGCTGGGCTAAATAGGTACAATCCATCTACGCAAGATGTAAAAAGATACTCTCTTGACTCTGACAACCCAAGGAGTTTGGGGTTTAAAAATGTATGGGCGATTTTAGAAGATCATGAAGAAGAGCTTTGGTTTGGTTTGCTTGGAGGGTTGGCTCACTTTAATAGAGATACAGAAGGTTTCACACATTACATAAATGAAGTAGATGACTCAACTAGTTTAAGCAATGATATAATAATAGTACTGTATGAGGATAGCAAGAAAAATTTTTGGGTTGGTACTCAAGGAGGATTGAACTTGTTTGATAAAGAAAAAGGGACTTTCAGAAGATTTTTACATGAACCAAAAAAATCAAATTCTATAATAAATAATAATGTAAGAGCACTTCACGAAGATAAAAATGGAAAACTTTGGATTGGCACTCAGGGAGGAATGAGTGTTATGAATCTAGATAATTATCAAATTTCCACTTCAATAATTAATGAATTACTTCCTGATCAGGTGATTAATGGAATACAAGAAGATGATGAAAATAACTTATGGATAAGTACTAATAATGGATTGTATTCATATAATCCAATATCTAATGAAATTCAAAAATTTTCAAAGTCAGATGGGTTACAAGGGAGTGAGTTTAATTACACTTCTTCAATTAAGTCTAAAAAGTCTGGAACAATGTACTTTGGAGGTCTTCAAGGGTTGAATAGTTTTATACCTGAAAACATTGAGTTTAGCACAATGAATCCTAGTATCGCCATCACCGATTTTAAAATATTCGGACTATCTGTATCAATGAAAGATTCGATTAATGGTAAATTATTTATAAGAAAATCATTACCCTATTTATCCGAAATCACATTGTCTCATAAAGAAAGTGTCTTTTCAATTGAATTTGCTTCTTTGGATTATACATCTCCAAGCGAAAATAAATATAGATATAAGCTAGAAGGATTTGATAAGTATTGGAACAATACAGATGCTATAAGAAGAACAGCTACATACATGAATTTACCTCCTGACGATTATGTTCTTACAATTCAAGGTACAAATAGTGATGGTATGTGGTCAAACAAAGAAAAAACTTTGGCGATAACTATTTTACCCCCATTTTGGAAAACCTGGTGGTTCACGTTATTATTAGTGTTAATAGCTATTCTTGTTATATGGCTAGTGATTAATAAACGAACTACTATCCTTATTAAGCAAAAAAATAAGTTAGAGATTGAAGTGATTAATCGGACAACACAGATCACTCAACAAAATGAAGAATTAACAGCTGCTAATGAACAGTTAGTAGAAACAATGGACAATTTAAAAGAAACACAAAATAAACTGATAGAATCTGAAAAAATGGCATCATTAGGTGTACTTACAGCTGGAATTGCGCATGAAATCAATAACCCTATTAATTTTGTTTATGCAGGAGCCAATTCACTAGAAGATAATCTTACCAAAGTCAAACTGATAGTTGAGGCACATAATGGTATTGATAAAGATAATTACAAAAAGAAAATTGAAGAAATTGAAGAGTTGAAAACAGAGATTCAACTTGATAAATTAATGCGTATAGTAAATAGAACTATTGTAAACATTAAGGATGGTGCGGAGCGTATAAGTGAAATTGTAAAAGGATTGAATATATTCTCAAGTAATGGAAATGATACATTAATGAAGTTTAACATTAATCAAAGCTTAGATAGATCTCTTGTTATATTAAAGCATAAGCATTCTCAGAAAGTTGAGATTGAAAAAAAATACGGTGAATTTCCGTTGATAGATTGTTATCCAAACAAGTTGGAACAAGTGTTTATTAATATTCTTTCTAATGCTTCCGATGCTATTGATGAAAATGGGAAAATATCCATAGCAACAAAAAAAACAAATAAAGAAGGAAAAGAGTATACTCATATTAGCATAAAAGACAATGGGCAGGGAATGACAGAGAAGGTTAAAAAAAGAATTTTTGAACCTTTTTATACTACAAAGGAAGTTGGCTCAGGAACAGGCTTAGGACTTGCTATTAGTCATAGTATTATTGAGAGTCATCAAGGTTTTATAGAAGTGGAAAGTGAAGTAGGGAAGGGAACAGTTTTTAATATCTACATACCGAAACAAATACTACCTAAATCTTAATTGTTTTATTAGTTCATTTTAATTGTTGCTATTATGGATGTAATTCAAAATAGCATGGAGGCTTTTAATTTTGTCGTAAATAGCTGAATTTATGGATGATGATAGTAAAATAAATCATAAAAAATGATATTATTGGAGCTATGATTAGAAAACCGCCTTACTCTTATTTAGTATTATTTTTAATACTTACCTCTTCATTAACTCAGCACATTTATAGTCAAATCTTACCTCTCCTGACTTCGACACTGGGTCACCCAAAACCAAATAGTTGCGCTAAATTTTGTTGCTCCTTTGAGATTAGCATAATATGATTAACCTGACCATTAGTAGTTGAAGCTCTGATTTGATATATAGAT
>JAOUKH010000115.1 GCA_029882685.1 Cyclobacteriaceae bacterium
GTTATTAATAAAGAAAATCAGCCAGAACTTAAGGTTCAACAAGATGAACAAGGAGCTTTTGTGCTATATTCTGTAGTACCTAATGAAGGTGAAATAATACTTTCAGAGCAAATCTGAATTTAGTTAATCACAATAATATTCGATTATCAATAAATTTCATGCTTTTTGGTTTGCAATAAAAACACCCCTCTGTGTCTCCCCTCAAGGGTAGAATCAAGAATATCCCCTTGAGGGGATTATAGGGGTGTGTTATCACAGAAACATATATTGAGCGTTTTTTTTAATCGGATAACACTAATTTTTTGTAGCTATTCATAGTTGGCTGCATTTCTATTTTTTATTTTCGCTTTATGAAATACATACACGATATAAATTTAAAAGGAAAAGTAGCCTTAGTTACTGGGGCTGCAAGAGGTATAGGCCGAGCATGTTGTTTGGCTTTGGCCGAGGCTGGTGCTAATATAGCTGTTGGATTGCGTGATATCCACAGCGATAGTGGATTAATTGATGAGCTTAATCAATTAGGGGTAGACGTTCTACCACTTCAATTAGATGTTTCAGACAAAAAACAAATTGATGAAGCTGTAGGTCAGGCTGCTGATCACTTTGGTAAAATTGACATCCTTGTCAATAATGCAGGAATTGCTCCCGCTAATTTAATTGAAGATTACACAGAAGAAGATTTCGACAATACTATCGATATCAATTTAAAGGGTACTTTTTTTACTAGTCAGGCAGTAGGAAAACTAATGATTAAACAAAAATATGGTCGAATTATAAACCTTAGTTCTCAAGCTGGGTTTATCGCTTTAGCAGAGGAATCTGTGTATTGCATGACCAAAGCTGGCATCTCACATTTAACAAAATGTTTCGCTGCTGAGTGGGCAAAACATAATATTAACGTAAATGCTGTAGCTCCTACTTTTATAGAAACACCTGGTACAGAACCCTGGTTAAATGATCCCGAATTTAAAGCTAATGTACTTTCTAAAATATTATTGAATAAAATTGGCAAGCCCATTGATGTTGCTAGTGCTGTAGCTTACTTAGCTTCTCCTGCTGGTGATTTGATTACAGGTTCCACCATGATGATTGATGGTGGGTGGACTATTGTGTAACACATTTAAAGTAGGTTAAGCATAATTAATTTATGCTTAACCTACTGACTATAAAAATTATTATCAGTCAATTTTAATAGCACCAATCCCTGCTTCCCATAGCTTTTTGTTAAATTCGGGCAAGCTACTTTCTAGCAATTCTGTTGCTCTATCATTAAATTTTATCCACTGTGCATCCAATTCTTTTTTACGATCAAGTGAAGATTGATTAATTCTTGGTATAGTACTTTCAGACTGGTTGATTAGATATATATATTCAGCAGTAAATTTATTTGGGAAATTCTCTACATCATCATAAGCCTTTGACTTGCGCTGCACCATTTCCTTATCCCACTCGTCAAGTGTCTTTATCAACGCATCTCCTGAAGTTTTAAGAGCTTTATCCTCCACACTCTTCATTAGTTTACGCAATTGCAGTTGAATTCTGAACAATTGGTTAACCTTGTTATGCATATGAGTAAGCTTGGTTTCCATTTCAGTCATTAACTCATCGTAGGTAACAAATTGCTCTGCTTTTATTTCATACAATGGGTTATTTAAAATGTTTCCAGTAGTGGTATATGCATTATCATCAAATGACAGTTTAAAAGTATACTCACCTGGGGAAACTTTGTGACCTCTATAATTCGCTTCTAAATATACATTAGGTATCCCAGGCATGATTGGATTAGTCATGTTATATACAAAACGATTTAAACCTTCCTTTTTTGATAAAGTAGCTGCTGATGGAGGTCCTCCATCATATTTTTTATACGCTTGGTTCTTTTTCGAACTGAATGATCGTATCATTTTACCAGCACTATTCGAAATAGTTAGTTTGAGTTCAACAGAATCTGCCAGTTTTGGGAGTTCATAATATAAAACTAACCCATTAGCTGGATTAATTCCTGTAAAACTCGAAGAACCTGTAAATGATGTGCTATTTCCATTTAATGGGCTGCTCCAATAACCATAAACGGCATCCTCAGGTTTATATAGTTTCGCTTTTTTATCTGCTTTATACTGATTGAGAATTTTAAGATCATCCAAAATCCAAAAAGATCTTCCAGATGTAGCTACCAACAAGTCTCCTTTATGAACTTTTAGATCAGTTATAGGAGTAACAGGAAGGTTGAGTTGAAAAGACTCCCAATTAGCACCCCCATTCCATGATATGTATATCCCCTTTTCGGTTCCAGCATACAATAAATCTTTTCGGTCTTGGTCTTCTCTCACTACTCTTGTAAAAGCACCATAGGGAATTCCAGAACTAATGTTTTGCCAGCTTTTTCCATAATTGGTGGTTTTGTAAATGGCAGGGGTATGATCATTGAATTTGTAACGAGTAGTTGCAATGTAAGCCGTTCCTGGATCATGAGGTGATATGTCAATGGCATTGACTAGACATTCTTGAAGTCCCTTTGGGGTAACGTTTTCCCAACTCTCTCCACCATTTTTGGTGATACTTACAATACCATCATCACTTCCAGTCCAAAAAACACCTTTTTCATGAGGTGACTCTACCATATAGCTAATGGTTCCGTAGTTTTCTGCACCTACAGCCTCATTCGTGTATGGACCACCACCATTTCCTTGCTTCTCATCCATATTTCTTGTAAGGTCTGGGGAAACTTCTTCCCATGTAACACCCATATCACGTGTACGTAAAACCAATTGTGCACAATGATAAAATGTTCCTGGCTCATGCTGCGACCAAATGATTGGTGCATTCCAGTTATACAAATATTTCATATCACGTGCTTCACGTCCAAGATATTGTATTGGGGCAGCCATAATTTGAGTACTAGATTTCGATACCATATCCATAATTTCGATTGTACCCAGATAACTTCCCCCCATGACATACCTTGGGTTGTCAGGATCAAATGCTAAAAATGCACTTTCTCCACCAGCCGAAGAAGTCCAATCGTGCGTACTAATATTTCCCGAATGCAATGATAGACTTGGAATTTTCACTGAAGAATTATCTTGTTGACCCCCATAGAGATTATAAGGGAATAGATTATCGGCACTGATTCGGTATATCTGCGATGTAGGCATATTAGATTGCGTAGACCAAGTTTTTCCATGATTAAAAGATATGGCAGCGCCACCATCATTGGCAATCACCATATTTTTTGAGTTGTTAGGGTTAATCCATAAATCATGAAAATCTCCATGTGTTCCTGATAGCCTTTCCCAAGTCTTACCTCCATCTATTGATCTCAATGCTGGAGCACTCAAAACATAAACAGTATACTCATCTTGAGGGTCAGTAAAAACTTCAGTGTAATACCATGCACGCTGGGTAAGTCGGTTATCTCCACTAACCATACTCCATTTTTTTCCTGCATTGTTGGAAACGAATAAACCTCCCAAGTCTTTATCGCTATCACTTTCAATTAAAGCATATACTTTTTCAGGATTAGCACGGCTTACAGCAATAGCCATTTTACCTTTTTCCTTTGGTAATCCATCTTCTATTTTAAACCAAGTCTCTCCACCATCAGTACTTTTATACATACCACTACCACTACCTCCACTAATTACTTTCCAAGGTTTACGCTGATGTTCCCACATGGCTGCATATAAAATATCTGGATAGTTCATATCCATAGAAAGCTCACTGCACCCCGTTAAATCATTAACATAAAGTACCTGTTTCCAATTTTTTCCACCATCTACTGATTTATATATTCCTCGTTCCTTATTTGGACCATGAAGAGCTCCTTGAGCTGCCACCAATACTATATCTGGATTAGTTGGGTGAATAACAACTCTGGAAATATGTTGAGTCTTTTCCAGACCAATTTTTTTCCAGGTTTTTCCAGCATCGGTAGATTTATATACTCCATCTCCATACGAAGTCATCACACCTCTTGGCGCATGTTCTCCCATTCCACAATATAGAATATGTGGATGAGATTCAGAGGCAGCTATTGCGCCTACCGATCCAGTTTCAAAAAATCCATCCGAAATATTATTCCAACGCTGACCAGCATCATCGGTTTTCCAAAGTCCTCCTCCCGTTGTACCCATATAATAGGTAAGAGGGTCTCCAATTATTCCTGTAGCTGTCACAGATCTACCTCCTCTAAAAGGTCCAATGTTTCTATATTTGATAGGTTTGAAATATTCTTCAGCAGTTTGTGCTGTGATAGTGAAAGCAATAAAAAAACTAAAAAAAGAGAGTAAATATTTATTCATAATAGTAGGTTAAATGGATGATTGATTAAATATACAAATTGAAAAAATAAAACCTAATCATTGTCTCATTACAAATGAGTTTTAACACCTTCAAATAGTATCATTCATTTGTTTTTCTTATATTGTTATTAAGCCAACAGTGGCAAATCAATATCACATACTTAAACTAACCATTATGTCAACAGTTACTTCTAAAATTTCAACTTGGTTTTGGGTGATTACTGTTATTATGCTACTGTGGAATTTGGTAGGAATAATTTCATTTTTACAACATATCACTATACCTGATGAGGTTCTCCAAAATTTACCTGACAACGAAAGAGAGCTTTATGAAAACTATCCACTTTGGACAACTATAGCTTTTGCATTAGCAGTTTTTGGGGGCTTTATTGGCTGTATTTACCTTTTGCTAAAGAAAAAGTTTGCCAAACCTATTTTGATAATTTCATTAATAGCTGTGGTTATGCAAATGTATCATAGCATATTTATAGCAAAGGCTATGGATGTTTATGGACCAGGTGCTGCAGTAATGCCCATAATGGTAATACTTATTGCTTTATTCTTAGTATGGCTAGCAAGTTTTAGTATTAATAAAAACTGGATAAAATAGTTTTATCTTTAATAGTGTGAATGAAAACAGTTTCGGTAAAAGAACTTAAAACAGAATTATCTCATCGTTCACATCAAGATTTACTTGAGTTATGTTTACGACTTTCAAAATTCAAAAAAGAAAACAAAGCACTACTCACCTATCTTTTGTTTGAGTCCTCCGATGAAGAAGGGTACGTGAATAGTGTGAAAAGAGAAGTAGATGAACAATTTGCGTTAGTCAATACAACTTCCTATTATTTCATTAAGAAGAGCGTTCGTAAAATATTACGAGCTATTAAAACCTACATTCGATATTCCAAAAACAAAGAAACAGAAATCCAGCTACTTCTATATTTCTGCGAAAAATTGAAAACATTAACCCCTTCCATAAAAAATAATACCGTACTTCAGAATCTCTATCAACGTGAAATAGAGTCTATCAGAAAAAAAGTAGCAAAGCTACATGAAGATTTACAGTATGATTATACATTAGAATTAGAGGCAGTTTATCTTTAATTCAATGAGTGTTATTTCGTGAACCTGAGAAATATCAATCTGTCTATATAGTGCAAAAGGCACAATCCCACTAATTATATTCCTATTTTTGCGCCATGAATACTTTTGAAGACTTTAACCTGTCAAAACAACTGAGCAATGCCATTGATGATTTGGGATTTGAACAATCTACGCCCATTCAACAAGAAGCATTTCCCGTAATTCTTTCAGGCAAAGATGTAGTTGGAATAGCACAAACAGGTACAGGAAAAACTTTTGCCTATATGCTTCCAATATTGCATGGATTAAAGTTTTCGAAACAAGTGCCTCCAAGGGTTTTGGTTATAGTACCCACTAGAGAATTAGTAATGCAGGTTGTCGAGCAAATAGAACGTTTTGCTAAATACATTAATGTTAGAGTTTTGGGAGTATTTGGCGAATCAAACATCAATACGCAAAGACAATTTTGCGCTCAGGGTACAGATATTATTGTGGCTACACCAGGACGATTATATGACCTGGCTATAGCTAGAGATTTACAACTCAAATCAATTACAAAATTAGTGATTGATGAAGTTGATGTGATGTTGGATTTAGGTTTTCGTACACAGCTCACTAATATTTTTGACTTACTCCCTAATCGTAGACAAAATATTATGTTTTCAGCCACAATGACTGAAGAAGTTGATACTCTTATCGATGATTTTTTTACTTCCCCATCAAAAATCTCTATTGCAATAAGTGGTACTCCTTTGAACAACATTGATCAGCAGTGCTATGCTGTAAAAAATTTCTACACTAAAGTAAATTTATTAGCTCACTTATTATCTGATAAAAATGAGTTCAGCAAAGTATTGGTCTTTGTTTCTAACAAAAAAGTAGCTGATCGATTATTCGACTGTTTAACTAGTTCTTATAGCTCTTCATTGTGTATCATACATTCTAATAAGTCGCAAAATTTTAGAATACGATCAGTAGAAGAATTTGAAACAGGAGAAAAACGAATACTAATTGCAACTGATGTAATGGCACGTGGGCTAGATTTGAATAAAATTACTCATGTTATCAATTTTGATACACCCAATTATCCTGAAAACTACATACATCGCATTGGTAGAACAGGAAGAGCAGAACAACAGGGCAAATCAATACTTTTTTATACTGATAAGGAAGAGGAAAAGAAAAATGCTGTTGAAGCCTTAATGAAGTATAAAATACCAGTAATTGATTTTCCAGAAGGAGTTGAAATCACAAATGAATTAGCACCAGAAGAACGTCCAAGAGTTATTGAAAATACTCACCATAGAAATTCGAAAGCTGATGTTTCTGGCACAAGTTTTCACGAAAAAAAAGAAAAAAACCAAAAAGTAAACAAAGGTGGTTCTTATCAGAAAAAAATTGCTATAAAATATAAAAAGGCACAAACACGTGGTGGCAAAAACTATAATAACAAAAAGAAATAGGAAGCAACAGCTATCTCTTTAGTAACTATTTTATCAATAAATGTTCTACAGTTCCTCTATATTTGAATATATTCAGTAAAAAAATGGTCTATAAATACATAGACCATTTAGATTATTTAGATAACTACAAATTATACCTTACTGACCTTCTTTTTTAGGAAGTACATTAGTAGTTATAGTAATTTGATTACTTGGTGATGCAGAATTACTTAAAATAGTGATCACTTTATTCTGCCTTCCACTTTTTCCAGTACTATTAAATACCACTTTTATGCTCGATTTTTGTCCTGGTATTACTGGATCACGAGGCCATTCTGGAGCTGTACATCCACATGTAGTTTGCACATTCGTGATTATTAATGGTTCTATACCTGTATTTTCAAAGTTAAAAACATGCTCTACTTTATCTCCTTGAGTAATGTCTCCAAAGTCAAAAGTTGCTTCTTCAAATGAAATTATTGGCCCTTTTGCTGGTTCTACAGTGGTAGCTTCTTGCGCCCAGGCACCAAATACAACAAATGTTCCGAAAATAAATGCTACTAGTGTTTTCATATCTTATAATTTTAGTTGTTGATCAGATACCAACATATTTAAACAAATATAAACTACATTTTCTTATTCAACAATTTTGCCAAACTTCTTAACTAATTATTAACAAAAAAATTGAGGATTAAAATTCACCAAAAAAAGTTCATCAGTAGCTCTTGTCATGGCTGTATAAAGCCAACGTATATATTCCTCGTCAATTTTTCCATCTGGCAAATACCCTTGATCAACAAAAACAGAACTCCACTGCCCTCCTTGCGATTTATGGCATGTAAGTGCATAAGCATATTTTATCTGTAATGCATTTAGATATGGATCGTTTCGAATCGCTTCATTTCTAGCTTTTGCATTTGATAAATCAGCATAATCAACAGCTACATAGTCATATAGTTGTTTGGAGAGATCTTGTGGCAAAGCTGTTGTATTCATATGAAGAGTATCAAGTAATGCTATAGCTTCAAAACTTGGCTGGTTGGGATAGTCCACCATCCGCAATTGCATTTTAGCAAAATTAAAACCATGACGTTCTTCATAGCTAAGTACCTTTTCTAAAATTACAAAATCACCATTTGCTAAAAACCCACCTGGGGTATCATCAGGAGTATAAAAATAGTTATTCCTTACAATCATGAGCATATCTCCTGCTTCAAGCTGATCTTCATAAAAATGAATATATCTCCTAACAAACTGATTATATTGAATAGCAGCTTGATTCGACCTGCAAATAATAGTTGTGTTTTCCATGCCATATTTATCAAAAGCATATCTAATACCATCTTCCATTTTATCGCCATTCATGCGGAATAAGTCTTTGTAGTTCTTAGTGCTTATTTTAATATTAAACTCTTTTTTACCTAATTCATTCCTTAGATTAGTAGCATTATCTAAAATTCCAGAACCTTCGCCTTGTCGCATTACTTCAGTTAGTTCTATTTCATTTAATTCGACACCATAGTTTTGCTCCAAATGTGATTTACTTAACCCCGCACTAATAATTTGACCAACGGGTGGTAGCTGTGCACTATCACCAATAAGAATAAGCTTATTTGATTTTTCTTGAAACACATAGTTCATTAAGTCATTCAGCAATCCCTTTCCTCCAAAATCCTGACTTTCAGATAACATAGAGGCCTCATCTACAATAAATATGGTGTCTTTTGAGTAATTTTTCTGTTTCTTAAATTTCAATAACCCAGAATCCTTGTCTGCAGTAGTTTTATAAATTCGCTTATGAATGGTAAATGCAACTCGCTTTGCATACGATGAAATTACTTTAGCCGCTCTCCCTGTGGGTGCTAGTAATACATATTTATAATTAAATAGTGGGAGCACCTTTACCAGTACACTTATTACTGATGTTTTACCAGTACCAGCATATCCTTTAATTAGAAATGCTTGACGCTCTGTATTGTTTTTGCTTTCTAGAAAATCATCTAGTAAATCGAATATCCTATCTTGCCCTTCGGTGGGCTGATGAGGAAATTTATTTCGTAAAATTTGGGATGGTTTGGGCAAGTTTATTTATTAGGATTTACAATTAAGAATTAGCAAACAATAAATTATTCACACTCAAATATCACAATTTAAATTTAACAAAAAATACCATCTGTGATTGATGGCATTTTCTCTAAGGTAGAAAGGATTTTTGACTCTCTATTTACCCCTTTCCATATCTATAAAATAATTTTTATCCTTCAATCCAACCCGTTACTTCTTCTAAATCAGGATTTTTTACTTCTTTCAATTTCATTTTTTTACGCATTCCGCAAACATCATTAAATAGTTTACTAGGTACAGAGTCTTTAACTTCTTCTATGGTGAGTAATCCTAACTTTTGAATAATAGGAATTAATTCTTCCCGAATACCAATAGAAGTGTAATCTTCTATTGAAGCATATTTCACCTGCTTCTCAGGTTTCATTTGTGGGAAAAACAACACGTCTTGTATAGAGTTGGAATTAGTCATAATCATTGAAAGTCGATCTATACCAATTCCTAATCCAGCCGTAGGAGGCATACCATATTCTAGAGCACGTAAAAAATCCTCATCTAATGTCATTGCCTCATCATCTCCCCTTTTTCCCAATTCTAATTGCTCTTCAAAACGTTCTCGCTGATCAATTGGATCATTTAATTCCGAAAATGCATTACATATTTCCTTCCCATTACATATTGCCTCAAATCGTTCTACCAGTCCTTCTTTATCTCTATGTTTCTTTGCAAGTGGTGACATTTCCACAGGGTAGTCAGTAATAAAGGTTGGCTGTATCAATTGCCCTTCACAATTTTCTCCAAAAATTTCATCTATCAGTTTCCCTTTTCCCATGGTTTCATCCACTGGTACATTCAACTTTTTAGCCGTGATGCGAAGTTCTTCTTCCTTCATTTCAGAAATATCAATACCAGTAAAATGTTCAATTGCTTCAAACATGGTAAATCTTTTCCATGGACGTTTAAAGTCAAGAATATTTTCCCCTACTTGTACTTTAGTATCTCCATGTAAATCCATTGCCACTCGTTCAATCATCGCTTCTACGGTATCCATCATCCAATTGTAGTCTTTATAGGCTACATACAACTCTACTTGCGTGAATTCTGGATTATGGAATCGTGACATTCCTTCATTTCTAAAATCTTTAGAAAACTCATATACTCCTTCAAATCCACCTACTATTAGTCTTTTTAGGTACAGCTCATTTGCAATGCGCAAATACAAAGTCATATCGAGTGTATTATGATGCGTTTTAAAAGGTCTTGCAGCAGCACCTCCATAGAGTGGCTGAAGAATAGGTGTTTCAACTTCTAAATAACCTTTATCATTTAAATAATTTCGCATAGAGTTCACCAACTTCGTGCGTTTTACAAATGTTTCACGTATATCTGGATTTACAACCAAATCGACATATCGCTGTCGATAACGCATTTCTGAATCAGAAAATGCATCATGTATAACTTTATTTCCTTTTTCATCTGTAGTTTCTTTTACAATGGGAAGTGGTTTTAACGATTTTGTGAGTACAGTAAGTTTAGTTACGTGAATAGAAATCTCACCTGTTTGCGTAGTAAATACATACCCATTAACACCAATTATATCCCCAATATCAAGTAACTTTTTAAAAACCATATTGTACATGGTTTTATCCTCTTCAGGGCAAAGATCATCTCTACGCAAATAAACCTGAATACGACCTGTAGCATCTTGAAGCTCCGCAAATGATGCTGAGCCCATCACTCTACGACTCATAATACGGCCAGCTATTGAAATGTTCTTATAATCAATCTTACGCTTTTCATAATTTTCATGAATATCTTTAGCTGTAACATTTACCTCAAATGATTCAGAAGGATAAGGGTTAATACCCAGCTTTTTTAACTCCTCCATACTATTTCTACGTACTATTTCCTGTTCGCTTAAATGCATGATTTTTTGCGCTTAATTGGTTGTAAAATATTAAATCGCAAAAATAGACATTATTTTCTTATCTATTAATTCATCTATATGTTTAAAAAACGATTTAAAAAGCACATGAGGTTTTCATATTTTCTGTGGTTACATTTTGCGACAAAAAAGTATGTATATACTACTTATTGTTGTAAATTGTTCCATTATTCTTTAATAAAAGAATACAAGAAGTTTGAACATAGGGTTATAAACGTATAATTATTATGAGAAATATTACATCAAAAAATCACTCTTTCAAGGTATGGATGGTTTTCTTCTGTTTATTATTTGTTACAAGTCTGTCATATTCATTAGAAAACTTATACTATGAAACATCAAGTGAAACACATAATAACAACGAATGCATTTCTACTGAAACAGAAATTGTAAAAAAAATTACCATTTGCCATATCCCTCCTGGCAATCCTGATAATCCTCAAACCATAAGAATATCTGAAAAAGCATGGCCTGCACACGAAGCACATGGTGATTCCAGAGGAGAATGTGTAATTGAAGACCCTATTATTAATATCTGCCATGATGGTGAAAATATTGAAATCAAAGAATCTGAATGGGATGAGCATGAAGCACATGGTGACTATAAAGGAGAATGTACCGTGGAAGTCAATGATCCGCTAATTACTATCTGCCATTTCCCTGTAAATAATCCTAATGACCCTATTACTATCGAAATTGCTGAATCTGCATGGCCTGCACATGAAGCACATGGTGATTCCAGAGGAGAATGTGTAAATGAAGACCCTATTATTAACATCTGTCATGAAGGTGAAAATATTGAAATTAAAGAAT
>JAOUKH010000116.1 GCA_029882685.1 Cyclobacteriaceae bacterium
TATGGACAGATGAATGGTATGAGTTTAGTGAAGAAAAAGTGAATGATCTAAATTATTTAATTACTTTGGATGGAAGCTCTTATGACCCTAGCACTACTTGGAAAAATAGAGATACAGACGAAAAAGGCAATAAAGTAGATCGTGTTGCTGAAAAAATGAAAATTCGTCCTATTTCTTGGTATCATGAATTTGATGGTGGTCGTTCGTTTTATACAGCACTAGGGCATATCGAAAAAGTATATGAAAACCAATGGTTTTTAGATCATTTGTATGGTGGTATTTACTATGCTGCTACTGGCAAAGGGATTCAGGGAAAATAAATCAGTGTGGATATGTATTACACTGTTCGTTTGTAATGAAGGTGTTTTGAGCATTTAAAATTTGATTACACTTCAAACAAATATAGTGTTCCATACTCATAGTCACTCGTAAGAGGACTATGAATATGGAAACAACATGGGTAAAAAAACCTCAGAGTTTCCTACGGATAACTGAACGGACATAATAAACATACAGAGGTTATAAGAAATTGGAAGAGATAGCGCATGATGTCCAAAACGAGAGATCGAAATAGTAGATAGTGTGAGAGGTACATCATGGGCTTAAAGCGCATGATCGTCTACTTGATTATATGCTGATTTAGTTTTCGTCTTCTATTCGAATTTATGATAATTATTTATCATTCATACCTTACTTATAAATTCTAAAAACTAATCTCTGTTATACTGTTGGCAATAACATTAATTGCACTTGGATATAGTTGAGGTGTAGATTGACCTTCAAATTTAACTTTACAATCCCAATTATTCCTACCTGGCACTACTAACAAAAAAGTTTCAGTTGTGCTTTTTACATCACAATGTCTATGATGTAAGAATGGTTCACTCATAACGTGACTCCTTATTACTCCAAAAGTACCGACTCCAGTATTAGAAAAGCTCACTTTTATCACTCCGCAATCTTTAAGTTCAAAATTTATGCCCGTTTTCGCACCATCAACACTTATTATTGTTGGGCCTGTGCTTACAAATGTGTAATCTCCATAACACCCTATTGGGTCTGCATAAACTCCATCAACTAATATCTCATTTGCACTTGGACCGCTTGAATTGCCAGAATTATCTATATCCATAAAGGCTGATAAATATAAATCCCCAGTATAGGAACCCAAGTCCAAGGTATAACTTCCAGGTTGAGTAATGGATGTACTGTATTCAGGAATTCCAATTGCATTAGCATTAGAAGTGTATCCTCTAATATATATTGTTAAGTTTTGTCCAGAATAATTACCATTATATGAGATATTTCCTGAAACTGACGAAGCAACATTAACATTATTGTCTTTGTCACAACTTGTGATTAATCCTATGAGAATTAATATTACTATTAAGGAATTCGATTTCATATGTTTTGTTTTTAATGTTTTGTGACGCCATAGCAATGTGTCCTACTGCTTGTTTTAAAAGCACCAAACTAAGCACGATTTTGGTTAGTAGCAAGTTCAACGGAAATTAAAGATGAATAGCTTAGTCTAATTGATCGACTACCAAGAACAGATGAGAATAGCTATGAAAAATCATCCAAAACGTTCGATACAGTAGTACGAACTATGCAGATGACTACTTGAGAAGTAGACCGCATGCACTATTGTTAAATGTTAAGCTTAGTTCTTTTCAATTTCAAGTCAAACATAAAACTAAGTACTATTAATATTGGCAATGAAAGCCAAGCTGTAAATACAAATTCCAATCCATTTTGCCCATCGTTTACATTGCAAAAAGTTTCTGCTGACGTCCAAAAAACGGTAAGTGTGCCTTGTAAAAATATATATTCTAGAAAGTTGAAAACCCATATTTTATTTTTCGCAACATTCGTTTTATTACTCAACCTAAGAAAATGAAATAGAGGATGTGCGACAGAAATTATCCATGTCAAACCAATATATGATTTCCATGCATTTATACAGTCATCTAACAAAAGTTGTATTCCTTGTTGAATTCCAATAAGCAAGATTGCTGAAAACCCAGAAATTAAGAATCCAGCGATCAGGAAATAAAGAGTATATTTTAAATCGTTCTGTTGCGTCTAACATAACTAATTCAATTTCTCTTTTCTCTTTACTCACAAAGAATTGTTCTGCTAATAATCGAGCAAGTCTCTCAGTTTTTGGATTGATATCAAATAATTTTTTGAATTCTGAAAAGTCTGCTATTAAAAATGAACAGTCTGTTAAGCATTGAAGATTAATCTGATTTTTTTGATTGCTAACTAATGATGAATAAGCACCAATAAGTCCTTTTTTTGAGAAAAAAGTCTTATTATATTCACTTCCTTCATTATTCCTATAAAATGCTCTTACTATTCCTATTGATAGAAAGGCAAACTTTGATGAATACTCCCCTTCGGTTGCAAAATATTCATTTTTTTTAAGATGTTTTTCTGAAAATATAGAGGTAAATAATCTCATTTCACTTTCCGTAAAATGTACAATTTTATTCAGGTATTCTTTGAGTTCATTCATCTTGTTTTTTATGCCACATAAATTCTTACTAAAACACATAATGCATGTTATCCATACTATATTTTTTAGTATTCAGTTTTTTATTCTTTTTCAAAAAGGTTTGTCGTACATTTTCCATACCCATCGAGGGCCTCTAGTACTCATGATTGGTTCATACTGTCATCAAAAGTGTGTCTGATCTGAAACAAAAATCCTTTATCAGGGTTATATTTCTATTTTCCAAGTTTTAGAATTCTTACTGCTCCTTGCATTACCAAAACAAAAACAATAGTTCCAATTATTAAATCGGGCTTATTGGAGTTTGTCCAGTTAACCAAAACCCCTGCTACAATCACACCAAAATTTATGATAATATCATTCGAAGTAAAAATCATACTTGCTTTCATGTGAGCTTCTTCTCCATTTTTATGGTTTTGCAATAAGTAGAGACAAATTCCATTTGCAATTAATGCGAAAATTGAAACAACAATCATAGTAGAAAAATTAGGGAGATTTTCAGTTTCAAAAAAACGTCTCAACACTTCTACAAAACCTATTACTGCAAGTGTAATCTGAAAATAGCCAGCAAGTTTGGCTACATTCTTTTTTCTAATTATTGTTCCTCCTACTGCAAAAAGACTAATCCCATAAACAAAGGCATCAGCAAGCATATCCAAGCTATCTGCCACAAGTCCCATAGATTTGGAGATCAATCCAGTAGTTATTTCTACTAAGAAGAAGGTAAAATTGATAGCAAGAACTGTCCAAAGTAATTTATTTTGTTTTACACTTTCTTCAAATTCAGTTTGATCTGTTTGCTGCGTAGATAGTTTTCGTCCTCCTAATTTTAATTCATAAATAGATTTTTCGATCTTCTCAAGATCATCATCATGAAAAATGGTTAATTTTCGGTTAGGGATATCAAAATCTAAATTTTTAATACTTGAAATTCCATCCAATTTCATTTTTATTAAACTTTCTTCTGATGGACAGTCCATTTTTGTAATCTCAAATATTGTTTTTTCCATTTACATTTTTTGTATTCTCAAATTGACTACAACTTATTGCTATAATAAAGAACAATCATGAGAGTTTAGTTATCATCTAGTGTGTTTTAACTCACATTATGCAATAGAGCATCTATTACATAATGCGGGTTAAATAGACGCTTCACTTTGATTATGCGCATCACCATAGCAGTGCTATACTTCTTTGCATAATATTCAACAAAAAAAGAAATAATCCTGCATCGGTATCATTTCTTTCTGATTCATGTAACTTCTAATCTCCTTTTGCGCTTCTTCATTGGCTACCGATACAATACTTTGTGGGTTTTGAAGTGTTGCCAAATAATCAATATTGAGCATTTCCTGTCCATAGATTATATGTCCTATTTTGTTTGGATTATCACAGATCCAATGAAAAGGAATGTTTTTTTTCACTAGTTTTCTGGCGATAAATTTCCCTTTATCTCCAGCCCCCCAAATAGCAAGTGGTCTGTTGGCATCATGCTCTAATGCTAAAAAATAATGAATTTTAATATCCAATAAATTTTCGTTAGAATAGTGATTGTCAGTACGAGAACTTCGAGTGCTATAATCACGCCAATGGTGCGTTAATTTATCACACGGAATACACACAAGTTTGTTTTTATAAAATCGAAAAGTCAGATCGTAGTCCTCGGGGTATAAATCCGATTGAAAATCGCCACATTTTAGCAAATCGTCCTTATACACCATGAAATTTGGAGAAGGGACAACACACTCTTTGTAAATTTCTTGAAAATTACTGCCTTCAAAAGTTAATCCATTTATCCACCGTTCATATTTATCATATCCATCTCCTATTCCGTTCTCGCTAAAGTACTTTACATGTCCTATGGCTACATGTCCTCTGCCTTGCTCTATCAGTAAATTACTCAATACACCAAGTTTCTCTGGGGTCATTACATCATCAGAATCCATTCGGGTAATTAACACCCCCTTACTATGTTTAAATGCAGTACGAAGTGCTTCAATAACCCCTGCACCTTCATTTTCAAAAAGCTTTATTCGATTATCTCTCTTAGCATACGACTCAACAACCGAATAGCTATTATCTGTAGAGTGATCGTTAACAATTAACAACTCCCAATTTTGATAAGATTGATTACAAATAGAATTGAGACACTCTACTAGATATTGCTCTGTATTTTTGAAAGGTGTGAGAATACTCACTAATGGTTGTATCATTACTGCAAGATATACAACACATTTAGCATTTCTTTAATGTGGTAATCTATTTCTCAACAAACCATATACAAAGGTTCCCATCACCGCACCAAGCAGTACTACTACAAATACTGTAAATCCATTGCCTACTAGAATGTAAAGTGGCCCAGGACAAGCTCCTGTCATAGCCCATCCCATTCCAAAAATAGTACCGCCTAAAATAGATTTTATAAACTGTTTGTCTTTGGGTTTGATTACAATTTCAGTTCCTTCTATAGATTTTAATTTAGTACGTTTTATTAGTTGAGTGATAATTATTCCCACAGTAATAGCCGAACCTATAACACCATACATATGAAAATTATCAAACAAAAACATTTCCTGAATTCTATACCATGAAATCACTTCGGACTTTGTAAGTACAATACCAAATAAAATGCCTGCGAATAAAAATTTTATATTTTTCATGTCGTATTAAAATAAATAAGGAAAAATAAGGTGAACAGTAATTAATCCACCAAAGAAAAAACCTATTACAGCTATCAATGAAGGGAGTTGTAAGTTGCTAAGTCCACTTATAGCATGTCCTGAAGTACAACCTCCTGCATATCGTGTTCCAAAACCAATCAAAAAACCACCGACAATCATTAGAACAAATCCTTTCGGCTCAAACAGACTATTCCAGTTAAATAATTGAGTGGGTAGAAACTCTTCCCCGGCATTATCAATACCATATCCATGAAGTACATCCATTGTATGATCGTTCAACTCAATGGCATGATCATTTTTTAAATAATTTGAAGCAATGAACCCTCCAATAAGTGCTCCTACAGCAAAAACAAGATTCCATACTCTACTTTTCCATTCAATTTTAAAAAAGGAGGAAATTCGTCCTGCTCCTCCAATTGTACACAATGTATCTAATGACGATGATATACCAAATGTTTTATTAAAATACAGGAGAATAAACATTACAAGACTGATAAGGGGTCCTGCTACATACCATGCCCATGGCTCTTTAATTAATTCTATCATATTTTATATTTGGCTTAATCGTCACAAAACTTTTAAAATAATTCTTTGGCTATTTGGTAAACAGCCTCCGATTTTCCCATTGAATAATAATGTAGCACTGGTGCTCCAAATTCAATTAACTCCTTCGACTGTTGTACAGCCCACTCAACACCAACTTGCCTAGCTTCTGCATTATTTTTACATTTCTCTACTGCATCTGAAAGGTCTTCAGGTAAATCAATATAAAATACCCTCGGTAATACATTAATTTGCGACTTTGTAGTAATTGGTTTTATCCCAGGAATAATTGGTACAGTAATTCCAATTTCCCTACAACTGTTTACGAAATCAAAATATTTCTGATTATCATAAAACATTTGAGTAACAATATAATTTGCCCCAGCATCTACTTTTTGCTTTAAATATTTAAGATCAGATTTTAAATTTGGCGCATGAAAATGTTTTTCGGGATACCCTGCCACACCCATGCAAAAATCCGTTGGGGCAGCATTTTCTAGTTCATCGTCAATATACTTACCCCTATTCATATCAATTATTTGTGACAATAAGTCTGAGGCGTACTTATGCCCATCGGGCTCTGGCACAAACTTAGATTCTGTTTTAATAGCATCGCCTTGTAACACGAGTATATTGTGAATACCTAAAAAATCGAGATCAATTAATGCATTTTCTGTTTCTTCTTTACTAAAGCCACCGCAAATGATATGTGGTACTGTTTCTACATTATATTTGTTTTTTATAGCAGCACAGATACCAACTGTTCCTGGTCTTTTACGAGTTGTTTTTTTCTCTAGAAGACCATTTTCACGTTTTTTGTATACATATTCTTCCCTATGATAAGTAACATCAATAAAAGGAGGCTTGAATTCCATTAATGGATCAATATGATTGTAAAGGTTTTTAATATTATCACCTTTCAATGGTGGTAATATTTCAAACGAAAACATTGTTTTATCCGCCTTTTTGATATGTTCATCTATTTTCATATAGGTATTTTTAAATGTTATATTTTTATTCAGTTTATATCATTATTATTCATTAGTCACTTACCTGTAAACAACCAATTTTTATACTTCATAATTTAGATTAGGTGCCAACCACTTTTCTACTTTTTCAACAGACATCCCTTTGCGCTGTGCATAGTCTTCCACTTGGTCTTTACCAATTTTTCCTAGTCCGAAATACTTGCTATCAGGATGTCCAAAATAGAACCCACTAACCGATGCAGCTGGGTACATGGCATACGACTCGGTTAAAGTAATTCCTGTGTTCTTCTCCACTTCTAACAAGTCGAATAATAATTGTTTTTCAGTATGATCTGGACATGCAGGATAACCTGGGGCAGGTCGAATCCCTTGATACTTTTCCTTAATCAGTTCCTCATTCGAATGATTTTCATCCTTATCATAACCCCAAAGTTCTTTTCGTACTTTTTTGTGCATCAATTCAGCAAACGCCTCTGCCAATCTATCTGCAAGAGCTTTAACCATGATAACTTTATAATCATCATGCTCTTTCTCATATTGTGCTATTAATTTCTCAATACCAGTTCCAGTGGTAACAGCAAAAGCTCCCAAATAATCTTCACTACCAGATTGTTTTGAAGCCACAAAATCTGCTAAAGATAAATTAGGTAAACCACTACCTTTTTTACCTTGTTGACGTAAAAAATGGAAGGTAGAAATAGGTTTTAATTCACCACTTTTATTATCATAAATTTCTATGTCATCACCTACATTATTTGCTGGATAAATTCCTATAACTGCATTGGCTTGTAAGCTTTTATTTTGCACAATATGATCCAACATCACTTGCGCATCATCGTAGAGTTTTTGAGCTTCATTACCCACTACTTCATGATTTAGTATTTGAGGGTACTTACCCTTCAACATCCAAGTGTTAAAAAATGGCGTCCAATCAATGAAATTACGAATTTCATTTAAATCATAATTTTTAAATATCTGATTACCAATTACATATGGTTTATTATTAAAACTTTTACTTGAGTTAAGTTTTAGTGCATTTTCTTTAGCATTTTCGAAAGAAATATACTTTTTCTCGCTTGATTTCCTAGTGTAATTATCACGTAAATCTTGATATTCCTTCTTTACATTTTGATGAAAAATTGCTTGATTATTTTTATTTATAAGACTGCTCGCTACAGGCACACTTTTAGACGCATCAATTACATGAACTACACTTCCTTTATAGTGCGGATCAATCTTTACTGCAGTATGGATTCTAGAGGTAGTAGCTCCCCCAATTAACAAAGGAATATCAAGTCCTTCGTGCTCCATTTCTTTTGCAAAATGAACCATCTCATCAAGCGATGGAGTAATTAAACCACTAAGACCAATTACATCTACTTTTTCGGCTTTTGCCTTTTCTATAATTTTTTCGGCTGGCACCATTACTCCCATGTCAATAATATCATAGTTATTGCATGCAAGTACTACACCTACTATATTTTTACCAATATCATGTACATCACCTTTTACCGTAGCTAATAATACCTTAGGTCTTGTCTGGCTGTCATTATTTTTTCTTTTTTCTTCTTCCAAAAATGGCAATAGGTATGCGACAGCCTTCTTCATAACCCTTGCGCTTTTCACTACTTGAGGTAAAAACATCTTACCAGAACCAAATAGCTCACCCACAACATTCATCCCATCCATGAGTGGTCCCTCTATTACCAACAATGAATTATTATATTTTAATCTAGCTTCTTCTGTGTCCTCATCAATATATTCAACTACACCTTTTACTAGTGCGTGTGTAAGACGTTCTTCTATACTAGTTTTTCGCCATTCTAAATCAATTACTTTCTTCTTAGAACTCCCTTTTACCGTTTCCGCAAACTCTAATAGCCTTTCAGTAGCATCGTCTCTCCTATTTAGTAGTACATCCTCAACTCTTTCTAATAAGTCCTTTGGTATTTCATCGTACACCTCTAACATAGAAGGGTTTACAATACCCATATCCATCCCATGCTTTATTCCATGGAATAAGAATGCTGAATGCATTGCTTCACGAACAGAATTATTTCCTCTAAAGGAAAATGATACATTACTCACCCCTCCACTTACATGAGCTCCAGGTAAGTTTTCTTTTATCCATTGAGTAGCTCTAAAAAAGTCAAGTGCATTGTTTTGGTGTTCTTCAATTCCTGTAGCTACAGGAAATATATTTGGATCAAAAATGATATCATGAGCAGAAAAACCAATTTGATCTACTAAAATTCGATACGAACGCTCACATATTTCTATTCTGCGCTCATAACTATCTGCCTGACCATCTTCATCAAAAGCCATGACCACTACTGCAGCACCGTACTTAAGTATTTGCTTCGCTTGGTAAACAAAATCCTCCTCACCAGCTTTTAAACTAATTGAATTTACTACACCCTTCCCTTGGATGCACTTCAACCCTGCTTCAATAATTTCCCATTTAGAAGAGTCAATCATAACAGGAATACGGGATATTTCAGGTTCCGAAGCTATTAAATGAAGAAAATGAACCATAGCTTTTTTTCCATCAAGCATCCCTTCGTCCATATTAACATCTAAGATTTGAGCTCCACCACGTACCTGATCAAGTGCAATACTTAATGCATCTTCAAAAGCCTCTTCCTTAATTAATCTTAAAAATTTACGAGAACCTGTCACATTCGTGCGCTCTCCAATATTCACAAAATTGCTTTCTTGAGAAATAATTAAGGGTTCTAGACCACTTAATATTAGTTCATAGCTATTAGATGATGGTTGATAACTATTAGTCGATTGTTGATTCTTCAAAATCATTTTAAAGTATTTCTTAATGCCTGAATCATTTTTACTATTTCTGTTAACTCTTCATAAAACCTAACAAACTCTTCTTCGTTAATTAAATTTCTCCCTTTAGCCAAGTATAAACATGTAACTACTTCAATTCCTGATCGCAATGCATATCCCAAAAATCGATTAAATTCTTTATTAGATTGACCAGTGCTTCCTTCAGCAATATTTAATGAAACTGAATCAGAAGCACGCTTCATTTGAGAAGTAAGTATATAAATCTCTTCTTTTGGAAATTTCTTAGTTAATAAATCTACTTGATTAGATAACTCAACTGCTCGTTTCCACACATTTAATTTTTCAAACTTAAAGGCCATATTTTTTCATATTGTAAATGATAAATATATTCACATTAATAGTCCATGTTCTATAAACCATAAGCTATCAACTACTCAACTTTTTCCGTGGCTCATACTTTTTTACTAACTCAGCAATCACTTTGATATGTTCTGGGTTAGTTCCGCAACACCCTCCAATAATATTTACTAGCCCTTCATTTAAAAATTCCTCAATTTGATCACCCATAACTTCGGGAGTTTCATCATACTCACCAAACTCGTTTGGCAATCCTGCATTTGGGTGTGCACTTGTAAAAAATGGTGCGTTTTCACTTATTGTCTGTAAATGAGGACGTAATTGTTTAGCACCTAATGCGCAATTAAATCCTACACTTAATAAAGGCATATGAGAAATTGAAACAAGAAAAGCATCAGCCGTCTGCCCCGACAATGTACGACCACTTGCATCTGTAATTGTACCCGATACCATTATAGGTAATTCTATACCATTCTTCTCAAACACTTCTGAAATGGCAAATAATGCTGCCTTGGCATTTAGTGTATCAAACACTGTTTCCACCAAAAGTATATCTACTCCCCCTGCTATCAATGCTTCTACCTGCTCCTTATAGGCAACCACTAATTCATCAAAACTTATCGCTCTAAAACCTGGTCGGTTTACATCAGGAGAAAGTGAAGCGGTACGATTTGTAGGGCCTATAGACCCTGCTACAAAACGAGGTTTATCAGGAGTTAATTCAGAATACTTAATAGTAGCCTGTTTTGCAATTTTAGCAGATTCAAAATTAATAGCATATACATATTCCTCCAAGCCATAATCGGCCTGCGCTATGGAAGTTCCACTAAAAGTATTGGTTTCAATGATATCTGCTCCAGCTTTTAAATATTCTACATGAATGGCCTTAATTATTTCTGGACGAGTAATGGATAGTAGGTCGTTATTTCCCTTTAATGGAGTAGTATATTTCTCCATCGATTCATTTCTGAAATCAGCTTCTTCCAATGAATATCGCTGTATCATGGTACCCATGGCACCATCAAGCACTAATATTCGTTCCTTTAGTATGTCTTGTATTTTACTCACTCTTTCTAGTTTTTAAAAGTTTTCCAGAAAGAGCAATGAGGTGAGTCATTGTAACTTATCTTTTCCCGATCCAGACAATAAACTGAACGAGAAGGGAGTTAGCACCGAGTTGTTCAAGGTTGCTAAGACATCACAGGGCCCATTCCCTCAGTCTTTCTGGATAAGTACTACAAAGAAAGGTAAAATTTCTAAACTAAAAGAATAAGAACCTAAATTTATTTTGAAATGATGTATCCAACTTTAAATCCTAGCATAAAGCTTGGGCCAAAATAACGCCCTTCTGTATTGCCATCAAAACCCTCAAAAATTGTAAAACCACCTCCAGACCATGACCATTTAGATATACCTGTAGGTACGTTTTTATGTTCTTTAACTATAAAATTAATTCCTAAACCAAAGTATATTTCAGTAGTTAACCGATTCTTAGCTTTTTTGAATTCTTCTTCTTTGGAGAAAAACGAAAAACCAAAAACGGGATTAACCCCCATAGCTTTCTTTATGTTATTAAAGATATAATAACGATCGTAACCACCAAAACCATCATCAACCCAGCC
>JAOUKH010000002.1 GCA_029882685.1 Cyclobacteriaceae bacterium
ATAACCATCATATTGGTTTAGATAAAACCATACATTATTACCATTTGGAGAATAATATATGGAGTGTATTAATCAATGCTCCTTGGGCAATAGTTTCCGCATTATTTCGTCCATTTATATTTGAGGCAGGTAGTATATTACAATTTATGTTAGGCATTGAAAATATGTTTGTTTTAGCAACATTATTATTCTTTCCATTTAGAATAATAAAAAAAGTGAAAGTTGAACTACCAGTTTTATTGACGTGTTTTACTTATATTATTGTTCTATGTATTTTCTTGGCATTGTCTACTCCAAATTTTGGTACTCTTTCAAGGTATCGTATTAGTTTTTTGCCGTTTTTTATAATATTAATTAGCTACAAAAATCCATTGATTGAGAAGTTGGCTAACTTGAAATTAAGAATTGGTATTCGAAAAACGTAAATATATTTTGTAATTTTGCAGCTCAAATATATCCTATGGAAAACCCTATAATTATTTTTGGAGCAAATGGCTTAGGAAAAGCAGCAAGAGAAATTTTCGAAAGTCATGGAATAGTGATTTTTGGATTCTTGGATGATGATAAATCTTTACATGGTAAAGAGCTAGGTGAAATATCGATTCTAGGGAGTACTACTGATGATGGATATTTGAAATATATAGGTAAAAAATGTCAAGCATTTGTAGCGGAAGATAATAATACAGCTCGAAAATCGATGGTGAAAATGTTAAATGATCGCAGGAAAGTAATGCCTGTGAACGCCATACATAGCCAAGCAAATATTGCACCTTCAGCACATATTGGTCATGGTAATTTTATTAATACAGGAGTTACAGTTGGTGCCAATGCAAAAATTTCTAGTCATTGTCTTTTACATTCTAATTCAGTAATAGATTATGATGCAGATTTGGGTGACTACGTTCAAATAGGTGCGGGTTCAATAATTAATAGTGGGGTAAAAATTGAAGACGAAGCGTTTATAGGTTCTGGTGTAACTGTAGTTTCTGGAATAACAATTGGTAAAGGTGCCAGAGTTGGGGCAGGATCAGTAGTTATTGCTGATGTAACAAAAGGTGAAACAGTATTTGGTAATCCAGCTCAACCTTTAAAGAGTAATACTTAGTAAATCAAACTAACATCCTGATTAAAATAGGAGCAGGTATGAAAAATTATAATGTTTTACTTTATTACTGCTATTCGCAGATTGAAGACCCTGAAAAGTACAGAGAAGAACACCATCTATTTTGTTTAGAAAATAATATTCGAGGACGAATTATTATTGCTTCCGAAGGGCTTAATGGAACTGTATCAGGATTGAAGGAAGACTGTGAAAAGTACATGGCATATGTAAAGAACGATCCTCGATTTGAAAAATTAGAATTTAAAGTAGAGGAGTACGATAAACATGGATTTGAAAAACTTCATGTGCGAGTAAAATCTGAAATTGTTCGTTCGGGATTTAGTTATATAGATCCTACTAAAAAAACTGGTAAATATTTAGAGCCTGATGAATTCAAATCTATTAAAGATGATGAAGATGTTGTGATTCTAGATTGCAGATCGGACTATGAACATAAACTAGGGAAGTTTAAAAATGCAGTTACGTTGGATATAAATAACTTCCGAGATATTCCCGACCATATTGAAGAGCTAAAAGAAAAATATAAAGGTAAAAAAATACTAACTTATTGCACTGGCGGAATTAAATGTGAAAAAGCAAGTGCCATTTATTGGATCAAGGGTTTGATAATGTTTATCAACTTCATGGAGGAATAATAAAGTATGGAATTGAGCAAGAGGGGGAAGATTTTGAAGGTAAGTGTTATGTGTTTGATAATAGAATTGGTGCAGAAGTAAATAAAGTAAACCCTACAGTTATTTCAGAGTGTCATATTTGTCATAATGCATGTGATAGAATGGTAAACTGCAGTAATCCTAGTTGTAATATTCACATCCCTATTTGTGAAGCTTGTGGTTGGGAATTGCATGGAGCCTGCTCAGAAGAGTGCCAAACTAATCTAAAAAGAAGAGAGTATGATGGTACAGGGTACTATCAAAAAAGCTCTAATGGATATAACCCGTACAAGGGTTTCTATAGAATAAAAAAAGATTTGGTGAAATGAAGAAGGGCTTAAACACCTTTTTGATTATATTACTATTTAAAATCTGATAATAACTATATGCCTATTTCTGAATCAGATCTAATTATAAATAAAGATGGTAGTGTTTATCACTTAAATCTTAAACCTGAGCATTTGTCAGATACTATCATTACTGTAGGTGACCCTAGTAGAGTTTATAGTGTGAGTGAACATTTTGATCACATTGATTTTGAAATGAATAAACGTGAATTCATCACTCATATAGGCAAATATAAAGGCAAAAAAATAACAGTAATTAGTACAGGGATAGGAACAGATAATATCGAGATTTTTTTAAATGAAATTGATGCATTAGCTAATATTAATTTAGAGACGAGAGAAGTTAAATCACGTAGGAAAAAGCTTAAAATTATT
This sequence comes from Cyclobacteriaceae bacterium, assembly GCA_029882685.1. GTDB lineage: Bacteria > Bacteroidota > Bacteroidia > Cytophagales > Cyclobacteriaceae > JAOUKH01. Next base: position 2,499 of record JAOUKH010000002.1, read on the forward strand.
AGAATAGGTACATCAGGAGCATTACAGGAAGATATTCCTTTGGGGAGTCATTTAGTGTCAGACTATGCAGTAGGGTTTGACACATTAATGTATTTTTATAATCTGACACAGAGCAAATATGAAAGAGAAATTGCTGAGGAAATAAAAGAATGTACGGGAATAGGGTTTACCCCTTATGTTGTAAGAGGGTCTCAGAAGTTAAAAGATCAATACGGTGAAGGAATGCTTGTAGGAAATACAATCACTTGCCCTGGATTTTATGCACCTCAAGGGCGTAAATTACGTCTTGAATTAAAACACCCAAAACTGATTGAAAATCTTAATTATTATCATAAAGATAATTTTTGGATCACTAACTTTGAAATGGAAACTGCGGGATATTATGCCTTAGCAAAGCTAATGGGACACGAAATGCTAAGTATAAATGCCATTATAGCTAATAGAGTAAAGAATAAATTTTCGAAATCGGTTAACAAAATAGTAGACGCTTTAATTGTGAAAGTATTAGATAGAATATAAAGGGAATTACTTTTTCGTTGATATAATAAATAACATGGAGGATTACGAGGTTTATACGTTATCAAATGGTATCAGAGTAATTCATAAGCAAGTCACTCATACTAAAATTGTTCATTGTGGATTTGTATTGGATGTTGGTAGCCGTGATGAAAATATCCACAATCAGGGCATAGCCCATTTCTGGGAACATATGGTTTTTAAAGGAACTAACAGGCGAAAAGCTTATCATATAATGAATAGGCTTGAAATGCATGGTGGGGAATTAAATGCTTATACCACTAAAGAAAAAATTACTTTTTATGCTTCTGTGCTACAAGAGCATTTTGAGAAGGCATTTGATTTATTAACTGATATTACTTTTGATTCTATTTTTCCAGAAAAACAAATTGTCAACGAACGACAGGTAATTCTTGAAGAGATGGCCATGTATAAGGATTCCCCTGATGACGATTTGCAGGATGTGTTTGATAATCTTGTATTTGGTGACCATCCATTAGGGATGAATATATTAGGAGTAAAAAACACTGTTAATAAATTTAAAAAGGAGGATTTCACCAGGTTTATTGCTCAAAATATAGATACTGAAAGGATAGTGTTTTCTTGTGTGGGAAATATAACATTTAATAATGTCAAAAAACTTGCTGACAAGTATATTGGTAACCTTCCAAAGGTTACAAGTATTAGAAATAGAGTTAAGTTTGATAGTTATTTGCCTCAAACAAAAAAAGTTAAGAAACAAGTAATACAATCCTTGTGTGCAATGGGACGACCAGCATACTCTAATAATGATGAACGAAGGCTTCCATTTTTCATGTTGGTGAATATACTTGGTGGTCCTAGTATGAATTCTCGATTAAACATGGAACTACGAGAAAAGCATGGTTTTGTCTATTCTGTAGATGCAAACTATTCTTCTTTTTCCGATACAGGTTTGTTTAGTATATTTTTTGGCACTGATCCTAAACAGATGATGAAAAGCATTAATATTGTTAAAAAAGAGCTGAAAAAATTAAGAGAATTACCATTAGGGAATAAGCAAATTCATGTAGCTAAAGAGCAATTAAAAGGACAGTTAGCTATGGCTGAGGAAAATAATGTTGGTTTAATGTTAGCAATGGGTAAAAGTTTAATTGATAGAGGAAAAATTGATTCACTTGAGGACATTTTCACCCAAATCGATAAAATAGATCCAATAAAATTACAAGATATTGCCAATGAAATGTATGACGATAATTTGTTTAGTTATCTAACCTATACTCCTGATTAATTTATGGATTTTCTTGATAAAGATTTAGTAGCATATATCGAAAGTCATACAGAAAATGCTCCAGAACTATTGTCATTATTAGATAGAGAAACTTATGCTAATATATATATGCCCCGTATGCTGTCAGGACATTTGCAGGGAAGAATTTTGGCAATGATAGCGAATATGGTTAGACCAAAAACTATTTTAGAAATAGGTACTTTTACAGGTTACTCAGCAATTGCATTAGCAGAAGGACTAGAAGAAAATGGTAAAATAATTACTATAGACATCAACGAAGAGCTTGAAGATATAGTAAGAAGTTATATTGCTAAGGCAAATCTGGAAAATGTAATTGACTATAGAGTAGGGAATGCAATAAACATTATCCCTGAAATTGATGATGAATTAGATTTAGTATTTATTGATGCTGATAAAAGTAATTATTCTAATTATTTTGACTTGGTATTTGATAAGGTGAAAAAGGGTGGTTTTATAATTGCAGACAATGTGCTTTGGAGTGGAAAGGTTTTAGAAAAAAATAGAAAAAAAATTGATAAAGATACTTCTTCAATTCTTAAATTTAATAAAAAAGTGCACGAGGATGTAAGAGTAGAAAATGTACTATTCCCAGTGAGGGATGGGTTGATGGTATTAAGAAAAAAATAATGTTAAGAACACTTTTAACTATAGTTGGTTTAGCACTTTGTGAATTAGTTTATTCACAAAGTTCAGTTCAAGTACCATCTAGAATGACTTTTGCAGGAGTTAAACTTAAAATTACTGAAAAAGGTCGTGAAGCTATTCAAGAAGAAGTTGATAAAATTACCCGAAGTCCAAAATATTTTAATGCAAAAGTAGTAAAAGCGGATATTCACTTCCCACTAATTGAGCAAGCATTTATCGAAGAGGGTGTTTCTACAGATTTTAAATACCTTTCCTTGCAAGAGAGTGCCTTAATTCCCGATGCAGTTTCAACTTCTAATGCTGTAGGTTATTGGCAGTTTAAAGATTTTACAGCTATTCAGATGGGTCTTCGGGTTGATAAATTTATTGATGAACGTATGAATATTTATGCATCATCACGAGCTGCAGCTCGATATATGAAAAAAAATAATGAATATTTCGATAATTGGTTATTTGCACTCCAAGCATATCAAATGGGAGCAGGTGCAGCATTAGAGGTTATTGATGAAAAAAAGTATGGAACAAATTCGATTACTATTACGGAAAAGACTTACTGGTATGTTCGTACTTTTCTTGCACACAAAATAGCTTATGAAGGAGTAATTGGTAAAAAAACGCCTTCTCCCGAATTAGTAGTATATAAATCGGGAAAGGGTAAAACGCTTTCAGAAATTGCTAAAGAAACCAACCTAGACTTAGAAGAATTGGAGTTATACAATAAATGGTTGAGGAAAGGTAAAATTCCTTCCGACAAACAGTATGCTGTCATTTTACCAAGTGGAAGATTAACAAAACTAGATTTGGTATCAAGCACTGAAAGAAGCACAAATAATATTGTGAGAAAAATGCCAGACTTTGATATGGTTCAGTCAAATAAATTTCCAGAAATAGATAAAAATAGACGTTATGTTTCACATCCAAATTGGCTGAAAATTAATGGAATACCAGGCGTACTTGCTACCGAAAGAGAAGCCATAAGTGATTTGGCTGCTAAAGGAAATTTAGATATAGGAAAATTTTTAAAGTTCAATGATATTTCGATTGATCATCATGTTAAGAAAGGACAGGTTTATTATTTTAAGAGGAAGCATAGTAAAGCTGGGTTATACTATCATGTAGTTCAGGAAAATGAAAAATTATGGAGTATTTCACAAAAATATGGAATTCGATTAAACACATTATTGACTAAAAATCGAATAAGAAAAATTGAAAATATAAAGCAAGGAAGGGTTTTGTGGCTAAGACATATTCGACCTGCTAATGTACCTATTGAATATAGAGAGGTAAAGAAGAAATCTGCAATGTTAGTCGTAGATTTACCACTAAATATTAAAAGCAAAGAAACTCAAAATTCTGTTGAAGAAAATGGTAATGAACAAGATAATCTATTAAAAAATCCTTCTTTTAAACAAGATTCTACTAAAAATAGTAGCAAAAATATTGAAATTAAGAATACTGACCCTATAGAAGTAACTTCACCTCCAGAATTTAAGAAAACTATTATTGTAAAGCATGAAGTAAAGGCAGGAGAAACACTTTATGGTATTTCAAGAATGTATAATGTGAATGTTATGGATGTTGTGAAATGGAATGAACTTAATTTAACAGAAGATATTAATGCGGGACAATTTTTAATGGTACACACTACTATAAATGATAATGCACAAGCAATTTCTGATGAAGGTGATATGTCAACAGGTAATGAAGAACTAAAATATGTAGTTAAAACAGGTGACACTATGTATAAAATAGCTAGAGAGTACGATGTATTAATTAGTGATCTGTTGCAATGGAACAATAAAATTGATCATAATGTATCTGTTGGTGAAGAACTTATAATAAAAGAAAAGAAAAAGGGGAAATAAAAATGGATTCCGATTTCTATTTTTTATCTTTATTAGATATATTAAAGGTAAAGTATAGCTTATCGAAATGGATAGGAATATTTTTTAAAAAGAGACTTACTGAAATATAATGGCAAAAACGATAGATTTAGTAATGTTAGTGGATGATAATGACACTGACAATTTTATAAGCAAGCGAATAATTGAAATTACAAAATTTGCAAATGAAGTAGAGGTAAAAAACTCAGGTAAAAAGGCACTTGATTATTTAAGGGAAAATGAAAATAATGAAGAGAGGCTTCCTGACCTTATTTTTCTTGATATTAACATGCCTATTGTTGATGGTTTTGTGTTTTTGTATGAGTTTGAAAAATTTAATACCCTAATAAAGAACAAATGTAAAGTGATCATTCTTTCAAGTTCTGATAATAAAAGAGACATTGATAAAATTGTAAATAACGATCACGTAATTAGGTTCATAACAAAGCCATTAACTGAAAGTGCTCTTTCTGAAATCAAAATATCTAAATAATTTTAACAATATCAGATTTCAAAAAAAATCCCTGCTCTATCTAAAGAGCAGGGATTTTTTTTGAAATCTGATTGATCATTAGTTTGTAAAGCTAAACACCCAATCTCCACTAATCGCTTCTGTTCTTCCTCCAAGGTGTGTGCCATCAGTAAAAGTGAAACCCAATGTCATAGTTGTTTCATCGACTTGGACAGTCATTGGTAGTTCATTCGTACCTCCTGGTTCTCTTAGTAGTTGATTTACATTTGTAGTACCGTCACCGTTTACACCAAAAGCAAAGCCCCCACTTGTGGGCCATGGTTGTGGACTTCTTGTTAGAGATGATGCAGATGAAGTGTAGTTTAGATTTTCTTGAATTGTTAATGTAAAGCCAGAGAAATCAGCAGTAACATCTTCGTTATTCAAGGTTACAGAACTGGCAGTCCAAGTTTTAACTAGCAGTGCCTTTTGTGCTTCTTCAGCAGAAGGACCCGGGGTAGGATCTGGCTTACATCCAATAGTAAATAATATAGCTAGTAATACTATTGCACTTAATAAATAGCTTAATTTTTTCATCTAATAATTTATTTAAATTATAACCTAAAGTAACTATTATTTATTGAGTTTTCAAATTAATTTATTCTATCTAGATATGTTATATATACTTGATTACTATAATTGTAACCCAAAATAGCAATAAATGACTGATATTTATATGTATTTAGGGATATTAATATGATTTTCACAGAATTCAAATTCGTATGATTGGTTGGAAGCTACAATTATCATTTTCTCAGAGCACTTTGATACTTGGCTTAAATACCATTCAATACCCTTGGTATCTAAATTTGAGGTAGGTTCATCTAAAAAAAGTACTGGAGTATCCGAATAAAAAGCTAGTGCTAGTTTTAAACGTTGTTTCATCCCAGAAGAAAAATTTTTTATTAGCTTGTTTTTATGTTTTTCTAAATAAGCAATTTCAATAATATCTTGAACTTTAAAGTCGCCTTTAACCTTTTTGAATTTAAAATGAAATGCAATGAGTTCTTGCAATGTGAATTCCTCAATTAAATCAAGATAAGGTGAGGCAAGACTACAATATTGATAAATAGAATCTTCTTCCACTTCATTATTATCTATTAAATATTTAACATGGCCAATAGAGGGTGGAGTAACTCCCATAAGCACTTTTACAAGTGTAGATTTTCCACTTCCATTTGGACCAGTAACGGCATAAGACTTTCCGACAGACAATTCTAAATTAATATTCTTGAAAATCCATTGGCGTTGATATCGCTTCCCTAAATTTTCAAGAATAATTTCCATAAAATATTAATAGGAATAGCCTTTCATTATGCCCCTATCCGAAGTACGGATAAATTTAATGATTTCATCTCTTTCTTTTGAAGGGGAAAGTTCTAATTCTACTAGATCAATTGCTTTTGAGTTATTTAACCCTCTCAAGAATAAGTACCGGTATATTTCCTGAATTTCATTTATTTTTTCAGATGAAAACCCTCTTCTTCGTAAACCAATAGAGTTTATACCACAATAAGTAAGTGGTTCTCTGGCAGCTTTGGTATAAGGAGGAATGTCTTTCCTCACCAATGAACCTCCTGATACCATAACGTGTGCTCCAATTTTTACAAATTGATGAACAGCGCTTGACCCTCCCACAATGGCATATTCATCAATGGTAACATGTCCAGCAAGTTGCACGGCATTTACAAGAATGCAGTTGTCCCCAATTATACAGTCATGGGCAACGTGTACATAGGCCATAAGTAGGCAATTTTCCCCAATTATGGTTTTGAAACGGTCTGTAGTACCTCGACTAATTGTAACAGACTCTCTAATTACTGTATTGTCCCCTATTAATACTTCTGTTTCTTCTCCATCAAATTTTAAATCTTGAGGAATAGCAGCTATTGAAGCTCCAGGATAAATTTTACAATTTTTTCCAATTTTTGCTCCTTCGAAAATTGTCACATTTGGTCCTACCCAAGTTCCTTCATCGATGGTTACATTTTTATGAATTGTGGTGAAAGGTTCGATAACAACATTTCGAGCTATTTTAGCCTCTGGGTGTATGTATGCTAGTGGTTGGTTCATGCTATCCTTTTTTTACAATACTGGCTGTTAAATATCCTTCACTCACCAACGTTCTTCCTACAAATGCTCTACCATACATTTTGGCGATACCTCTTTTTATCGGACCTTGTAAATAACAATCCATAACAATTGTATCTCCTGGTAATACCATTTTTCTGAATTTAAACCCTTCTACTCCTAAAAAGTATGTCCAATAATTTTCAGGATCAGGAACAGTATTTAAAACTAATATTCCACCTACTTGTGCCATTGCTTCAATTTGCAATACTCCAGGCATTACAGGATTTCCTGGGAAATGCCCTTGAAAAAATGGTTCGTTTAGCGTTACGTTTTTTATTCCAGTTACACGCTCTTCATCAAGATGGATGATTTTATCTACAAGTAAGAAAGGAAATCTATGTGGTAATACACTAGATATTTTATTTATATCATAAACAGGAGGGAGGTTTACATCGTATTTGGGTATATTTTTTTTTGCATCTTTTTGCATTGCTTTTTTCAGCTTTTTAGCAAAAGCAACATTTGCTGCATGACCTGGGCGTGCAGCTAAAATTTGTGCTTTAATAGGCTTTCCTGCTAGTGCTAAATCACCCATTACATCCAATAATTTATGTCTTGCAGGTTCGTTTTGATACCTTAATTCTACATTATTTAGAATTCCTTCTTTTTTAACTTCGACTTTAGGTTTGTTGAATAGCTTGGCTAAGCTATCTAATTCATATTCTTCTACAACTCTGTCTACTACTACAATAGCATTATTTAAGTCTCCACCTTTAACCAGATTATTTTTGTGTAGCATTTCTAGTTCATGAAGAAAACAAAAAGTTCTACAAGAGGCTATTTCTTTTTCAAACTGCTTAATATTGGTGAGCGATGCATGTTGACTTCCTAATACTGGTGAATTATAATCGACCATAACAGTTACTCTATAATCATCTAAAGGTAATGCTGCTATCTCAACGTCTCTTTCGGGTTCTCTGTAAAAAATACTTTCTGTTATTTCATAAAAATCACGTTGAGCATTTTGCTCTTCTATCCCAGCTTCTTTAATAATATTAACAAAAGCGGCAGAACTCCCATCCATTATTGGTGGTTCGGGGCCATCTAACTGAATAAGGATGTTGTCTATTTCCATACCTACAAGTGCTGCTAAAGTATGTTCAACAGTATTTACCCTTGCTTCCCCTTGTTCTATTGTAGTTCCCCGAGAAAGGTCAACCACAAAATCTACATCTGCATCTACAGTTGGATGACCTTCGATATCAATTCGTTGAAATTTAATACCGTGATTAGGCTTTGCAGGTAGAAAAGTCATGTTTGTTTCTATTCCTGTATGTAAACCAACTCCAGAAAGAGTTACCGATTTTTTAATAGTGTGCTGTTTAATATTCATTTCTATCTACTAAGTGGTCGGCAAATTTAGTATTTTTTCTTCAAGTTGCTTTAATCGTGTACTTAAATCGGGTAAATTTTTAAAAACAGCATATGAACGATAAAATTGGGATAGGTTTATGGCAGGGCTTCCAAATAGTTTTTCTCCTTCATTCTTAACACTTCTTCCTAAACCTGTTTGTGCACCTAATGAAGTTTTATTAGCAACTTTTATATGTCCTGCAACTCCTACTTGTCCACCAAAAACACAGTTATCACCTATTTCTGTTGATCCAGCGATTGCTGATTGACCCGCAACTACTGTATTCTCCCCAATTTTTACATTATGAGCTATTTGTATTAAATTATCTAATTTGGTACCGTTTCCAATAATGGTTGAGTCAGAGGGCATAGCAGCACAATCAATTACAGTATTACTTCCTATGTGTACATCATCGCAGATAACTACATTTCCTAGTTGTGGAATATTTTTATAAGTTCCATCTTCTTGTGGTGCAAAACCAAAGCCGTCACTACCGATTACAACTCCAGAGTGAAGTACACAGTTAGATCCAATTTTTGAATTGGGATAAATTTTAACACCAGAGTGGATAATAGTATTATCGCCAATTATAGAATTATTACCTATATAGGCATGAGGATAAATTTTAACATTTTCACCAATGACAGACTCTTCTCCAATGTATGAAAATGCTCCTCTGTAAATACCTTCACCCACTTTTACATTTTCACCAATGTACGATGGCTCCTCAATTCCAACTTTAGAAAAGTTGATATACTTATGATACTCTTCCAAAAGAGTTGCAAATGCCACATAAGGGTCATCTACTTTTATCTGAGTCGTATTTAATTTCTTTTTTGGTTCAAAATCCTTGGAGACAATTACTGCTGTAGCTTGTGTATTATATATGTGAGGTTCGTATTTAGGATTAGATAAAAATGATACTTGTCCTTTTTTAGCATCTTGAATAGCTGCCAACATGTTAATGTCTTCGTCTGGATTCCCGACCACTTCTCCTCCAAGTAAAGTAGCTAATTGACCTATAGAAAATTTCATTTGTATAATTTGATAGTTTAGAGTGTTACAAGACTATATTTTTTGGATAACCAAGGTAGTACTTTTTTACTATTTTACTAATGGCTTTTATGTTTGGTAAATCTGCTGCTTTAGCAATATCTACAACCTCACCTTTTTTTGTTAAAATATTTATTGTTTGTCCACCAGATACATAAGCTTTATTACTCACTTCACCGTGAGTCATGAAATATCTACTTTCACTACGAAGTACTTTAAATTCTCGTGCTATTTTTTCTCTAATATTTTCAATATCTGTTTTTTTTGATGGAGAATTTACGAGGTTTATTTTAAGCAGTCTACGATTAAGCAACATATTGCTAAGTTCTGAAAGCACTTTGTCTTTGTCATTAGCCCATAGTTTTATAGCTCCACCGATATCATGGTCATCCATTGCTCCAAACGCTTGTAATAAATTGCTGTTGTTTTGAAAATCACTAAGGTTGTAACTATTTGTTAAGAATAAACTTAATTCGTTTGATGCAGGTACTTTATTTCCAGATTCAGCTAATTCTTTTGCTCTATTGATAAGGTTAATAAGCATGCGTTCAGCACCTAGTGAAGTTTTATGAAGGTAAACTTGCCAATACATTAACCTTCTGGAACTCAATAAGTTTTCTATACTGTAAATTCCTTTTTCCTCAACAACAATATTATCATCAACAACATTGAGCATTTCTAAAATTCTTTCTACACCTACTGTGCCTTCCGATACACCTGTGAAAAAACTATCCCGTTGTAAGTAATCCATTCTGTCAACATCTAGTTGACTTGAGACTAATTGATGAAGAAATTTTTTTTGATATGTATTTTGAAAAATCTTTAATGCTGTATCAAGTACTCCATTAAACTCTTTATTAAGGTGTTTCATTAGCAAGAAAGAAAGACTTTCATGCTGTACATCTTGAAAAAGACTATATTCCAAAGCATGGGAAAAAGGACCATGACCGATATCGTGTAATAGTACTGCAATTAATCCAGATTCATATTCTTCATCTGTTATGTCAATATTTTTTCCTCTAAGCCCATCCATTGCCTTACCCATTAAATGCATAGCTCCAATAGCGTGCTGAAAACGTGTATGTAAAGCCCCTGGGTATACATACTCGGAAACTCCTAATTGCTTGATTCTTCTAAGTCGTTGAAAGAATGGATGTTGAATAATATCAAATATTAATTCACTAGATATAGTGACAAATCCATAGAGGGGGTCGTTAAATATTTTCTTTTTATTCAAAATTCGAAAGAAGTTTTGATATTATTCACTTCTAATTTATACAAGGTTATCGGGTTATTTTTCTAACTTCGACTTAAATACTAGACTATGCAAAGATATAATATTTTGTGGGCTGATGATGAAATTGACCTGTTAAAACCTCACATATTATTTCTCGAACAAAAAGGGTATGATATTACTCCTGTAAATAGTGGTGCTGATGCATTAGAAAAGTTCGAAGAAACCAATTTTGATATTGTTTTTCTTGATGAAAATATGCCTGGAATGTCGGGATTAGAAACGCTTACACAAGTTAAATCACTGAGACCAAATGTTCCTGTGGTAATGATAACAAAAAGTGAGGAGGAATATATAATGGAAGAGGCTATAGGAGCTAAAATTACAGATTACCTCATAAAACCACTAAACCCCAATCAAATATTACTTTCTGTAAAAAAAATATTAGATAATAAGCGATTGATTACTGAAAAAACCAATCATAGTTATCAGCAGGAATTCAGAAACATAAGTATGGCTTTTGGTGATGATTTAAGTCATGATGAGTGGGCAGATATCTATAAAAAGCTAATATTTTGGGAGCTTGAAATGGAAAAAATTGAAGATTCAGGGATGTATGAGATATTAGAAATGCAAAAAAATGAGGCTAATTCTAATTTTTCGAAATTCATTATTGATAACTATGAAAGTTGGTTAAACGATCCAGATTCTGATAAGCCTTTACTTTCTCATCAGTTAATGAGGAAAAAAGTTATTCCAGAGTTGAGGGAAGATAGACCACTGTTTTTTATAGTTATTGATAATTTACGATACGACCAATGGAAAATTATTGAACCGACTATTTCAGAATTATTCAATATCGAAAAAGAAGAAAGTTACTATTCCATTTTGCCAACTACAACTGCTTATGCTCGCAATTCTATTTTTTCGGGTATGTTATCAAGTGAGATGGCTAAAAAACATGCCGATATTTGGGTGGATGAAGATGCAGAGGGTGGGAAAAATAACTTTGAAGATAAATTCATTGAACGACAATTAAAAAAACTGAATCAGTCTATAAAATTTAGTTATAACAAAATTAAACACTTGAATGAGGGGAGGAATTTAACTGAGAATATTAATAATCTTTTTGATACACCACTAAATGTAATTGTTTACAATTTTGTGGATATGCTGTCTCATGCACGTACAGATATGGCAATGATAAGAGAATTAGCACCTGATGAAAGCGCTTATCGTTCGATTACTAAATCATGGTTTGAACATTCTCCTTTGCTTGAAGTATTGAGGAAAATTTCTAATATCAAAGCTAAGGTTATCATTACTACTGATCATGGAACAATTAGGGTAAAAAAGCCTTTTAAAATAATAGGTGATAAAAATACTAATACAAATCTTAGATATAAGCTAGGTAAAAATTTAGGATATTCGCCTGGGAATGTAATGGAAATTCATAAGCCTGAACGTTATTTTTTACCTAAACAAAACGTATCAACAACTTATGCAATAGCTACTGAGGATCAATTTTTCGTATACCCTAATAACTATAATCATTACGTAAAGCATTATCGCGATACTTTTCAGCATGGGGGTGTGTCAATGGAAGAGATGATAATTCCTATTATTTCGTTAAATTCGAAGAATGCTTAATTTAGAGATGATTAGTTTGAACATTGAACATGTGAGACTAGAGGGGCTTAATGAAGTTGCTGACCAGATAATTTCATTTGCTAGTGATATAGATGTTTGGATTTTTGAAGGTGATATGGGAGCGGGAAAAACGACTATTATTAAGGAAATTTGTAAAAAGTTTGATATAATAGATAACGTAAGCAGTCCTACGTTTTCTATAGTGAATGAATATATTGATACTAAGGAAGAAAGCTATTATCATTTTGACTTTTATAGGATTGAGGAGGAAAAAGAAGCATTAGATATAGGTTGTGATGAATATTTTTATTCAGGTCACCGGTGTTTTATAGAATGGCCTACTAAAGTTTTTAATTTACTTCCAGAAAATAGAGTGGATATAAAGATTTCAATAGTAGATGAATTTACCAGATCGATTAATATAATCAAACATGTCTGAATCACATAAACCAGGTTTTGAAGCATTAGCTAAAGAAATTCAACTTTACCCAAAAGAGCAATTGGCAAAAATAAAGAAAGGAAAAAAAACTTTTTTTATAGGCTTACCAAAAGAAATAGCTCTTCAAGAGAAACGAATTACGCTTACCCCTGATGCAGTAAAATTATTAACCAACAATGGGCATGAAATTATTGTAGAAAAAGATGCTGGATTGGGGTCTAACTTTACTGATAAGGAGTATAGTGATGCTGGAGCAAAAATAGTTAGTACTGCTAGAGAAGTGTATCAGGCAAATGCAATTTTAAAGATAGAACCACCTACTCTTGATGAAATAAAATATTTGAAGCCTGGTAAAATTCTTATTTCTGCTTATCAATTAGGAAGTCAAACCCATGAATATTTGAATGCTATTAATAGTAAAAAAGTTGTAGCAATGGGTTTTGAGTTTATTGAGGATAAAGTGGGAGGGATGCCAATTATCCGAGCTATGAGTGAAATTGCGGGTAGTTCTGCTATGTTAATTGCTGCACAATACCTTAGTACTAGTCAGAATGGGAGAGGAGTTATGCTTGGTGGAATTACTGGAGTCCCACCTACAAAGGTAGTTATTATTGGTGCAGGTACAGTTGCAGAATACGCTGCACGTGCTGCCAAAGGGTTAGGTGCAGAAGTACAGGTTTTTGATAATCATATTTATAAACTTAGAAGAATAAAATATGCTTTAGGTGATCAAATTTATACGTCTTCAATTGATACTATTACGCTTAGTGAAAGTTTAAAACATGCTGATGTAGTAATAGGGGCTTTACGAGCCGAAAAAGGAAGGAATAGGCATGTAGTTTCGGAAGAGATGGTAAGTAAAATGAATTCAGGTGCAGTAATTATTGATTTAAGTATTGATCAAGGTGGCTGTATTGAAACTTCGGAACAGACTACACACAGCAACCCAACTTTCAAAAAGTATGATGTAATTCATTATTGTGTACCTAATATTGCGTCAACTGTAGCAAGAACTGCAACAACAGCTCTTAGTAATATATTTACACCTACAATATTAAGAGCTGCAGAAGAAGGGGGAATTGAAGAAATGATATTCTCTCATAAGTGGTTCATGAAAGGAGTTTATTCATATAAAGGTGTTATTACTAATAAATATATTGCTCAAAAATTCAATTTAAAATTCAAGGATTTGGACTTGATTATGGCGACAAGATTTTAACACAAATCATGATACTTTCATGATTTGTGTTAAAAATACAAACCAAGAGTCATTACTGTTTTAGTTGTATTTTGAAACACGTTTGCTGTTGGTGTATTTTCTTTATTTGACAAAGTGTATGGAGAATAGTTGAAATTCCTGAGTACGTTTACAACACCCAAATCAAAAGATACATATTTGTAACGAATACCTGCACCACCTGTAAACGACTGAATAGGAGTTACTTCATCATCTCCAGTCTGAGACAGAGAGTATCCTCCTCTTAATCTAAAAATATCAAATCGCACTTCACCTCCTACTCTAAAATTATAGACTTTATGGTAAGTTTTCATTTCACTGTTTTCTGCAGTAGTAGAGAAATCATTTGAACTAAATCTATTTTTGCCATAATCTATCATTTCAACATCTGCAGAAATAAACCCATATTTCCCTCCAAAAAATGTTATACCACTGCTTAATTTCATAGGAGTTGAAAGGTTATAAGAAGCAACAATTATGTCTGATTCCGTATATTGATTGTTATCAAATTTATAGTCAGCATCCATATTGCTGTGAAACTCTTCATCAAAATTAAAATAGGTTGGAGAAGTAAAAGCAGCACCAATTTGGACAAAATCTACTGGTCGAAACATGATGCCTAGTGTTGTGTTTACACCTCCACCAGATACGTTTAAATTTTCTTCTAAATTAAAACCATTCAAAGGGTTTTGGTAGGTGTCATTAGCATCTATTGGTGTATAAGCAAAATTATTTTCAGAGTAGGTGTTTGTAGAATTATAATTTACTGATGTTATACCAATATTAGCACCAAGATATAGTATGTCATCAAAGTTAAACCCATACCCTAGATTAAATTGGTATTGTGCACCCCTTACATCTACCGTTTCTTTTTGGAAAGGATTACCCAAAATATCAGAGTCATATAAATCATCAGCTCCATTGGTGGGATCAAAAAAACTTGTAGGTAGGATGAGTAGTGTGCGTACAGCAAGACCTTCAACAGAATTATATGCTGAAGTATTATTATTGTAAAATTCATTTTCTAATATACCATCAGCTCTTTCAATAAAGTAATCCAACATACTGGATTGACTGTTTCTTCCTTCATAAACAAATCTATTTTGATAATCAGCTATGCGGTTATAACTAATGCCAAAGGAATGACTTTTAATTTTTCTGTTACCTTCTTTTTGAAGTACAACACCAAAATTTGGAATGTTTGCATTTAATTTCAAACCGTCAGTATTAGTGCCATAAAAACTAGCATTGCTATTAATAAAGCTTAAACCAGTAGATAAACTAAAAGTAGAACGATTGAACATACCTAAGCCAGCAGGATTAGATTGAAGGCTGCTTATGTCACCTCCTAAAGATATTTGTGCTCCTCCTAATGCTTGAACTCTTGCCGATCCACCAGGGCTTGTTTGACTAAAAAGCAATCCTAACGTAGGTAAATCTTGTGCTTGTCCATAAAAAATGGACATAATTGTGGCAATGCCTGCTAAAAAAAGGCTTAATTTCTTATCCATGATGTTTTGATTTAACTGTTAGTCTTTTTTACTTCTTGATCTGCTAGATGAACTTCTTGAGCTTCCTGATGAAGATCTAGAACTACTGCTTCTGCTGTAGCTTGAGCCTCCACTCCCTGAAGATCTAGAACTGCTACCTCTACTGTAGCTTGACCCCCCATTTCCTGAAGAAGACCTTGAACTGTTACTGTTTCTATTGTAACTCGATCCTGAATTGCTACTTCGATTATTACTTCTGTTGTAATTCGATCCTGAATTACTATTGGTACTTTTTGAAGAATTACTACTTCCTCTACTGTAAGTTGACCCACTACTTCTAGAGTTACGAGAATTAGAAGTTCCGGAAGATTTTACATTACTATTACTACTTCTAGTATTATTTTCGTTGTATCTTGTACCAACATTTGATGATCTAGAATTAGTACTATTTTGTCTAGATGTATAGCCAGTTGAAGACCTTCTAAAACCCGAATAATTATTTTCTCCAGTAGTAGAGCTGGCTACTCTACTATTGGTTCTTGTTTTTACTTTAGAATCACTATTGTCAGCTACTCTTCCGCTTGAAATCCGCCCACTATTATCATTACTAGCAACTCTACTACTGGATGATCTAGAACTTACACGCCCCGAATTATAAATTGAACTTCTACTAGTACGTTTACCCCGAGCTACACCTCTAGAATTATTATTGTAATCATAGTTAGCAATAATATTTTGGTTATAATAATTATTGTAGTACGAAGGAGGACACCAGAAAGGGTCGTAATAGTTATAATAGGAGTTATAATAGCTTCCCCAAGAGTACCCGTAATTATATGAACGATAGAAAGAATTATATCCCCATCTACTTCCACTATAATATGAATATGGATATCCACCACCTATGCGAAAAGAAATATTCCACCCAGGTCTATAATATAAACTACTACGATAATAAGGATCATAAAACGGGTCAAACACTGTCCCTTGATATAAATATGGATCATTCCAAAACACATCATCAAATCTGCTATAGTATCTAGTAGAAGGAGATCCGTAATAATAGTGTTTAACTACTACATCAGCATTTTCAATATAATCTTCTACTGCTTGTGAAGGGTTTTGCTGCTCGTACCCCTCTTCAAAATACACTTCGTTATCTTCCCCAGTAGAATCACTATATGCCAAGTAATCAGGGTTCGTTGTTTTGTCAAATGTTGGTTCACTTACGTTTTCCTTATCCCCCATTTTTTGGTCATCAGATGTAGAAGCAGTATTTACCACATTATCAACTTTCAAACGGTCTTTTTTTCTGAAATAGATGTCATCATATTCCTGACTAAATACTGGAACGGATGACATAACCATAAGGATAAAAAGTGGGGCTGAGTAAGTGAATAACTTTTTCATAACGAAGTGTTTTTTACATAAAACATATATAGCCTAATTATATAAACGACAATTTAACGATAAGGATTATTTATATGTAACAAAAACTTATATTTGTCGCTTAAATTATTTATTAGATATACTAACAAATTTTATACCAAAAATGGGAAAGGCTATTCCTAGTAGGAGCGAAGATTATTCAGAGTGGTACAATGAACTTGTAAAAAAGGCTGATTTAGCCGAGCATTCGGCTGTTAGAGGCTGTATGGTGATAAAGCCTTATGGGTATGCGATATGGGAAAAAATGCAAGCGCAGTTGGATAAAATGTTTAAAGATACTGGGCATAGCAATGCATATTTTCCACTTTTTGTTCCTAAATCTTATTTAAGTAAAGAAGCTGATCATGTAGAAGGATTTGCTAAAGAGTGTGCAGTTGTAACTCATTATCGATTAAAAAATGCAGAAGATGGCAGTGGAGTTGTTGTTGATCCTGAGGCTAAATTGGAAGAAGAATTAATTGTGAGACCTACTTCCGAGACGGTTATATGGAATACATATCGAAATTGGATACAGTCATATCGTGATTTACCTTTACTAATTAATCAATGGGCAAATGTTGTTCGGTGGGAAATGCGTACTCGATTGTTTTTACGTACAGCTGAATTTTTGTGGCAGGAGGGGCATACCGCTCATGCTACAAAAAACGAAGCCGTAGAAGAAACCGTTAAAATGGTGAATGTATATGCTGAATTTGCAGAGAAGTTTATGGCTATGCCAGTTGTTATTGGTGTAAAAACGGAGAGCGAACGCTTTCCTGGCGCTTTGGATACTTACAGTATAGAAGCATTAATGCAAGACGGAAAAGCACTCCAGGCAGGAACTTCACATTTTTTGGGGCAAAATTTTGCAAAGGCATTTGATGTAAAATTTGCAAATAAAGAAGGAAAGCTCGATTTGGTATGGGGAACAAGTTGGGGAGTGAGTACAAGATTGATGGGTGCATTGATTATGGCACATTCTGATGATGAGGGTTTAGTGCTACCTCCTAATTTAGCTCCTATTCAGGTGGTAATTGTTCCAATTTTTAAGGGAGATGAACAACTTAATGTACTAAATGAAACAGTTAACCCTATAGTAAAAGCTCTTCAAGATAAGGGAATATCAGTAAAATATGATAACAGGGATACACATAAGCCAGGTTGGAAATTTGCTGAGTATGAATTAAAAGGAGTTCCATTAAGAATAGCCATTGGCCCAAGAGATTTAGAAAATGGAACGATAGAACTAGCACGTAGGGATACAAAAACAAAAGAGGTTGTTAGTATTGATGGCATAGTAGATATTGTTGGAAATAGACTAAAAGATATTCAGGATAATATTTACCAAAAGGCGTATGATTTTAGAACTTCTTTGACTACTAAAGTTGATTCTTATGATGAATTTAAAAGGGTATTGGATGAAAAAGGAGGATTTATTTTAGCACACTGGGATGGAACACCAGAAACGGAAGAAAAAATAAAAAATGAAACCAAGGCTACTATTCGTTGTATTCCTGTCGATTCTCAAGAGGAGGAAGGTAAATGTGTTTATTCAGGAAAGCCATCGAATATGCGTGTAATTTTTGCTAGGGCATATTAGAAATATTTAAGAACGAATTCGTACTTTAGTATCTTATGATAGAGTGGTTAATTGTGATCTCATTAATTACTTTCGGAATTGTTTTAATAGTTGCCGAAGTGATTTTTGTACCTGGAACAACAATAGTTGGTGTTTTAGGTCTTGTATTCTTAGTTTTAGGAGTATATAAATCGTTTGAGTATTTCAATAATGTAATTTCTTATTCGATTCTTGCAGGTACATCTGTTCTTTTTGTTGGAATGCTCTATTATGTGTTTACAACAAGAGTGTGGGAGAAATTTTCACTTAAAAAAGAAATAAAAAGTAAGTTTAATAAAGGAATGTCTGATGTGTTGAGTGTTGGTGATGTAGGAAAAACGATTTCTACTTTAAAACCTATAGGGAAAGCAGAATTTAACAACAAAGTGTTCGAAGTAAAATCACTAGGTGGTTACGTTGAACCAAACAATAAAGTTGAAATAATAAAAATAGAGAACAATCAAATAACTATAAAACAAGTAAATAACTAATTATGGAATTATTAACCATTTTAATACTTTTTGCAGGAATAATCTTATTTTTCCTGTTCTTTTATTTTATACCAGTAGGACTTTGGATTACTGCAATATTTTCAAATGTCAGGGTAACGCTTGGCGAATTGATTGGGATGCGTTTTAGAAAAGTGCCTCCAGGTATTATTGTTAACTCACTAATTACTGCTGTTAAGGCTGGTGTGAAATTGACAACTTCTGAACTGGAAACACACTATTTAGCAGGTGGAAATGTTCCAAATGTAATTCGAGCATTAATTTCAGCTGATAAAGCCAATATAAATTTGGAATTTAAACAAGCAACAGCTATTGATTTGGCTGGTAGAGATGTAATGGAAGCTGTTCAGATTTCGGTAAATCCAAAAGTAATCACAACTCCTAGAGTAGCAGCCGTAGCAGCTGACGGTATCCAGTTGATTGCAGTAGCAAGGGTAACTGTTAGAGCTAATATTCAACAATTGGTTGGTGGAGCAGGAGAAGATACTATTCTTGCAAGAGTAGGTGAAGGCATTGTAACATCTATTGGTTCGGCTATAACTCACAAAGCAGTACTAGAAAACCCTGATAAAATTTCCAAATTGGTACTTGAACGTGGGTTGGATGCAGGTACTGCATTTGAAATACTATCTATTGATATTGCAGATATTGATATTGGTAAAAACATAGGTGCTGAGTTACAGACAGATCAAGCAAGTGCAGATTTAAAAGTTGCAGAAGCAAAAGCAGAAGAAAGAAGAGCAATGGCTGTTGCAGTGGAGCAGGAGATGAAAGCGAAAGCACAGGAAGCAAGGGCAAAAGTAATTGAAGCAGAAGCAGAAGTGCCAAAAGCGATGGCAGAAGCTTTCCGTTCAGGTAATTTAGGAATTATGGATTACTACAAAATGGAAAACATTAAGTCCGATACAGGAATGAGAGAATCAATTTCAGATTCTGGAAAAGGAGGGTCTAAAAAGAAATAATTCCTTTTAATCAGAGTTAAATCAATAGGCTGCTCATTTATATAATAAATGAGCAGCTTTTTTGTTTACAGCATTTTTACAGTTTCTTACCTTGAACCCACATTATGAAATAGACGCTTCACTTAGATTATGTGCATCACCATAGCGGTGCTATGCTTTTTTGCATAACCATCAATTTCTTTCGGCTTTATGACCTCACATCACGAATTCTATCACATAATCTGGATTGAACTCACGTTAATACAAATATGATGATGAATTGTCTTCAGTTGGTTGTTTTGATAGATTTTTTGTGTGCATTATTTTATACCAAAGAGCAAATCCATTTAAATAGTAAACCACTAAATATCCTATACTAGAAATATAGGGTGAATTAGAAATTAAATTATAATGGGAAAACAAATCGTAAAAAAAGAGGGATATGATAATTAAAATAGTAAAACTGATATACCCAGCACCTTTACTATCATGTATAAGTGCATTAACAACAGTAGCTACTATGTACACCATAAATAATGATAAAAAAATTAGATAAGTAGTAAGTGTTTTAGAAAACACTGTAGTTGGAAAAAATATTGTAATGCCAATAAAAATACTATTAATAATAATTGAAGCATTTTGAGAAATGCTATTTGTATGTTCTGTAAACATTTTTCCAACAATCATAATACCAAGTAGTAGTGAAAAATAAAGTGTTAGATACTCTACCTTTGTTCCTAATGCCCAATTAAAATCAGGAAACCAATAATTTATTAGATACATATTTGTAAACAGACCTCTTACAGTCCAAGTCAAGCTGAAAAAGGTGAAATATAGTATTAACACATTTCTGTATTGAAAATAAAACATCAAACTAATAATAGTCAGTATCCCTATTCCAATGATCATTAGCATATTAGCCCATACATCTGAATTTCTTTTAGCTAAAAGGTATTTAGGAGAGCCAAGAAGTATTGAGTCATTCATCCCTCCCTTATAATGATGGAAATTTGAAACATTTAAAACAATACTAATAGTATCACCTGTGGCGGTAAAGGTTTTTGTATAAGGAATCCATTGTGGAGTAGATTTTTCTTTATTAATACCTGGTACGCCATTATTAGCTATTAATTTACCATCTATCCACAAGTTATAACTACAATATAAGCTAGGGATTTCCATCGCTAAATTTAGATCTTTTAGTGATCCTACAATTTCCAAAACAAAAGTAGCATAACCTTTGGAAGGTAATTTTTGATCTTTCCATTGATATTTATTCCAAATATTTGGAAAATCAAAGTAGCTTTTATCACTAGGATTACTAGTACTGAAATCAGTTGGAGAAAGTAATTGATTCCAGTAAAAAGACCATGTGCCGTCTAGTTTAATATTTCCCTGCTCTTCAAAATCCCAGTGACTTAAGTCAAGGGTGCCATAATTGGCTATTGGAGTAGAGTTTTGTGAATAAAGAAGAGGGGAAAGGAAAACAAGCAGTAAAAATATTATATATCTATTGCCTCGTAAGAATATATGTGATAAGGTTAATACCGATTGAGGCATTGTTTAATAATAATTTCAGCTTAATTTAAGTTAGGCAATTTAGTCTAAGATATACTTGGATAGAGTAGTAGTTTTCTAGATTTATTACATGGTATACATTATTTTCTAAGTAGTAGGAGTTATAATTTATACTTACTATTATAAAATTATGAGGATATTAATCATTAAAAAAATGAAAAATATTATATTCAATAAGTAAAAAATATTTAACGCATTTCTACTGACTAAAAATATGGGTGAAATAATTCAAAAAGCATTATAATTATTACGTAGGAGAATTTCTTATTAAAAGGAAGAGTAGTATTTTGTTATTTCTCATCCAATTTTCTGAAGTAATATAAATTATGTTCTGGCAATAATTCAGGGTGTAATATTTTTACTAAGTCACTTAAAATAATATCAGGGCGTGAGAAGCCTGATTCAAAATAATCATTTCCGCCATTTTTAATTACCCTAGCGTTGTAGGAGTATATATTTTTAGTTTCGAAGGCTTTAAAATTTGTATATCGATAATCAACATTATTAAGCTCATTGAGAGAGAAATAATTGGCTGCACCAATCCAGTATTCGGCATTTTGTGATTTTTCATACACAGCTTCAAAGCTTAATTGTAAACTTCCTGTAGATTGCTCATTGTTCCATAGGTAATTTGTTCCGGCATCACGAAAAAATTTCGCCATCCAACTTTTTCCTCCAGGAACATACCAAGTATCTCCATACACTATTCCACTCATTATAGTTGGCTTGTTGGTTAAATTAGTAGTTGTGTTCCTTATCTTAATATAGTTTTTTTCTATTTGATCAAAAATTGAATCAGCTTTCATTTCCATATTAAAAAATAAGGAAACAAATTTAATCCACTCAGCTCGTCCTAATGGTGTTTTTTCAAGGTATTCTGCATTCATTACTACAGGAATTCCTACTCTTTCAATGGATGAAAGTTGGTCATAATTTCCATTCATAGTGTAACTCATGACAAGGTCAGGAGACAGCTCCATCAACAATTCAATATTCAAATCATTATCCTTGCCTAATTCAATGGTTTTACCAGATTTCACCTGTTTTCTCACTTTTTCTGATGAAACATATTGTGTTGAAGGAAATCCAGTGAGTTTATCAGTTGCACCCAGCATATCTAATGGTGCAATATGTGTGGTGGAAGTGCAGACAAAAGTCTCTACAGGGGTGTATATCACCATTTCATTATATAAATTTTGTTTGTTTTTATCTTTATCTGCTTTAGGGATTAGTCTGTATTTTAGGCTTTTTTTGGCTTCTGAATAGGGCTGAATAACTTCAATAATTTTATGACTGCCCTCATAGCTTATTTTAAAATTAGAGGCATGTTTTAAAGTGATTTTGTTTTGAATAAAATCATTTTTTATGTTGGAGCTATTTTGTTCCTGAATACAGCCATTAAATTGTAGTAGAAGAAGAAGAAACATATTATTTAATATTTTCATCTTATTTTTTAAAATATGTTTGTAAGAGTATGTTTGCACCAATTTTTGGAGATATTTTTCCATCACGAATTTCATTTTTTATATTGTTGATCGTACTTTTAATTTCCTTTTTCGAGTAAAAATCTGATTTTAACTGCTCAATAATAATATTGTCCATCCATTGTGTGTTTTGACTTTCTCTATTGGTACTAAAATAGCCATTAGCCTTCATGTGCTTTACTTGATTTTTTATCATATTCCAAACATCTTCTATTCCCTCATCAGTTAACGATGAACAGGTATGTACTTTGGGATACCAACCTGAATCAGAAGGAGGAAATAAATGAAGTGCATTAGTATATTCTGTCTTAGCCATTTTTGCAGATTTTATATTATTTCCATCTGCTTTGGTAATAGCAATTCCATCAGCCATCTCCATAATCCCCTTTTTTATTCCTTGCAATTCATCACCTGCACCTGCTAGCATGAGGAGTAAAAAAAAATCGACCATTCCTTTTACAGCTACTTCGGATTGTCCTACACCCACAGTTTCAATAAATATCACTTCATATCCCGCAGCTTCACATAATAGCATGGCTTCTCGGGTTTTGTTAGCTACACCACCAAGTTTGTCTTGTGAAGATGAGGGTCTAATATAAGCCATGGGATTAGAGGATAGTGTTTCCATTCTGGTTTTGTCTCCTAAAATACTTCCTCCACTGCGCTGGCTAGTTGGGTCAATTGCTAATACAGCTAGTTTTTTTTTATTAGATGTAATTTTGACACCAAGTGCTTCAATAAATGTACTTTTACCTACACCAGGAACTCCTGTAATACCAATTCGGATAGTATTTCCAGTATAGGGTAATAATTTTTCGATTAATTCTGTAGCTAGTTCCTGATCTTCTGAAAGAGTACTTTCAGTAAGAGTAATAGCTCTACTAAGTGTAACTTTGTCACCAGACAAAACACCTTTATAGAGAGCATCTATACTTAATCTGTTCTTTCTTTTAATACTCATTGTGATGTTAAAAATAGTAACTTGCTAGTTAAGATATGTGAAGTAACATGATTTTTCGATTTTTTTATTAAATTCATTCTTCACTAGAAATCTAGATAAAAAGTTATGTCAAGAAAAAAAATGGAAATCGGGAGGGTGTGGTTGGAAAGTATTTATGCAACTATTTTTATATTGCTATTTATGGCATTGTTACAAGAGGGCACAAAACATGTCAATTTAGAAGGATTCGATGCTATAGGTCAGGCACTAGCAGATTTGGAAATTACAGATTACACCTTTTCAGAATTGCGAGATACAGTTCCACCTGATACCAATATTGTAATCGTGAATTTTGGCCCATTAGGTAGAGATGGTATTGCTGAGCAAATACGTATTATTGATAAGTACAACCCAAAAGTGATAGGGGTTGATAGTTTTTTTAAAGGATATGGAAGTGACACTCTCTCAACATACAGTCTGGCTTCTGCAATTACAAATGCTAATGCAGAAGTGGTACTTGTCACTAGAGTTGAACAATCTGATTCATTAAAAGAAAAGGTAGAGGGGGATGATGAAATTTATGATTTATGGTATAAGTCGGACTCGATGTTTATACAGAATGTTCACTTTGGAATGGCAAATTTAGATACTCAGGCTGAATTTCAAGAGGATATTAAAATTTGTAGGGCTTTTCCAGCACAAAGATCATCCATTACAGATGGTGAAAGTTACATTGCATTTGGAGCCAAAATGGCAGTGTTGTATGATTCAACCAAGTTGGAAAATTATATGAAACGTACCAATGAATATGAGGTTATTAATTTTAGGGGAGATATATTTTTGTCACCGTTTTTTTATAACGAAGCTTATGGGACGTTTGTTGAAAGAAGGATGGAAGATAAATACATGAGATATGAAGCTCTTGACTGGGATCAAGTTTTAAGTGAAGACTTTGCTCCTGAAATGGTTGAGGGCAAAATAGTACTCTTCGGATATTTAGGCAATCAGTTGGGAGCAACTCAATGGGAAGATAAGTTTTTTACACCTTTAAATTCAAAGATTGCTGGAAGAGCAAACCCAGATATGTATGGTCCAGTAATTCATGCAAATATCATATCTATGGTACTAAATAATGACTATATTAATGGCTTTAATAGTTATATTGAGGCCTTGATAGGTATCGGGTTATTATATATTAATGTGTTCTTTTTTTCTATTATCTATATTAGAATGGGTGCATGGTATGATGGTATTACTAAATTGATTCAAATAGTAGAGATAATTGCATTAACAATTTTTGTGATTTTAATATTTTCAACCTATAATTTTAAGTTAGAATTGGCAATTGCATTTTTTGGCATCGCATTGGTGGGAGATTTACTTGAGATTTATTATGGTGTAATAAAAAATGTTGTTAATAAAAAAACTTGGAATAAACTGATTACCTTAGGAGTGAAAAAAGGATAAAGTATATATAAGACTATAATAAAGTGAATATAAAAATAATAAAAAAGGCTATGAAATCTTTAATTTCTATTTTAACAATCTCATTACTATTAGTTGGTGCTACGGTATATGGGCAAAGTTACACTTTTAAAGTTTTGGCAAATAAAGGGGTCAATGAAGTGAAAAGTGGTACAGAGTGGAAACCATTAAAAACGGGTACTTCCCTAAAAGATGGTGATGAACTTAAGCTTTCTGAAAATGCTTACTTGGGTTTGGTTCACAATAGTGGAAAAACGTTAGAACTTAAAGAATCTGGAAACCATAAAATTTCTGATTTGTCGTCAAAAATTTCTTCAGGTGGTTCTAATGTAGCTAGTAAATATGCTGATTTTGTGTTAAGTAAAATGTCAGCTGAAAAGAAAACTAATCGATTAAGTGCTACTGGAGCGGTACATAGAGCTGTTGTAAATTCAAGTATTAATATATATATACCAAATTCGGTTGATGTTTATAATGATAAGGCATTGATTGAGTGGGGGGGAATGGAAGGTGAAAATACTTTTGTTTTAAAAGTTGTAAACATGTTTGGTGATGAGTTATTTACTATGGAAAGTTCTGATAATCGATACCTTTTAGATTTAACTTCTGAAAAACTAGCTAATGAAGCTGCTTTATTAGTAACAGTTAGTGTGAAAGGAAATGAAGAAATGAAATCGGAAGAAGTGGCAATTAAGCGTTTACCAGAAGACAAAGCTGAAATTGTGAAAGCTAATTTAGGTGCGTTAATGAGTGAAGTAGATATTCAAAATGCTTTAAATAACTATATTTTAGCTGGGTTTTATGAAGAAAACAGGTTGTTGCTTGATGCTTTATTTTACTATGAAGAGGCTATTAAAATAGCACCTGATGTGGATAGTTATCAAGAAGCTTATGAAGAGTTTTTATTTAGAAATGGTTTAAACTAATTTATAAATAATATATATGTAAAAAAGGCTGACTATTATGTATGTCAGCCTTTTTTTATTCTCTTGAATTGTTAATAAATCT
The DNA here is from genome assembly GCA_029882685.1 of Cyclobacteriaceae bacterium. GTDB lineage: Bacteria > Bacteroidota > Bacteroidia > Cytophagales > Cyclobacteriaceae > JAOUKH01. The sequence continues at coordinate 28,926 of JAOUKH010000002.1, forward strand.
ATTGATTGACTCGTGAACAGCATTTCGATCTATCCAGTATTCTCTACTAAATAAACCTTTGAATTTCCAATTTTTACTACTAAGAGTAAAAGGGGTATATGCATGTGAGTCTTTCATTGAAACACTTTGGTAATAAAGATTATCATCAGTAATAATCAATCCTAAGTATTTATTTTTTTCTTTAATAGTAATGTCTGCAAATGGTAGCTCATTTGTAAATTCAATATCTTCTAGCCATTCTCCCCAGTTTTGTAACTGAGCTTTTAGATACCAACTATTGCTATGTTCTTCATCCTTGTTTTGTGTTGGTGTATATCTTCCTTCACTCACTTCTAAGGCATAACTAAGATATTCTTTAAGTAGTTTAGGGCCTATATTTTTACTATTTTCTACCTTTAACTGTTGTGGATATATACTGCTTACTATAATAACTTTTTCCCGTGCTCTTGTAATAGCGACATTTAAACGATTTTCTCCATTTTCCATATTTAGACTTCCAAACTGCATCATCAGTCTTCCTTTATTATCGGGAGCATAAGCAGTAGAGAAGATAATAATATCTTTTTCATCCCCTTGAATATTCTCAATATTTTTTATAAATGTAGAGTTTGGAATAGATAATTTTTTTTCAACCATTTTTTCTTCAAAAACATCAGTAATCAAGCTTTGTTGTGAAGCATTAAAAGTAACTACACCAATTTCTTTATGTGGATATTGTTGAATAGTTTCAGCTAGTATCTCACATACTTGTTCTGCTTCGATTCTATTAGTGTTATTTTCCCATATCCCATCAACTTTTATAAAACGAATAGCAGAAGTAGGTATGTTGGCATCATTCCGATCTGGTAGTAAACGAAGTTTTCCTCCATAAAAATGTTTGTTTGAAAAATCAATTAACTCAAGTGATTTACTCCTATAGTGACCTTTTAATTGAACTTGCATTAAATATTTTTCAGCTAGTTCTAATAAAGAATCTACCTCAAGTTCTAAACCTTCTTCATTATCATCTTCATATCTAATTTTATATAAGTCGTTAGGTCTCAATTGTTTATTGTCACCTGCAATTACAACTTGTTTACCTCTGTAAATAGAAGGAATACCTTTTTCTGTAAAACATTGAGAGGCTTCATCAAAAATTACTAGATCAAAAAACTGCTTCATTGGAAAAATTGCTGAGGCTGATTCTGGAGAAACTAGCCAAGCAGGAACTAAATCAAAAAGTTCATGATTAATTTCAGATATTAGTTTTCTTAAAGGCCATATTTTACGCTTTTTGGTTACTTGATGGTTTAAGTCTCTATATGTTACCCTATTATTAAGCCTGTTGTATTCAATGTTTTCATAAGTTTGTTCTCTAGCTTTTAATAAAAGGATGTCATTGCTAGCCTGTAGTTTATCTTTTACAGCAGCTTGTAACTCTTTTTCCATTTGGTGGAATCGAGATGATGATACTATTCGAAGAATAGGATATTTTGCTTCAATATGATCAATCCAAACAAGTCTAATACTATTCTGGAACAATTTAATCAATGATTCCTTATCGTGTTGCTCAACATTTTCATAAATTTTTTCGATTACGTTAGATTCATCCGATGTAAGTGAGTTTAATAGAACATCAAACTCACATAATGCATCAAAATCTCTTAATAAAGACTTAGCTACTTTTTTCTCAAAATTACCTCCTTCTAAAATATGCTTTATCTGATGTTCACTGTAGTACTTTAACCATTGATTTTTTTTATCTGGAATATTTTTTATGATTTCATATAACGCATCTAGTTTTGTTCTAAGTTCATCGTATGTTAGTTTTTTAGTATTAAATAAATCCTTGAAATTTCTAAGAGAATTAAAGATAAGTTTAGCTTTTAATGCAACTCTCTGTACATGAAACCAGTTTTGTAAATGAACTTTGCTCAGATCATCAGGTAAGTCATAAAGCCATGGTTGTTTTTTTACCTTAGTAAGGTTGTGAGATAAGTTAAGTCGATTGTCAATTTTTTCGACCATAGTTTTGAAGCCAGATTTATTGTTACGAAGTTCATTAGCAACTAAAACTCGTTTAATAAAGTATTTGTCTTTAGAGAAAAGCTCCCATTTCAATAATTTTATCAATCCTTTACGAGCCTTTATATTTCTTTGTAATGTTTCTTGAAATTTACCAAGTTCATTTTCCTTTAGACTTAGTTCTGGACCAGCACCATGATAGCATTGCATCATCACTCGTTCAGTATTAGAAAGCCATAGTAAATCGGTTTCGTTATCGGAGTATGGCTGCATATGCTGAAAATGTTTGTACACTTCAGGGTTTTTTAAAATCCCCAACATTTCTTTGATCAGTTCAACTTTACCATTAAACGAGTTTGCTTCTTCAATATTTAGACCATAACCAAGCACGTTTTTTATGCTGTTTCTTAAGTTGGTTTGATATATTGGCATTTCTTCAATTATTGCCTTCATTTCTGATAAATCATTGACACTGTGATCTTTGAAGGACTGACGATTGTAAAAAGGATGATCGTATTTGTTGAATTTTTGTGCGTATGTATCATAAAGCTCCAGTTTGCTAATAAAGGTCTTCATATTATCGAAATGAAAAGAACGGTATTCTAACTTTAGATTTACATATGGCTCATTTAGGTTAGAAGTAAGATAAAGCTCTTTTGGAGACAAACCACACTCTGATTCATCATATAATACTTTCTTGAACTCTTCCATTTCCTCTGTTAGCTGATCGATTTTACGACAGTTGTGCGCAAAGTTTCTTTCTAAATGAATTGAGTCAAGGCTACTATTTTTCATTTTATATTCATCTAATTGATGAATTTGGTTAGCTATTTTTTCATAAATTTCTTTTCTGTCATTTTTAAAATCATGTACTAACCCAACAAAATTTTCTGCATTCTTCTCTTTCATTCGAGCATATACTACATCAAGTGCAGCCCGCTTTTGAGATACTAACATTACTTTTTTTCCCGATGCTATAAAGTCACTTATTAGGTTGCAAATAAGCTGTGATTTCCCTGTACCCGGAGGACCTTGTATAACTAATGAGTTCCCTTTTTTTACAGCTTTGAGCGCATTTTCCTGAAAAGCATCCATTTTAAATGGAGTAAAAATATTTTCTTCTTTGACTCTGTTTATGAAGTTTGTACTGGGGAAAATAGCATCATGTTCATCTTGAAGGTTGGAAGAACGTGTTTCAAAGAATGACTCCATACTTTCAGATGAATTTTCTTCAATTAAATAAGTATAGTCAGGAACTAAATGTGATCCTGATTGAGGAAAAATACCTAATACTGCTTCTGGAAATAATTTTAATTCACCTACATTATGACTGTTTTCAAACTCTTTCTTAGTGTATTGTTCAAATTTATGAAGTGTGTTTTCGAAATTACTTTGGTTAAAATTAAGTTCTATAGGACTTTCTTTTAATTCTTGATACAATGTGGTTCTGAATACAGTGCTGTCAGTGTCAAAATCTTCTATTACTCTTTCTAAAAAATCATCAGAAATTTTTACGTTGTTGTAGTAAGCGTATGCTAGTAAAAAAGATTTATTGAATGTAATGCTAACATCGTTTCTTGTATGTAGTGACCACTTACCTTTATCATCTAGTGTCAATTGGACAGGAAAAAATAAAAGTGGAGCTCTAACAGATGTGCCATCCATAAATTGTCCTCTAATAAACGGCCATCCTACGTATAAATCTTTACTACCTCTTTCTTCAAATAAAAACTTATCCATTCTGTCAATTTTTCTAAGTTGCTTGCTTACTTGATTGTTTTCTTCGTCTCTAGGGTCTATATCTGGACAAAGAGGTATTTTATTTTTGTGAGAAATTAAATCTTCTATGATAGAAAATGAAGGTTTGGCATTTAGATAGTTTAGACTATGTATATCAATAAATTGACTGGCAGAAAGCCGCAATAATAATAATGACCGATTATTACCAGTAAGATTAGTGAGCCGCTTAAGATATGACTTAAGTATGTCGATCATAAATTATTCTTATTCTAGTGAGTATAAAAATGAAATATAACGAAATGTATATTTTGTTAATGACTAATTCGATGAAATATTATTATTTAGTGGTCAGATACGGCTTAACCTTTTCAAATAATTCAGAAGAGATAAGATGTATGTTTTTTAAGTCATCAACTGATTGATAAATTGAATGTTGATTTCTATATTCAATTATAGCGTTTGCTGTCTTTTTATTGATATATACATGTTGATATAAAGTAAAATAATTAGCTGTATTAATGTTAATCTGTTTTAAAGAATATTCAGTTCCAATGAAACTCAACTCTTTTAATTTTTCAAGCGGAGCGTCCTTTAATCCATATACTTCATCAAGCTGATTAATATGATTGAAACCACCTAACATTTCTCTATATTTCACTATTCTATTAGATAGTACTGATCCTATTCCACGAATTTGTTTAATAATTGCGGTATCAGCAATATTGATATCGAATGCTATAAGTTCTTTTTCTGAATGTATATACGAGTATTTTTTTGCAGAACTTTGCTTAGTTATTTTCTCATGATTATCTGGAAGTAGAAGATAAGGAGCTATAGCTAAATATAGGTTACTATCTACACTGTAAATTTTTAGCAGGTCTTTTTTTATTCGAAATGTCCCTCCACTTTCCCTATAGTTATAAATGTTTTGAGCTTGTCTTTTTGAAAATCCGTTTGCAACCAATTCGTCAATTGAAGCAAGGTTAGGGTCGAAATTCTGAGGAGGGTTTTTATCAGAAAAATTAATATTTTCTTCTTCTTTATGAGTAATCTCATTAGTTCCCTCAATTGTGAGTAGTAATGAATCAAGTAATAGTTTGTCAGATAATTGTGAAGAATATTTATTACTAAAAGCGAATTTGATAAAAGTAGGAGTTAGAATTATGAGGAATAGTATTGAGATTAAAAAAATAGTTCCATTAGCCTCAGATTTTGAAATCCCTAATAATTGAATTAGCCAGTATCTTATTTTTTTCATATAGTTATTATCTTGTCTATAATATTAATGACTTAAGTGTTGAAATATTATTCTATTATAGATAAAAACTATTCTATAGGCAAAGTAGTGATATAAATCATGTTTTGAACTGACCATTAATAGATGACATTTAATGGATTTATGATTGATTTGTATATTGTATTTTATATCTTATAAATCTTGCATGATGCAAGAAACAACTTTGTCAAGTCAGTTGAGTTAGTTATTTTTGTATTTTAGATTTGTTTCATGGAGGGAAATTTTAAAACACTTGCTTTATCATATAAAAAATCACCTATTGAGATTAGAGAGGTGATTTCTGTTGATGAATTAGAGGCGAAACGTTTAATCAATTTGATTAAAGACACTTCTCAAGCAAATAATATACTTGTATTATCAACATGTAATCGAACAGAAATTTATTATTCTGCTCCTGAATTACTTACAGAAAACATATTGAAGTGTTTGGGTATAGTTAAAGGAAAACAGAATTTTTCTAAGTACACTTCTTATTTTGATGTGATTGCTAATCATGATGATTCTGTTCATCATCTTTTTAATGTTGCCATGGGGTTAGAAGCTCAAGTTGTTGGCGATATGGAAATCAGTAATCAGGTAAAGATGGCTTATCAATGGAGTGCTGATGAAGATGTGGCAGGCCCATTTTTGCATAGATTGATGCATACCATTTTCTTTACTAATAAAAGAGTTGTTCAAGAAACTGCTTTTCGTGATGGTGCGGCTTCAATGTCGTACGCAGTTACTGAATTGGTAAATGATTTGGCAAAAAATTATAATGATCCTAAAGTATTAGTAATAGGATTAGGAGATATAGGTACTTCTCTCTGTAAGAATTTAGCTGATTCAAAGCTGCATAACATCATTATAACCAACAGAACTTTATCAAAGGCTGAGGAATTAGCTGATGAGTTTAATATTTTTAATGTAATACCATTTGAAAAGGCTCATGAGGCTATTAAGAATGCAGATATTGTGGTATGTTCAATAGCTAATAACAAACCGTTTATTACTAAAGGTATTGTAAAACAGCTAGAGATACTCTCTCATAAATTTTTTATAGATTTATCAGTTCCAAGAAGTGTGGAGTCTGATATAGAAAATATTCCTGGAGCTTTGGTTTATAATATAGACGATATCCAAAGTAAAGCTTCAGAAGCATTGAATAAGCGGATTGAGGCTATCCCTTATGTGAAAGCAATAATTAAAGAGTCACTTGAAGAGTTGTCTGCTTGGACGCTAGAAATGGAAGTTTCTCCTACAATTAAAAAATTAAAAAATGCCCTAGAGGAGATTCGTAAAGAAGAATTGGAACGCTTTATAAAAAAGGCATCAGAGAGTGAAATAGAATTTTTGGACAAAGCAAGTAAAAGTATGATGCAAAAAGTGATGAAATTACCAGTTCTTCAACTTAAAGCAGCATGCAAGCGAGGAGATGCAGAGACGCTTATTGATGTGTTAAATAACTTATTCAACCTTGAGCAACAACCTATTGAGAAGTAATAATTAATAGGTGTGAAAGGTATGATAGTGAGGTTTTTTCTTTTTTTCATTTTTTTCCCAAGTTTACTTCCTGCTCATCAGTTACCAAAAAGTGGTTATGAAATAATTGTTGTAGGTGAAAAAAAAGGTTTAAAAGATGCAGATGGAAAAATTGTTATCCCACCAAAATATGAGGATTTAGGGTGGAGTAATGGTAGTGATGATAATCCGACAGAAAACTTAATTGGATATAAGCAAAATAGTCGATGGGGGCTAATTTCATTAGCTAATAAAAAAATTACTCTTCCTGAATATACCTTCTTAAACAAAACCGAATCAGAATTTATTATTGGAGCTAAAACTGGTCGTTTATCACGCTCTTACTTTTATGGTTTATTTAATGCTAAAGGACAGATAGTTGTACCTTTTAGTTATTTAAGTATGCATGAAGAGAATAATCATTTTGTAGTTTCTAATAGGATAGCTGGTAAAATAAAATATGGACTTATTACTAGTGATAATCAGTTGGTATTACCTTTTAATTATGAGAATATATCTACTATTTCTGACAAACTGCTTTCATTACATTTTGATAACGGGCTACTTCAGATATATAATTTAGAACTAAAAACTATAATTCAGGATAGCCTAACAAGTATAGAAGCATGGAAGAATGGCTATTTTAAAACCTATAAAGGATTAAAATGTGGGTTGATGAACAATAGAGGAGTATTTATCGCTCCAATTGAGTATAAAGATTTTTTATGGAAGGAAGATCATTTAGCAGGGCTTAAATTCCCTAAATGGAAAGTGTTTTCGGCACAAAATAAATTAATGAAAATTATTGAGTGTGATGAAATAGAATTTGTAGACGATAAAATATTGCTTACTGCAAGAAACTACCAAGAATTATTAAATCAACAATTTATACCATTAACCCCTTTGGGTTTCGATTCTATTGTGACAGTTGTAGGTAATAAAGTTATCTATAGGTCAAAAAAAACATATGGACTATATGATATAAGAAAGCAAAAATATGTTAAGTATGGTTTTGACTCTTTACGTTTGAAAAATGAATTTTTATACACTTCGAAAGTTATAAACAGCAAGAGGGTTTGGGCAGTCTATGATACCTTTGGAATAAAACGCACCATGTTTGATTATGAGCAAATACGCGATTATGAGAGCATGCTTTTTGCTGTAAAAAGACGAGGTCATTGGGGTTTTATGGATAGAAATGGTGAAGAAGTAATACATTGTGTGTATGATTCGGTAGGTAAGTTCGTTGATGGTAATGTTGTAGTGCAATTTCATGGTGAACAAGGAGTAATTGATGAAGAAAGTAATTGGATTGTACCCCCCAGAAAAGCTAAGATAGAATGGTTAACGGATAGCTTGTTTTTGAGTTGGAAACAAAGAAAATCAACTCTAGAACATATTAATGGAAGTCTGATTTATTTTACTGAAAATAGGCTGGAGTACAGGGGTGATTTACTATGGGAATTTCGTCAAGACGGTTCAATAGTAAAGTTTGATTTACAAGGGACTAAGGTAGGAGAAGTAACATTAAATAGACATCAATATAAGGATACAAAATTTAACGGAGATAAATGGGTAGCAATTAAAATTAATGGAAGTTATGGGTTTATGGACGCTAACTTGGATGAATTAAAAATTTCTAATAGATATGAGGATGTTGGGAATGCTCGAGAAAATTTAATTAGTGTAAAAATTTTAAGTAAGTGGGGAGCAATTGATAAAAAAGAAAATATTGTTATTCAACCCAATTATGATGAAGAGCTGCGTTTTAAAAATGGTATTGCCGTTATGAAACGAGATGGATATTACGGTTTAATTAATAAGGAAGGGGACGAGGTATTAGCTCCTATACATGAGCGAATATTTAATCAAGTTAGTGGCAGATACATCCCTATGGAAAAAGGTAAATTTGGTTTGGTTGATGCTGATGGAAGAGTACTTATTAATAATAAATATGACAATCTTCAAGATTTAGACAATGGTTATATTATTATTCAAAAAGGAGAAAAATTTGGTGTAACAACTACTAATGGTGTGAATACTATTCCTCAGATTTATGACAAAATAATTTATAACCCAATAAGTGATTCCTATTTTGCAGCTACAAATCAAAAATGGAAGCCACTTAACTATGAAGAATAGATTAATTCTTGGAATTTTATTACCAATTGCTGTTATTCTATTGCTTATTTTAAATATAAGCATTGGCAGTGTTTCCATACCTTACTCTGCTCTATTTGAATCTTTATTTACGGACAGCATAAAAACTTCATGGTATAATATAATTTGGCAGTTCAGAATGCCAAAGGCTATAACTGCAACATTGGTAGGAGCAGGACTTTCTGTTTGTGGATTACAAATGCAAACGCTTTTTCGCAATCCATTGGCAGGGCCTTTTGTTTTGGGAATTAGCTCAGGAGCTAGTATGGGTGTTGCTTTATTGGTTTTATCAGGCTCTATAATTGGAGGGTTTGTTCACTACTTGGCAGTGGGTAGTTGGGTGGTAGTTATTGCTGCTTCACTAGGTTCATTTTCCGTACTGATGGTAGTGATGATGGTATCAATCCGTATTAAAGACAGTATGTCATTACTTATTGTAGGTTTGATGTTTGGTAGTACAACAGGAGCTTTGGTTAGTGTACTTCAATATTTTAGTAATGCTCAGGAAATTCAGCTTTTCATGATTTGGACTTTCGGAAATATTGGAGGGTTAAATTGGGAAGAAATTACAGTAATGTTTATAATAATTCTACTGGGTTTATTGATGAATATTATTCTTATCAAACCACTAAATGCATTATTGCTTGGTGAAAATTATGCACGCAGTATGGGAGTTAACATTCAGAAAAATAGAATTTTAATAATTATTAGTACTAGCCTTTTGGCTGGATCTATTACTGCATTTTGTGGGCCAATTGCTTTTATAGGTATGGCAGTCCCACATATAGTAAGAGTAATTTTTAAAACTTCAGATCACCGAGTTTTATTTCCAGCTTCGATATTTGTAGGAATAATTATTATGTTAATGTGTGATATGGTAGCTCAGCTTCCAGGATCAGAATATACTTTACCTATAAATGCCATTACTTCTTTATTGGGAGCCCCATTTGTAATATGGATTATTCTAAGGAAAAGAAATATCGCTAAATCATTTTAAATGGAGGGTCAGTTTACCATACAGCTTGAAACTTTTGATCTCACAATAGGTTATGAAAAATTGGTTGTACTTAGTCAGTTAAACCTTCAACTAAAAAAAGGAGAGTTAGTTTGTCTTATGGGGCAAAATGGAACTGGTAAATCCACTTTGTTACGTACTATATCAGGAGTGCAAAAGCCTATATCAGGAGAGGTGAAAGTAGGTGACGATATCTTAAATAAAATGAATGTTACTGATATTGCTCAAAAAATTAGTCTAGTACTTACAGAGAAACCTATAACTGGAAATTTAAGCGTATTTGAAATAATTAGTATGGGGCGTTACCCTTACTTGGGTTGGAATGTAAAGCTCGCCTCTGCTGACAAAGAAATTATCGAAAGAGCAGTAGAACAAATAAACCTTACTGATCTTTTGCACAAGAAATTATATACATTGAGTGATGGGCAGTTACAAAAAGTAATGATAGCCCGTGCCTTAGTGCAAGAAGGTGAAATAATGTTGTTAGATGAACCTACAGCCCATTTAGATCTCAATAATAGAGTGGAAATAATGTATTTGTTGAGAAAACTTGCTAAAGACATGAACAAGGCGATACTTATTGCAACTCACGAATTAGATTTGGCATTACAAATGGCAGATAAATTATGGTTATTGGATAATAATAAACGAGTTCTAGACAGTATACCTGAAGATTTGGTGTTAAATGGAAGCTTGGACACTGTGTTTGGTCATAAAGGTTACGACCTTAAAACTGGGCGAGTAGCACATGAAATGTCTGGAGAGATGATAAAACTCATTGGTGATGGACATGGCTATTTATGGACTAAAAATGCATTGGAAAGAAAGGGGTATAATATAGGAAATAAAGGTACAATAGAGATTAAAGTACAAGAGCTAAAAGAAAAATTTAGTTGGACACTAAAAAAAAATGGTAATATCAAAAATGTAAGTACTATTGAGAACTTATTGCATAGTATTGATTAAGATATAGCTCAAAAATATTTCCAGTCAAATGCCCTTATATATTTAATGATTATGTATTAAGGTTTACTCGAAAATCACTTGTTCTTCTTTATCAAACCAAGATTTATAAAATTGCTGATGAATTTTTTCAATACTGTTCCGTTTTACTTTTAACGTTGGCGTGGTTAGTCCGTTGGCTACATTCCAATCCTCCTTCATGATAATTACTTTTTGAATTTTTTCATGCTTTTCAAAATTCGGATTTATTTGATTAACAGTGTCAATTAATCCAGTACATAACGATTCATTAGATTTAGCTTTTCCTAATTCAGACAAGGTAATCAAAGCTATAGGTTGAGGAATTCCAGTACCAACAACACATATTTGTTCTATATCGGTGTTTTTAGACATTTGTAACTCTATTGGTGCAGGAGAAATGTATTTTCCTTTGTCTGTTTTAAATTGATCTTTCACTCGTCCTGTAATCGTTAAAAACCCGTCATGATCATATTCGCCAATATCTCCAGTTTTAAAAAACTCTTCTTCATCAAAAACCGAAGCAGTAATTTCTGGAGCTTTAAAATACCCTTTCATCATGCATTTGTTTTTAATACATATTTCGCTTTCAGGAGAAAGTTTAATGGAAGCATTACTCATAGCTTTACCTACAGTTCCTTCTTTATTTGCTCCTGGCTTATTGCAGTGAGATATCACGCAATCTTCCGTCATGCCATACACTTGAAAAATAGTTATACCAATAGATTCAAACCATGAGACTACGCTAGGTGCCAAAGGAGCAGCTCCTGACAAGGCAAATTTAGCCTCTCCTAACCCTAACTTCTTATGTAGTTTCTTCTTTATGATACCTCTTATTATTGGAATTTTAAGTAGGGTACTTAGTTTCTTTTGCGGAAGCTTTTCTAATATTTTTTCTTGAAATTTAGTCCATATTCTGGGTACGGCAAAAAATACACGAGGCTGTGTTTGTTCCAAATTGGTTGCAAAGCTTGCTAATGATTCAGGAAAAGTAACAGTAGAACCAAATACAAAACTTATGTTTTCTAAAGTTCTCTCAGCTATGTGCGCAATTGGTAAGTAGGAAAATAATTTACAATTGTCTTCTAGAGGAAATATCGACATTAAATCATAAACGCTTACCATAACATTATTTACAGTATGCATGACCCCCTTAGGTATTCCTGTTGTTCCTGAAGTATAAATAATGGTATGTAAATCATCTGGCTTTTGGCTGTAGATATCAGTAATTTCCTGTCCCTCTGAAACAATATTCTCCCAAAGTACTTCATTACTATTGTCATAAAGACCAACACAGATTTGAGGTATATCAGGAATACCAGATTGCTGTGATTCAAAATCATCTAATTTTCCGATAATAATAGCTTTAGATTCACTATGCTCTAAAATTTGATGGATCGAGTCTGCATTAAGAGTTGGATAAATAGGTATTGAAACATGACCTGACATCATAATAGCTAAATCTGCCATATGCCAATGAGCACAGTTTTTAGATAGTAAAGCTATATGACTACGTTCTGGTAGATTATAGTTTTTTATTGCGTTAGCAATTTTACGAGATTCTTCTCCAGCTTGAGCAAAAGTGTAAGTGGTGATTTTGCCATCAATCGGTTGTTTTAAAAATATCGCATTTGGTCTTTGCTTTTCCCAATATTGAAAAGCTTCTAAAGGTGAATTGAAGGCGTGCATAGTTTGTACTTTGGTTGATTTTGTTTTATTGTTTCTAGCAGTATTTTATACTGTATATTCATTACATATCAATAGGTGGTTTTATATTTGAAACCTATCTATATAGGAGATACTTATTAGTTTAGTATGTGTACACATATTTATGTATAGTAATTTAAATATAGTTAAAATAATGATTTATATCCAATAGCGTCCTAAACGTTTGCTCGAAAAATATTTAGGACAGCACACCGAAGTATGGTTACCATTTTAATATTATGAAATGAGTCTTAACCATCATATATGTCTGACTTACTTACATTTCAAAGCGATGTTGCTATAAATATTGTTTAGGACAGTATAATATGATAAATACTCAAAACAGAGGGATTAAATTAAAAAAAACATCTATTATCAGTGTTTATACACCACGAATAAAGTTAATTAATCACCCCAAATACCCTTTAATTCATTGTTGTTTGTGAGACAATAAGAAGATGTGGTGTATCTTTTTGTAAATATTTTATACTCATTTATACAAATATAGTAATGATGTTATATTTGAAATATTTCATTTTTTTAAAAAAATAACTATATTTATTTGTGTAAAAAGTTAAGCTATGTCTTCAAACGTATCAGGCTATGAATACGACATATTCATCAGTTATCGTCATAAGGATAACAAGAGGGATGGGTGGGTTACAGAATTTGTAAATACCTTAAAAGATGAGCTTGATGCAACGATAAAAGAACCAATAAGTATCTATTTTGATAATAATCCGCATGATGGACTACTCGAAACCGATGATGTGGATAGAAGTCTTGAGAAAAAATTAAAGTGCCTTATTTTTATTCCTATTATTTCTCAGACTTATTGTGATCCTAAAAGTTTTGCATGGAGACATGAACTACTTCCTTTTGTGGATCTTGCCTCAAATGATAAGTTGGGCATGAATATTATATTGAACAATGGGAACGTAGCGAATAGAATACTGCCCATCAGAATACATGACATAGATTCAGAAGATGCTACTCTTTTTGAATCGGCTACGGGTGGGCATATGCGACCGATTGATTTTGTGTACAAAACAAAAGGAGTGAACCGACCATTAAAACCAATAATTGATAATGTTAATACTAATGAATATCACACCGTTTATCGAGATCAGATTAATAAAGTTGCTAATGGGGTAAAGCAGCTTATTAAAGCTATGGTAAATCCAGCAAAAAAAATACCTGGAAACATTGAAGGAAATGAAGAATATTCAGGAGTACAGTCCCATAAAGCATTATCTTTTTGGCAATTAGTGAGGAGAAGAAATATACCTAGAGCTACTTTTTTTTATGTAATTACTGCTTGGCTAACTTTTCAATTAACTGAGTTGCTGATTAACTATTTTAGGTGGCAGGTATGGGTTGAGCAAGTTTTGATAGGTTTATTATTAGTTGGGTTACCCATAGCTATCATTCTTGCTTGGCGATATGAAAAAAGTCCAACGGGCTTTATTCGAACTAACTCAAAAGCTTCGGCAGAAAATCCCTTTACTTCTGTGCAAAAAAAACCACCAGCTAGTTATGCAATAATGGCTATTATGGTAATACTATCATCTATTCTTTCGTTTTACTCTAGTAAAAAAAACTCTACTCAAGCAATAAAATCGGGTGAGGTAAGTATTGCTATCGTTCCTTTTAGAAATAATACAGGTGATGAAAACCATAAACATTTTGGGTTAGGTTTTGCAAATGCTGTTCGTAATGAACTTTCGTTAAGCAAGCAATTTGAATTTATTTCAGCCCTTGAAGCTACGATTAAATATTGGAATCAATATGTAGCACCACAGCAGATTGCAAAAGAATTAGGAGTGCATTATTTACTTACTGGCATGTATGAAACCGCTGGAGAAAAAATTAAGGTGAGTGTAGAATTAATTGATGCTTCTTCGGGGAAAGGAATGTGGAACTTTGTTTTTAATGACTACCTCAACGATATTTTTGAAATAGAATCCAATATAGCTCAAATGGTGTTGGACGAGTTTGAACTCGAAAATAATAGTGAGGAGACTAATAAGTCTACTAATAATATTCAGGCCTATAGTCATTATTTAAAGGGTCTTGAAATCCATAATCAAGACAATGAAACAAAGACACAATGGAAAGCTTTTGATCACTTTACCGAAGCTGTTAAACTAGATAGTGGTTATAAGGAAGCTTGGATTGGGCTAGTGGAGTCTAAGTCCCAAATAGCTTTCAACTCTCGTATTATTAATATGGAATATAGCTTGAGTCTAGCACAAGAAGTTAAGGAGGTAGTAGATGAGTTTGATATAAGATTTCCAAATTCAAATGAATCAAATTTAGTGCATGGTGTATACCATTATCATGGATTACGAGAGTTAGATGAAGGGCTAAATTATTTTCAAAAGGTGTTGGAACATGATCCTGAAAATTTTGATGCACATAAGTATTTGGGGTTTATCTATATAAGAAAGTTAAATGCTGAACAAGCACTGCAACATTTATCAAAAGCCATTGATTTAAAGCCAAATGAAGGGCGATTATGGCTTGCTGTAGGACAGGTATTCAAAACTAGAGGAGACTATAAATTGGCTATAAAAGCTTTAAAAAATGCTAAATACTTAGGTAATGATACTGAAAGTGTAGAGAGAATGATCCATAGATTAATGGGTATGCCATATCCTGAAGATAGTCTAAATAATCCTCATCAATTTTGGATATTAACCTATTATTATAATCGTGATTTTGAGTCAATTATAAATCTATACGACACAGCTGATAGTTCTATTGAGGAAGAATATTTTTGGAAAACTTGGGCTTATTTATACCAAAACAAAATAGATTCAGCCAAAAAATATGTATTAAAATTAGACAGTACAAACCCAACGAATAAAGCATATCAATATGCAATTTTTAAAGAAGAAAGAGCTGTAGACTATTATACTCAGGAAATCTCGTCTTTTCTTGGTAATAAAAAAGATGACTTATCTGTTTTATATGGACACTATATAAATATTGTTGAAATTAATGTTATGCTCGGTCAATATGAAGAAGCTACTAACGCTATTATTAAATTGAATATGGAATATCCAGAATATGATAATTATAACTATTTCAAAACAGATCCAGGCTTTGATAAAATTAAAGAAGAATATCCACCTTTTGTTACTGCTTTAAAAAACCTAAAACCTCCACCTCCTATAGAAGTAGACGAAATAATTAAATTTTAACACTTGCTATTGTAGAACGATATTTTGAAGTATAATCTACCAAAGTTATGATAATCATACTTACAGAAGTTTTTGCATTTTGTAACGCTCAATTTTATGACCTATATTCACTGCTAAAAGCTTAGGTTTAGTATAAAAACAGGAAGAAGATCATGTTGCAAAACATTATAAATGAACGTCAAAATATAAAGGTTAATTTCATTAATGGAAGAAGAGTTAAGTCTATAGTTCGAATACTACGTGTAGTTTTGTTTTGTAGTTTTTCCTTTATTACTAAAGCACAATCGTCTGTTGAAATTAGAGTTAATTTAGGAGGATATCCTCCAGATATGCCTAAAAAAGCACTCATACTAAGTAATAAAGCATTAGATAAACCAGTGCTATTATTGAAGAATGCTAATGGGAAATTATTAAAAAAATACAATGGAATACCTAATGAGAAGGTTTGGCACCCATTTTCGAATTATTATACTATTGACTTTTCAAAGTTCATAGAAAAAGGAACGTATTATTTTGAACTCCTAGGAGAAGGTATTCAAAGCCAAACTTTCAAAATTGATTCTTATCCTCGTTGGCAAGAAGATGTAGTTAGTTTTATTCGAACACAACGTTGTGGATTTAACCCCTATACCAAAGAGTTTTGTCACCAAAGTGATGGTTTGAGTTTTTTTGGAATTCGACCAGATTCCACACGAATAGATGCTACAGGTGGGTGGCACGATGCTGGTGATCAGTTAAAATATCTTATAACTGGTAGTAATACTACTGCAAGAATGTTGATGACCTATCAAATGAGTCCTGATAGTTTTCAAGATAAGGTTAATGCAAGAGGACTAGCAGGTACTAATAATTTACCAGATATTTTAGATGAAGCTAAATGGGGTCTTGAATGGATATTGAAACTCCACCCAAATCCCGATGAACTTTATCATCAGGTAGCAGATGATAGAGATCATCGTGGATTCAAATTGCCCCATGAAGAAATTGCTGATTACGGCTGGGGACCTAATGGTTTCCGACCTGTTTATTTTGCTACAGGTAAACCACAAGGTCTTTCAAAATACAAAAGTAAAGCCACAGGTATTGCAAATTTAGCTGGACGCTCGGCAGCTACTTTGGCTTTAGGGTATGAAGTTTTCAGCAACTTTAAAGAGTATGAAGTATTTGCCGAAACTTGCTTACGTGCTGCTCAAGAACTTTACAGTATGGGACAGCAGCAAGAAGGTTATCAGCAAGGCAATAGCTTTGGAGCTCCATACCGCTATGAAGAAAATACATGGGCTGATGATATGGAGTGGGCTGCAGCACAATTGCACAAAATTACCAAGAAAGAAAATTTTCTGGAAGATGCTCGCAAATATGCAAAAATCATTGGGAACTGGTCTTGGATGGAACGAGATTCAGCTAGTCATTACGAAATGTACCCTTTTATCAATATAGGGCATTATGCGCTATGGCAAGTTGGTACTGAAAAAGATAAGCAACAAATGATTGAATATTATGAACATAACTTAAACAAAATTCAAGGTAGAGCTGATGAAAACCCCTACGGAGTAGGACACTTGTTTATTTGGTGTTCAAATAATCTTGCTGCTGCAGTTGCTACTCAAGCTATGCTATACGAAGAAATGACAGGGTCACAAAAATATCGTTCACTTATGCAAAACCATGTCAATTGGTTGTTGGGTTTAAACCCTTGGAGTACGAGTATGATAACAGAAATTCCAGAAAATGCAGATACTCCTGTTGATGTACACATGCCCTTTTGGAGAATTTATAA
>JAOUKH010000117.1 GCA_029882685.1 Cyclobacteriaceae bacterium
AATTGGTTGTTTCACTAGGCTTATAGCTATACTGTTTAAAATTATGCTCCCCTTTAAAAGAAATAGCTCCTTTTTTCATTACTTCTATGTCCAAATGATCTTGCACACTAGTCATGAAAGGTGAAGAAAAAGGATGATTTTTAGTTCCAAATGAAAACAAATACAAATACTCTTTCTGTTTTGCAGATTGAATTATGTTAAAATTCTCATCCGTTTCAATAATACTAATAGCCTTAATATCTTGAGGTAGATTTTTATTAAATATTTCTAGTAGCCAATCGGTGTCAATTTCTTGTTTTGTAAACAATTCGAATGTAGTACTATTAACCGAAACCATAGCATCAGTACGGCTAGAACCTAATGTTTTAAAAGGAATACCTTCTAACACATATCTTAATGTTTTGTTCACCATTCCTTGCACTGTTTTCACATCGGGTTGTTTGGCCCATCCGTGATACCTAAAGCCCAAGTATTGCAATTCTATAAGGTAGAAGTGTGATTTATTAAAAGGATCCATAAAACATTTTAGACATCATAAAATTCATGCAAATTTGTCAAACAAAAAATAGATTAACAAAGGGGAAATATTTTTAAAATTATGATAAAATGAATGTGAAATATATATTATGATTTTTTACTCCCAAACATAACATATGAAAGCCATCATTTACGAAAAATTTAAAGGTTTATTAGGAATTCAAAATGTTTCCGACCCTAATCCAAAAAAAGATGGAGTAGTAATTGAGGTGAAATCTTCTGGTCTATGCAAAAGTGACTGGCATGGTTGGATGGGACATGATAAGGATATTGAATTACCACATGTCCCTGGACATGAACTTGCTGGAACTATTATTGAAATAGGAAGTGAAATAAAACGCTTTAGAGTTGGTGATAGAGTAACTGTCCCTTTCGTATCAGGTTGCGGAAACTGTCAAGAATGTCAAACTGGAAATCATCAAGTTTGTGACTTTCAGTTTCAACCTGGCTTTACGCATTGGGGATCTTTTGCTCAATATGTTTCCATAGATTATGCAGATACTAATCTGGTTAAATTACCTGAAGAAGTTGATTTTATTACTGCAGCAAGTTTGGGTTGCAGGTTTGCCACTTCGTTTAGAGGAGTAGTCGATCAGGGTAAAACAAAAATAGATGATTGGGTTATAATACATGGGTGTGGAGGTGTAGGCTTGTCAGCTATTATGATTGCAAATGCTCTGGGTGCTAAGGTTATTGCTGTGGACATTGACAAAGAAAAATTAGACTTTGCTGAATCTGTAGGTGCAGTGAATTCTATAAATTCATTAAACTCAAAAAATGTTATTGAACAAATCCATGAAATAACCCAAGGTGGTGCAAATGTATCCATTGATGCATTGGGTAATCCAGATGTCCTTTTTAATTCCGTAAGTTGTTTAAGGAAAAGAGGAAGGCATATACAAATTGGAATTATGTCTCCAAAACATACTAATTCTAAAATCCCTATTGATCAAATAATAGCAAAAGAGTTAGAAATAGTGGGAAGTCATGGCATGCAAGCCTATAGGTATGATGAAATGCTAGACATGATTAAAGAGGGAAAGTTACATCCTGAAAAATTAGTTACTCAAACAATTCGTCTAGAAGATGTTGCAGTGGAACTACCCATAATGGATAAATCGAAATCATTAGGTATAAAAGTGATAAATGATTTCAGTTAATTGAAAAAATTATTGCCCCACCTACTCTGTAGGCGGGTTTTAACAATAAATTACACTAAAAAAATCTCTAAAATTCTGAAATAGTTTTCTCAATAATATCACAACACTCATGTAGTTGTTCTTCTGAGATTACAAGAGGTGGAGCAAATCGGATAATATTACCATGTGTGGGTTTTGCCAATAAGCCATTTTCTTTTAACGCAACACAAATATCCCATGCAGTGGTGCTATCTGGTGAATCGTTAATAACTACAGCATTCAACAATCCTTTACCTCGAACTTTAGATAATAATTCAAACGAATCGACCATTTTTTGCATTCGCTGTCTAAATAATTGCCCCATTTGCTCTGCATTCTCTGCTAACTTCTCATCGATTATTACATCCAACGCTGCAATAGCCACTTTACAAGCTAAAGGATTTCCACCAAATGTAGAGCCATGCTGCCCTGGTTGAATAACGTTCATTATTTCATTATTAGCAAAAACTGCAGAAACTGGGTAAACTCCACCAGAAATTGCTTTACCTAAAATTAATACATCTGGTTTTACATTTTCATGATCACAAGCCAACAGTTTACCTGTTCGAGCAACTCCAGTTTGTACCTCATCTGCAATAAAAAGCACATTGTTTTCTTTACACATTTTAGCTGCTTCAGTTAAATAACTGTCATCAGGCACGAATACCCCTGCTTCACCTTGAATAGGTTCAACTAAAAATCCAGCAACATTATTTTCTTTTAATGCTTCACTAAGTGCATCTAAATCATTATAAGGTATACGGATAAAACCTTCCGTATATGGGCCAAAATTCTCTCTTGCATCAGGATCATTAGAAAATGAAATGATAGTTGTTGTTCTGCCATGAAAGTTATTTTCACAAACAATAATTTTCGCCTGATTTTCTGGAATTTCTTTTTTTTCGTACGCCCACTTTCTACACAATTTGATAGCCGTTTCTACAGCCTCAGCACCAGTATTCATCGGAAGAACTTTATCGAAGCCAAAAAAATCAGTTACATATTTTTCGTATGCTCCTAACACATCATTGTAAAATGCTCTAGAAGTAAGGGTAAGGGTCTCTGCTTGTTCTTTTAATGCATCTACTATTTTAGGATGGCAATGCCCTTGGTTTACAGCTGAATAAGCAGATAAAAAATCGTAATATCGTTTTCCTTCGGCATCCCACACATGAACACCTTTACCTTTAGATAAAACTACTGGTAATGGATGATAATTATGTGCTCCATGATTATTTTCTAATGTCATCGCTTCCTGCGATGAAAGTTTTTGTTTCATAACTGCTTCCATAAACTAAGGATTTAAATATTGAACGTAACTACTCATTACATCCCGATAGTTATCGGGACTTTCCTCATTAATTTGGAGAGAAATCATCCACAAAATCAAAGTTAATAAAAGTTATAGAAAATTATATTGTCATTTGTCAGCAACCTATCCTAGTAATCATAATTTTTTTAGCTTTGCAAACTTTTAGTAATACTCATAACATGAAAGAACCAAAAAGAGTTGTCGTTATTTTGGCTTTTGCAGCCATATATATCATTTGGGGTTCTACCTATTTGGCTATCGCTTATGCTATAGATACTATCCCTCCATTTTTGATGGCTGGGACTCGATTTATTATCACTTCTTTTATTTTATTGATTTGGATGTATATTAAAAAAATACCTTTTCCTTCATTAAAACAGATGGGTACTGCATCAATAAGTGGGATTCTAATGTTTGTTGGTGGCAATGTTTCAGTTGTTTGGGCTGAAAAATACATTTCATCTGGAGTTGCTGCAGTAATAATAGCATCTGTACCTATATGGTTTGTAATTCTAGATCTAGAACAACTCAAAAAACTTAGAACTAATTTTCTTTTAAGTATTGGTCTAGTGTTAGGGTTTGTTGGAGTAATTATTTTAGTAGGTGTTAAAGATATGTTTCAGAAAGATATATCGTCAATGGTATTATTAAGTTATGGACTGATCATAATCGCCACTATCACATGGGTATTAGGTACTTTATATACTCGTAAAGCAAATCACCCTACAAATGTTACGGCTAAGGTGATGAGTCAAACATTGTCTGCAGGGATAGTGACAATCATATTGAGTGCAATAAGTGGCGAGTTTAGAACGGTCGAATTATCATCCATTACATTTGTCTCCTATTTCTCATTAGGGTATTTAATTGTTTTTGGTACAGTAATCGCCTATTACAGCTATATTTGGCTTATTCAAATTAAACCAGCTGCTCAGGTAGGTACATACACTTATGTTAATCCTATTATTGCAGTTCTTTTGGGTTGGTGGTTACGTGATGAAATTATTAGTCCCAATATAATTACTGGTTTATTCACGATATTGGCAAGTATTTTTATAATCAATTATTCTTTTCTTAAATATTCAAACCAAAATAAAAGAGTCTTGTCAAGCAAAAACTAAAATATTATTCATACGTGTTTTGATAATTAATAATCTTTTAGCGATATTTGCATTCCGAAATCAGAAAAAGATATTTAAACATAGTTAAAGTCATGGCGAGAGTTTGTCAAATTACAGGAAAAAAGGTGCAGGTAGGTAATAATGTGTCGCATGCGAAAAACAGAACTAAAAGAAAGTTTTATCCAAACTTACAAACAAAGAGATTTTACATTCCTGAGGAAGATAAGTGGATTACTCTAAAAGTAGCTACATCTGCAATTAGGACTATAAATAAAATTGGAATATCTGCTGTTTTGAAAAAAGCAAGAGCAAACGGCAACGTATTAGTATAATAGTTAAAGACCAGTAAGTCTTAAAAACATAATAGAATGGCAAAGAAAGGCAATAGAGTTCAAGTAATACTAGAGTGTACCGAACACAAGAACAGTGGTATGCCTGGAACTTCAAGGTATATTACTACCAAGAACAGAAAAAATACCCCAGACAGAATGGAGTTGAAAAAATTCAATGCGGTACTTAAAAAATATACACTTCACAAAGAAATTAAATAATCATGGCTAAGAAAGTAGTAGCATCACTTCAGAAAAAAGAAGGTAAGAATTTTGCCAAAGTTATTAAAACTGTTAAATCACCAAAAACTGGTGCTTATACATTTAAAGAAGAAATCGTTACCCTTGATCAGGTAAAAGACGCTTTAAAATAATTAGATCGTTCAAAGAAATTTCAAATCCCTTCTTGATAATTTATCGAGAAGGGATTTTTTGTTAATACTAATTTGTATTTTACCATATCACTTTATTAAATCATCAGAATGGCATTATTTGGCAAATTGTTTTCTAAAGAAAAAAAAGATAACCTCGACAAAGGATTAGAAAAAACTAAGGAGAACATTTTTTCTAAACTTGGAAAAGCAATTGTTGGTAAATCAAAAGTAGATGAAGACGTATTAGATGAATTAGAAGAAATTTTAATTACAGCTGATGTAGGTGTGGATACTACCATTAAAGTAATACAGCGCATTGAAGAAAGAGTAGCTCGTGATAAATTTCTTGGTATAGAAGAACTTGACAAAATACTTAAAGAAGAAACTGCAGCCTTACTTTCTGAGAATAATACTGAAGATTTAATTGATTTTGATATTCCTGAAACAAATAATAATCCATACGTAATCCTTGTTGTAGGTGTTAATGGGGTAGGCAAAACTACTACAATTGGTAAATTATCAGCTCAATATAAAGCTAAAGGAAAGAAAGTGATTTTAGGTGCAGCCGATACATTTAGGGCTGCGGCAGTAGATCAGCTTAAACTTTGGGCTGAACTAGTAGGTGTTCCTATTGTTGCTCATGGTATGAATACAGACCCTTCGGCAGTAGCTTTCGATACAGTGAAGCAAGCCGTTAATGATAATGCAGATGTAGTTATTATTGATACAGCAGGTCGGTTACATACCAAAGTAAATTTGATGAATGAACTGACTAAAATTAAACGAGTGATTCAAAAATTCATCCCTGATGCACCACATGATGTTATGCTTGTACTTGACGGAAGCACAGGGCAAAACGCTGTAATTCAAGCACGTGAATTTACTAAAGCTACAGAAGTAACCTCACTCGCCATTACTAAACTAGACGGAACGGCAAAAGGAGGTGTTGTAATTGGAGTTTCTGATGAATTCAAAATTCCTGTAAAATATATAGGTGTTGGAGAAAAAGTGGATGACCTTCAGGTGTTCAACAAAATGGAATTCGTTGATTCACTTTTCAGTAGGTAGTTGCGTTTTTCTTTTAGAGAAAGGTATTCTATAAAAAACGTAATAGTCAAATCCCCACATTACTTTTTGTTCTGAAAAACCATACCCTGGTATCTCGTATGGATCCAAAACAATTGTATTATCATGTTTTAATGCAAATTTAAGTCGTCCAGTAAAACCAAGCCATATCTCCCAAAACAACTTCACCTTTATTCCAGTATTGATTTCAAACCAACGTGCATTAATAGCGTTAACTTCTCTTGATTCGGAAATACTACCAAATATCGGGTCAGTATAATTAAAATCAAGTGAGTGATTCGATTTTCCTAGTGCATATTTCACGCCAAAAAAGAATGCATTTCCGTCTGGATCATTCTTTAAAAAATTAAAATCCAATCCAACTCTTAAAAATGTGCCATTCACGAAATAATTAATACTGTCGCCAACACGATTTCTTTCCAAAATACCGTATTCAAAATTCAGAAAATACTTATCGACAGCTATATCACTAGTTATTTCCAATTCTGTATATTCATTCTGAGACAATGTTTTTACTAAACCAACCATATCCATCCCAACTCGAAATGATTTAGGTATAAACTCAAATTCAATTTTAGTAGAATCTATCTCTTCGAGATCAATATCGTCTTGAGCAATTGCGTAATTAGCAATACTCAAAAAAAGGAAAAATAAGCTTAGTTTATCGATATACTTTAACATTCGTCTCCACTTCTTCATTAAAAGTATTATTTACAACTACCACCGAATCTACATCATGACTTATCACATACAATTGTTTTATTTCTGGCTCAATTCCACACTCTTCGGAAAGAACCCTTGGCATTATCTCATACCCTAGAACAATACTAAAATCTATCTCTCCAACAACCAAATTAAAAAAGTAACTAGTTTCATTTACAATAGGGTTTATTGGTAATGAAATTTTTGATCTGGTAGAATTAAGATAGTATGCACTATCAAATCCTACAATAACAATACTATCAATTTGCAATGTATCTGTTTGCAACGTGCCTGAATCAACAAAAGAAAATTTCACTTCTCGTGTGGTTTCATAGCTACAGTCGCTCTCATCTATACACGCTACCCCAATAAAAAGTATTGCGAAAAATATTATTAGCTGTTTCTTCTTCACTTGGTTTATTATAAATTCTTGCAAATATAAAGTTTACTATTTCTTAGATGCCTATTAATTTCAAAAAAGCAACTGTTCCAATTTCATTTTAGGTATTTTTGCAATTCTAAATTACTAGAATTTTGAAAACTAAATCGTTAAAAAAAGATAAGGTTAATATTGTTACGTTAGGTTGCGCTAAAAACTTGGTGGATTCAGAAGTGCTCCTTACTCAACTCACAGGGAACTCTATTGATGTTTCTCATGAAGCAGCAAATGATAGTGCCAATATTATTGTTGTGAACACTTGTGGATTTATCGATA
Organism: Cyclobacteriaceae bacterium; assembly: GCA_029882685.1. Lineage (GTDB taxonomy): Bacteria > Bacteroidota > Bacteroidia > Cytophagales > Cyclobacteriaceae > JAOUKH01. Next base: position 7,355 of record JAOUKH010000117.1, read on the forward strand.
ATGCTAAACAAGAATCCATTGATACCATATTGCAGTATGCAGATGCTAAAGAGGCTGGAAAAATTGACAAACTATATGTAACTGGTTGTCTTTCTCAACGTTATAAAGACGATTTAGAAAATGAAATTCCCCAAGTTGATGCTTTTTTTGGTACACGAGAATTACCAGCCTTACTGAAAAAGTTTAAAGCTGATTATAAACACGAACTCGTAGGGGAGCGCATAACCACCACATCAAGTCATTTTGCCTATTTAAAAATTGCGGAAGGTTGCGACAGACCTTGTTCTTTTTGTGCTATCCCATTAATGAGAGGAAAACACGTTTCCAGACCAATTGAAGAATTGGTTCTTGAAGCTAAGAATTTAGCCAAAAAGGGAGTAAAAGAATTATTAATAATTGCTCAAGACTCTACCTACTATGGTCTTGACATTTACAAGAAAAGAAACTTAGCTGAATTGTTAGATAAACTTGCTGATGTTGAAGGTATTGAATGGATACGTTTGCATTATGCTTTTCCTACTGGGTTTCCATTGGACGTGCTTGATGTAATGGCAAAACGTGACAATATTTGCAACTATTTAGACATTCCATTACAGCATGGTTCTACCAATATGTTATCAAAAATGCGTAGAGGCACTACTCGTGAAAAAACAGAGCAACTTTTAGCCACTATTCGTGAAAAAGTACCTGATATAGCTATTCGTACTACATTAATTGCTGGTCATCCTGGAGAAACTGATGAAGATTTTCAGGAAATGCTCAATTTTGTGAAAAAATCACGGTTTGAACGTTTAGGTATATTTAGTTATTCTCATGAAGAAAATACACATGCATACACTTTTGAAGATGATGTGCCTGAAGAAGTGAAACAAGAACGTTCTAATGCCGTTATGGACTTACAGGCATCCATTTCAGAAGAACTCAATCAGCAAAAAATAGGAAAAACTTTTAAGGTGTTAATTGACCGGAAAGAAAGTGGAAATTTTATTGGCAGAACGGAGTATGACTCTCCAGAGGTAGACAATGAAGTAATTATTGATGCTGAAAAATATTACCTGAGAATTGGTGATTTTGTAAATATAAAAATTGAAAGTGCTACAGAATTTGATTTATTTGGCACTCCTGAATAAATATTGAAATATATGCGTCTTGAAACCATTGAAATGGATGAATCTAATTGTTTTTCATCCTCCTTTTTAGATTATATTAAAAAAAATAAAAAGCTTTCTCCCTTTTACAACCTCACTCCAAATATTGAAAGTTTCGAACAACAAATAAAATCCACACAATTTCCAAAGGAAAGGAGAACAACCATTGTTAATATTCTAAAACAACAATATTCAGATTTCACTATTTCTGATAACACTGCTCAAAATATTGATTCAATTGAAAATGAGAAAACATTTACCGTAGTTACGGGGCATCAACTTAATATTTTTACAGGCCCCCTATATTTCATATACAAAATTGTAACGGTAATCAACACTTGCACTCAGTTAAAAAAGAAGTATCCTCAATATAATTTTGTACCTGTTTATTGGATGGCTACTGAAGACCACGATTTTGAAGAAATAAGTCATTTTAGATTAGATGGAGAAAAATATCATTGGAGAACTGACCAAAAAGGAGCAGTTGGACGGTTTGACCCCCACTCACTAAAAGAAATATTAGATAAGCTTCCTGGACAAAATGATGTTTTTGAAAAAGCCTATTTAGAGCATGAAACATTAGCTGATGCTGTGAGGTATTATGTAAATGAATTGTTTGGAAGCGAAGGCTTAGTAGTTATTGACGCTGATGATAAAGCTCTAAAACAATCTTTTGTCTCGGTTATTAAAGATGATGTTATCAATAATTCCACAAAATCACTCGTAGAAAATACCAATGGTGAACTGAAAAAACTGGGCTACCCTACTCAAGTTTTTGCTCGTGACATTAATTTTTTCTATATCGATGGCGATTTAAGGAGTAGAATTGTTAAAGAAAATGGTAAATACACTGTTCTAGATACTGATTTAGCTTTTACAGAAGATGAAATCATCACACAGATAGAAACATCACCAGAAAAATTTAGTCCGAATGTAATTCTTCGACCGTTGTATCAAGAATGGGTTTTACCCAACCTCGCCTACGTTGGTGGTCCGTCCGAAGTAGTATATTGGCTACAGCTTAAAGAAGTGTTCGAAAGTCACAATACTCCTTTTCCAATATTAATGCCTCGTAATTTTGGTTTAGTAGTTAGTAAAAATGACAAACGTAAAATTGATAAACTCAATTTCGACATGAAAAAGTGGTTTTTACCCACACAGGTTCTGATTCAGCATTATGTTTCTAAGCAATCGAACAACGACCTATCATACAAAAACAAAATAACTGAAATAAAAAACATTTATAACCAAGCAAAAGAACAGGCTTCCGTAGTTGATGTTACATTATTGCAACACTTAGAAGCATTACAAACGAAAACTACAAACTTGCTCGAAAAAGCAGAGAAGAAACTATTGCGTGCTGAAAAGCGACATCACGATACTAAAATTAAGCAGATTGAAGGTGTGAAAAACAAGTTGTTTCCCAATGACAACCTTCAGGAACGAACGGATAATTTCTTAAATTTTTATCAGGATAATCCTCAATTTATTAAAGACCTCATACAACAATTCGATCCCTTTAATTATAAATTTCATGTTTTGTTGGAGGAGTAATTAAGCTTATTGAGTGAACTCAGGATTATTGCTTCAAAATAACAAACTTATAAGTGATAACTTATCCATGTTTGCAAAACAACTACTGCCTCGTATTTTTACAGCATGGATAAAGCTACATTGCGAAAGACCTACTTAGAAAAACGACTAACGCTTTCAATAAAAGAATTTGATAAGCGTAATAAGAAGCTTATTGAGAACTTATTCCAATTGGTAGATTTTACTAAAATCGAATACCTCCATGTTTTTTTGCCAATAGAAAAATTTAAAGAAGTAAACACATGGCCTATTATTGCTCGTGTTAAGAAAAATTACCCTCACATCAAAATAGTAGTACCTAAGGTAGTAGGTGATAAACTCGTTCATTATTTATTTGAAACGAAAGATCAATTGAAAATAAGTAAATGGGGTATTGAAGAGCCCTCTTATGGCACTATAATTTCACCGCAGCAAATTGACATGGTACATGTACCGCTAGTGGTGGCTGACAAAAAAGGTAACCGAATAGGTTATGGCAAAGGTTTTTACGATCGTTTTTTAAGTGAGTGCAAACCCACTGCACAAAAAATAGGCCTTTCTTTGTTGCCTCTTTTAGATAAAATTGATTGTGTAGAAAGTACGGATGTGAAGTTGGATACGTGTATAACTCCTTAAATCAGACCGTTTGTGAGACACAAACGATGGCGTGATGTGTTTCTAAAATTCTTGTTTGTGTCTCACAAAAAAGCCATAGTTATAAATTCGTGATAAAGCCAAAATATATTAGGGTATATAGTATTATTTCACTCCTCTCACCATTTCTTTTTTTCCAGGAGGGCCAGATAATGATTCTATTTCTAACCCTGCTTCTTTTAAATTGCGCTTGAACTGACCCTGCGCACAATAGGTTACAAATACGCCTCCTCCTTTCATGCTGCCAACTATTTTTTCTAATTGTGGAAGTTGCCAAAGCTCGGGCTGTTTATTAGGAGCAAAAGCATCAAAAAATATCAAATCATAATGGTTAGCTTGGAGTTCTATACTCTCCAACTTGTCTTTTAGCTTAGTAAACAAATAACCTTCTTTAAGTTCTGTTTTGGTTTCCCAGCTTGCTCTGTGCATTTGTCCATAAACATCTATTTCATTATCCATTCCCAACAGGTCTGTATAGTTCAACTTACTCCAAACGTCCTCTTCAATTGGAAATGGCTCAATGGTGTCGTACCAAGTTTTAATGTTCTTTTTCGATAAGTCTTTATAAGCAAGCAACGCATTAAGTCCTGTGCCAAACCCTACCTCTAATATTTTAATTTTATTATTCTGATGTAAATCGAGATAATAATGCAGCCCCATACGGATAAATACATGTTGCGACTCTTGGACAGCTCCATGAATCGAATGATAA
>JAOUKH010000118.1 GCA_029882685.1 Cyclobacteriaceae bacterium
ATGGGACCTATAAAATCGTATTGAATGATTTATCGATAGACATCAAACAATTTCCGATCAATACTGATAAGATAGCTAAAATCATTGAATTGGTAGATGGAAATCAATTAAGTTTTTCTGTGGCTTCACAGAAATTATTTACTGCTATGTTAGAAAATCCAGATGGAGAGCCTCTGCAAGTAGCTGAAAAAATGAACCTAGTGCAGGATAGCGATACAAGTACTATTGCTCCAATTATAGATGAAGTGCTTAGTAATTATCCTGAAAAAGTGAAAGAATTTAAAAAAGGAAAAAAAGGATTATTGGGTATGTTTGTGGGAGAGGTTATGAAATTAAGTAATGGAAAGGCAGATCCTAAAGTGACCAATCAATTGTTAAGAAAAAAACTAGAACAATAATGTATAAAAAGACAATTTACCTCGTAGGGCTATTTTTTATAGCTACAAGTTGTATTAGTCAATCAGCTAATGATGATGAGTTAAATAATAATTCAATCACTCTCTCTGGAAATATAGGGTTTCCACAAGACGGTCTTATTTTAATCGAAGAGATTACACTTGATGGAAAGTTAAAACCTAAAGACACAATTGTACTTAATGATGATTATACCTATTCTAAACAGGTGGTGGTTGAGCAAGCAGGAATTTACCGTATCAATTATTATGGAAAACAATTTGTGAATGTTATTCTTGATAAAGACGATGTTGTGATTCGTGTAGATGGTAATTCTAGAAATGGGTTTGTGGAAATTTCAGGATCAAGAGATCATAAAATGCTTGATGAGTATCAAGCATTGATGAACAATTTTCAAACATCAGAGGAAGTTCAGGCGTTAAATGCTCGTTTTATAAAAGCAAGAGATGCAGGTGATGAAATTGCTATAAAGGCGATTCAAGGAGAGTATCAGGTATTGGAAGCTAAAAATATTCAAAAACTCATTGAAAAAATAGATTTAATGGGTACTTCGTTAGCAGTACTGCAAGTAATTAATAGTATTGACAAAAATTCTAATTTTGATATTTATCAAAAAGTGGCTGATAAATTTATTGAAGAAGGTAAAGAGAATAATCCTTTTGCTAGGGGTTTTATTGATGAAGTAAATTCACTTAAGAAGTTGGCAATTGGTAGCATGGCGCCAGACATAGTTTTGCCTAACCCAGATGGAGAAATTGTTAAGCTGTCTTCATTGAGAGGGAAGTATGTGTTGGTCGATTTTTGGGCAAAATGGTGTAAACCTTGTCGTGCAGAAAACCCCAATGTTGTAAAAGCTTATCATAAGTTTAAAGATAAAGGATTTGAAATATATGGTGTTTCTCTAGATCGTAAAAAAGAAGATTGGGTACAAGCAATAAAACAAGATGGTCTTACATGGACGCATGTATCGGATTTAAAATTTTGGCAGTCTGAGGCAGCAGCACTTTACAATGTAAAATCTATTCCTTTTTCATTATTAATAGATAAAGAAGGAAGGATAATAGCTAAAAATCTTCGTGGTCAAGCTTTACATACCAAACTTGCAGAAGTGCTTGGTCAATAATAACACAATGCCTTATTATTGGAATCTTAATTCTATTTGTATTAAAAATTTTGTAATTAAGGTTGGTATATTATTTTTATAAAATAAATAAATAAAATAAATATGGTTAGATACGATCCTCACACTTGGTTAGGTTTAATTTTTCATTCATACAGTAAGCATACAGTAAAAGTGCTTCTCCCTGCACTTTTGTTTGTAGGGCTTTTTACTGGAGGAGTTGTTTTTTTAGTAGTTGACTTTCTCGAAATTAAATTTCAAGGTACAACAGCCATTCATTCGCTACTTGGGATTGTATTAGGTCTTTTTCTTGTTTTTAGAACTAATTCAGCTTATGATCGATGGTGGGAGGGACGTAAAAATTGGGGATCTTTGGTAAACAACACTCGAAATTTGGCACTAAAAATTGGAGCGTTTTTAGATATAGAAGACAAGGAGTCACGACTATATTTTGCGCAAATGATTCCGAATTTTGTGGTAGCACTTAAAGAACACTTGAGAGAAGGAACACTAATAGAGGAATTGGATGTGCCAGGTGATGGTTTTCTGAGTCGATTAGAGGATATAGACCATAAACCGAATATCATATCATTAATGTTGTATGAAAAAGTGAATGAACTATATATAGCTGGTAAGTTTACAAAAGAACAATTTTTTGTACTTGATAAAGAATTAAAATCATTTTCGGATATTATGGGAGCTTGCGAACGAATTAAAAATACACCAATTCCTTATTCATATAGTATGTATATTAAGAAATTTATTTTCACTTATATATTGACCTTGCCGTTTGCTTTTATTTATCCTTATGAATATTGGACCATTCCAATGGTATTAATGGTGTTTTTTCTATTGGTTGTTATCGAATTAATTGCAGAAGAGATAGAAGATCCTTTTGGAAGAGATGCTAATGATTTGCCTACAGATGATTTATCTAAAAAGATAAAGTCAAATGTGCGAGAAATCTTGATTTAATATCATCTTATTTGATTGATTCACATAACTTTAAGGTTATGAGAAATACATTTCTTATTCTATTGGTTTTTGTCATAACACCTAATGTGTTGTTAGCTGGAGAGCTGGTGTTGAAGGGGCAATATAGTGGTAAGAATATTTTTGTTCGTAACCCATATAATAACATCACAAAATCGTTTTGCACTAATAAAATATTTGTAAACGATAGGTTAATATTTGATTCACCAATGTTAACTGCCTTTCAAGTAGATTTGTCCTATTTAAAATTAGGAGATTTGGTTGTACTTAGGATTGAATATAAGGATGATTGTGAACCAGTTGTACTTAACCCACAAGCATTAAGTTTTACAAGTGGATTTCAATTTATTACTGCTCAATCGGACAATAACTCTATACATTGGAGTTCAAAAGGAGAGTTGCCGAATGGTAGGTTTGAAATAGAGCAATTAATTAAGAAAAAAAAAGAATGGAAAGTAGTAAATACTGTTACAGCTAAGGGGCAGCTTAATAATAATCAGTATAGTATTGCGCCAAATCATTACCCAGGTGATAATCATTATCGCTTAAAATATATTGATAGAGAAGGTAAAGAGTTTTATAGTGTTGAGTTTGTTTTTACTTCAACAGATGAGCCTATCACTTTTACTCCAGAAACAGTAACTTTAAAAATTACTCTTTCTAAAACTACAGACTATGTTATCTCTGACATGAATGGAAATGAAATTCTTAAGGGAAAGGGAAAGGAAATATTTGTACAAGACTTAAAGGCAGGCTTGTATTACTTAAATATCGAAAATCGAGCAGAACGATTTGTGAAGAAATAGCTTCTTACACTCTTCTTTTTTTTAATACTGTCTTGTAACTTTCCACATGTAGAATTGTTCTATCTTTAAGTCTAATTTGCAAAAAAAATATGGGTATATATACAATAGTCGGACTAACTGCGGCAGCTTTTACAACTTTTTCTTTTCTTCCACAGGCTATCAAAGTTATTAAAACCAAACAAACAAAAGATTTGTCGCTTGTGATGTATTCTGTTTTAACAATAGGGCTATTTCTTTGGCTAACTTATGGAATACTTGTAAAAGATATTCCAGTGATTATTGCCAATTTAATTACTTTTATATTTGCTGCAATTATTCTAATAATGAAAATAAAATATAAATAGGGTTAGAGTACTTCAATTATTATACATAATTTTTCCAAAGGTATATCCATTGTAATATATAATAAGAAATAATGTTTAGTGCTATCTGTTTTGGTGAAGTACTTTGGGATATCTTTCCAACCTATAAAAATATAGGTGGAGCTCCTTTAAATGTGGCTTTGAGATTACAATCATTTGGAATTAATACTTATATGATTAGTCGTATAGGTAATGATGAAAATGGAAATGAGTTACTACAGTATATAAATGAAAATGCTGTAAATACATCAAACATTCAAAGAGATAAAATTTTCAAAACGGGTTGTGTAAATGTAACTTTGGATAACAATGGCTCAGCATTTTACGAAATAGAGTATCCAGTAGCTTGGGATAAAATTGAAATTTCAGATAAAGTTATAGAAACCGTAAAGTCTTCAGATGTATTTATATATGGTAGTTTAGCTAGTAGAGATGAGGTCTCTAAAAGTACTTTATTGAATTTATTACAATACTCAAATTATAATGTATTTGATGTAAACCTTCGTGCTCCATATTATTCAATGGATTTACTGTTGAGTTTGATGAGCAAATCAGATTTTATTAAATGTAATGATGAAGAATTAAATGAAATATGTGTAGCGTTAAACTATAATTCAGATTCAACTATTGAACAAATAAAATTTCTTTCTCAACACTCTCAAACACAACAAATATGTGTTACTAAAGGTGAGCATGGTGCTGATTTGTTCTATAAAGGTCGATTTTATACTAATGCTGGTTATCCAACAAAAGTTGCTGACACTGTAGGCGCAGGTGATTCATTTTTAGCAACTCTAATCGGCAAACTTTTGAATAATATAGCACCTGATGAAGCTTTAAATTATGCCTGTGCTGTTGGAGCCTTGGTAGCTAGTAAAGAAGGAGCTAATCCAAGGCTTATTGATTCAGAAATTTTAGCGCTACTATCCTTATGATCCAATATCGTAAAATTGATTTGTTAATTAGATTTAATATTGAATATGTGAATAATTTCGAAAGATTAACTTTAGAATAATAAAAGAATGGCAATTTCATTTGCTTAAATTGATGTAAATTGATTATGTTCGTGGCAACATTTTTAATAAAAAAAATAATGAGTAAATCTTCAAACAGTCACATTAATATTTATTTCATCACCATTGTAATTACTTTAGGGGGATTACTTTTCGGGTTTGATACTGGAGTAATAAATGGCACCCAATTTTATTTTTCAAAATACTTTGAATTAACTGGTGCTTTAAAAGGGTTTATTGTAAGTAGTGCGCTTTTGGGTGCATTAGTTGGTGCAGCGGGTGCAGGATTACTAAGTAAAGAGGTTGGTAGAAAAAGTTCGTTAATAATTTCTGCGGTATTTTTTGCAATTTCTGCTTGGGGTTCAGGTTTACCCAGTATATTACCTGAGTCTATTTCCCTAATGGTATTTTTCAGAATTCTCGGTGGGATCGCCATAGGTATTGCTTCTATGAATGCGCCAATGTACATTGCTGAGATATCCCCTGCAGATAAGCGTGGTAAATTAGTTACGTATTATCAGATGGCAGTTGTTATAGGTTTTTTCGTTGTTTTCTTATGTACCTATTTTATTGGAGATAATTTGACTGAAACTCAAAATATAGAATATGGTTGGAAGTATATGTTCTGGTCTGAATTAATTCCGGCTTTATTATTTCTCGTTCTTTTATTTATGGTCCCTAGAAGTCCAAGGTGGTTGATGATCAAAGGAAAAGAGGAAGAAGCCAAAAACATTTTAACAAGAATTCACGGTGAAGAATTGGCAAATAAAGAATTTGTTGAAATTAAGGAATCAATTCATAAAGAAGGTAAATCTGAAAAGGTTTCTGTCTTCAAGAAATCTCTTTTTCCAATAGTAGTTATAGGTACCGTTATTTCGATATTGCAACAATTTACCGGAATAAATGCGGTACTTTATTATGGTGCGGATATTTTTGAACAGGCTCTTGGTTTTGGAAAGGAAGATATTTTATTACAACAAATACTACTTGCAACTGTAAACTTGCTGTTTACTTTCGTTGCCATGTATACCGTTGATAAACTAGGTAGAAAACCATTATTGACTATAGGAGGATTTGGTATGTTGGCAGGGTTTTTAATTATGGGATTCACCTTGTATTTAAGTGATTATTCTAGTGTAAATTCGGTGGGATTACCTACTATTTCTTCTACAGAAGGTATCATCAGCTTAATTGGTATTTTATTGTTTATTGCTTCTTTTGCAATGTCTATGGGTCCAATAGTTTGGGTGTTGTTATCAGAGATCTTTCCAAATAAAATAAGAAGTGCAGCTATGTCCATTGCAGTAGCTGCACAATGGCTTGCTAATTATTTTGTCTCTCAGACTTTCCCGATTGTGGTTGAAAGTGATGCTAATAAATTAGTAGCTGACGGTGGTGTTTGGAATAATGCCTTGCCTTATTTTATTTTTTCAGGATTTATAGTAATTATAATTCTTTTTGTTTGGAAATATATTCCAGAAACGAAAGGAAAGACATTGGAGGAAATGGAAAATATATGGGAGAAGAAATAGTTGTGTTTGTATTATAACATATAGTTTCTTCATGTTAATTATATTTCTAATACCGACTGGAATTTATTAGATCGAAAAAAAACATTAAAATCACACCTATTCCATTAAGCAAAGAATTAGGTGTGATTTTTTTTAACTTTAAAGGTTTCATCTGCTAAAACAGATAATAGCACATTTATGAAAAACAATAACCAAACTTTGTGGGCATTTGCAGTGTCATTAGCTGGCTTTTTATTTGGCTTTGATACTGTGGTTATTTCAGGAGCAAACCTTCCTATAAAAGAGTTATGGGATACCTCACCCTTATTTCATGGTACATTTATTATGTCTATGGCATTATGGGGAACAGTTGTAGGTTCATTGTTTGGAGGAATACCTAGCCAAAGGATAGGAAGGAAAAACACACTAATTTGGATTGGTATTTTATATTTTGTGTCTGCAGTAGGCTCAGGAATAGCTACTGACCCCTACATGTTTTCATTTTTTCGTTTTATAGGTGGACTAGGAGTGGGGGCTTCTACTGTTGCAGGACCTACTTATATTTCTGAAATATCTACTGCAAAAAATAGAGGAAAGCTTGTGGCACTCTATCAATTTAATTTGGTGTTTGGTATACTGTTAGCTTTTGTTTCAAATTACTTGTTAAAAGGATTTGATGGTGGTAATGACTGGCGTTGGATGCTTGGAGTAGAAGCAATACCTGCAGCCATTTATTTCTTTACTGTATTGTGGATTCCGAAAAGTCCAAGGTGGCTTGTGACAGTCAAAAACAATACAGAGGAGGCAAAATCTATTTTAATGAAAATGGATATTGAAGACCCAGAAAAAGAATTGAATGAGATTGTTAAAGCTGAACATTTGGATCAACAGAAGGAATCTTTTTTCGTTAAATATAAGACACCAATAATTCTAGCGTTTTTATTAGCATTTTTTAATCAGTTATCTGGGATTAATTTTGTGCTTTACTATGCACCTGAAATACTCAGTATGGCAGGATTGGCATCGAAGGAGTCCTTGTTTAATTCCATAGCTATTGGAGGGACAAATCTCATATTTACTTTTGTAGGGTTGTATTTTATTGATAGAACAGGAAGGAAAAGTTTACTTATTATTGGTTCTGTCGGCTATATTATTAGCCTTTTAATGATAGCCTTTTCATTTTACGCTAGTTTAGGATCAACAGTTTTAGTAGTATCTATTATGGTTTTTATAGCTTCTCATGCAGTAGGGCAAGGAGCTATTATTTGGGTATTTATTGCAGAAATATTCCCCAATCATGTTAGGTCTTTTGGTCAGGCATGGGGTACTGGTATTCATTGGATATTTGCAGCTTTAATTACACTATTAGGACCAGTAGTTATAGATGTATTTAAGGCTAATCCATGGCCTATATTTGCAATATTTGCAGGAGTAATGGTTTTTCAATTAATTTTTGCCATGTTTATGATGCCAGAAACCAAAGGGGAAACTTTAGAGAATATACAAAAGAAATTAGGCATATAAACGATTACTTGTAGCGTTAGCAGGGCGAACGCATTTAAAAATTCTCGCGTCATTTCGGAGTCAATGAACCAAAATAATTGGTTCATTGCTGTAGAAATCTTAACCCTATTGTAAATACATGTCCTAATTGGTTAGGATTCCCCCTCGTTTTTTATTGGCTATTGCCATAAAACATACAGAATGACTTACTGGAAAGTTAAACCCAGAATATGCAATAGAATTCGTACTGAAGCCATAAAGCACAAAGAAATAGGTGGTTATGCAAAGAAGCATAGCACCGCCTTTGACGGTGCTTATGTCTAAAACTTTGCCACATTGTATTTATACCAATGTATTTCAATTTCTTAATATACCTATCTCAATGATACACAATCAGTTAAATGCAATTTATAAAGGTGTTGAAATAATATCTATCAGTAAGTGAAAATATAAAAGGTAGAAAACATTTTTTTTATTAAATTATTTATTGATTAGTATAGAATCTTTAGAAGATTATGTGATTAAACAAAAATTGGAGTATATTTAGCATTATCCTATATTTAGGAAAAATGAAATCTTGTTGAATATTTCATTAGCATCTGTATTTACAGAGTACTACATAGGTAGAGGTTGTGAATATATATAGCTTATTATAAGCATGTTATAAGTGTATTTGTACACATGATAAGATATCAGTACTCTTTATAGTGATTCTAGATTATTGAAATAAATATTTGAAATGAAAATATGTTAAAGTTGTTAATGCTAGTACTGGGTTTAATAATAAATGTGTTAGTCATGGCGCAAGAAGTGCCAGTACCTGAAGGATTAAAAGGAAAATATATATCGACAGACAGTGTGAATTACATTAACCTTTCTTGGGATCATAAAAGTACAACAGATTCGTTGACGACCGGATATAATATATTGGTGAATTTTCCACCAGAAGACAAACTATTGATTTTAGGTAAAGCAGGAATAGTTTTTACCAACAATTATAACTTTACCATAAAGAATAATTATTCATCAAAATATCGGTTTGCAATAATTGGTGTTCAAAATTTCCCAAACGTTAAACGTAGTCTTTTAAGTGATACTATTGAAGTTATAACACCCTCAATAGTTCTGCCCAATATTGAAATTAAAGAATTAAAATCTAGGGGTGAAAATATTATTTTAAAGTGGGAATATGATTACAGCATAGCTGATTTGAAAGGATTTAGGGTATATGTAAACGGAAATATTTTTGCAGATGAAAATAAAATAAGTTCAAATACAGATCAACTTTATTTTTCATATAAAGAAAATGGAGAGTTTATTTTTCAACTTTCAGCAGTTACTAATAGTGGACTGGAGAGTAGATTATCTCAACAAAAAATGATAGCTATTGAATAGTGTTAAAAGATTAATATATGAATAGAATTTTAATAATATTATTTTATTTAGTGCTGGCTCTTCAAGTAAAAGGAGTATTTGGAGGGACAAAAAATGAAAATCTTGGAAAAAAGGTTGAAAAAGATAAAATTGAAGAAAAAGAAGAGCGTAAAGTTGATGTACCATTAACTAGGCAATTTCCATCTTTAGTACTTAACGAATCTATTTATTTTGAAGATATTGCTGATCCACTAAAAGAGGAAAAATTTGCTGGAAGTATTAATGATACCTTAGCATTCTATAGAAATAAAGCTACAGAATTGAATCAGTATGTTAAGGATAATAATAGATTCACTGAATTTTTGGATGACAAATCAATACTTGACCTTCCCATAGGTATTAAAAGATCAATTGGTAATCTGGAGTATACTATTGTAATAGATAGTTTGGTAATGACTCCCACACATGCCTACTTAATAGCATACATGTCCTTTACTGTACCTTCAAATGGTAAAGAAATAACTTTTAGAGGTGATAAAATTGAATTATCGAAAACAGGAGGCATTACTGGTAATGCTAAGCTCCAATTACTAGGTGATTACCCAATTAATATATTTGGCGAAAATTCTATGCTTGTACTTCAGGGGCATCAAACTTTTGTTGAGTTTGATTGTAATGGATTTAAAGAAATGAGTGTAGGAGCAAACATAGTTTTTTCAAGAGATATGATCATTCCTGAAGATGTGAATGGGAATATTCAAGAAGGAAGGGTAGAGGCAAATTTTAGTACTACACTAAGTGATTGGAATGATTTAATAGTGGAAATGAGCCTTCCTGATTTTCAGGTAAATGGAGTAGAAGGTGTTGGTTTTAGTATAAAAAATGCGGTATTCGATTTCAGTGATTTTCGTAATGCTCCAGCTACAGTATTTCCAGAAGACTATGAGTCTACATTAATGTTACCTGATAACCCTAATCTTTGGAGAGGGTTTTATCTGAGAGAGTTGTCTATTAGGTTGCCTCCACAATTTGAAACTAAAGATGGTTCAGGGAGAACAAGTTTTGAAGCTCGAAATTTACTTATCGATAATATGGGTTTTACTGGAACTCTGGCGGCTGAACATCTAATTAAAATGGAAAATGGAGACATGAGTGGATGGGCGTTTTCATTAGATGAAATATATATTCAGTTACAGGCGAATCAACTCAAAGAAGCTGGCTTCAATGGTAAAATAATAGTTCCTATGGCGGATGACCAAACGCCTTTTAAATATACAGCATTAATCAATAGGAGTAATGAATATATATTTAATGTAACTCCTGATGAAGACTTACAATTTGAGGTATTTAGAACTAGTAAAATTGAAATATATGAAGCATCATACTTAGAAATAAAAGTAGTTGAAGGCAAGTTTAGACCTAAAGCAAATTTGCATGGTAAAATGAGTATTAGTGCCAAAATGGGAGAGAATGAATCTTCCAAATCTGCTAATATTGCTGATATTAGTTTTGAAAGTTTAGAAATTCAAGCAGTAAAACCTTATTTAAAGGTTGGAGCATTTTCTTTTGGATCTGAAGATGATCAACAAGCCATGGCTGGTTTGCCTATAAGCATCAATAACATTGGTATGCGTAGTCTCAGCGATACGCAAGTAGGGCTTGATTTTGATATTATTGTAAATCTTAATGAGTCGTTTGGTGGTGAAGCAGGTTTAACCATTGTTGGAGAAATTGACACTGAAAAAGGTTATCAGAGTTGGCGATATAATCGTATTGATGTCAATAAAATTATAATCGATATAGACCAAAAACCATTTAAATTTTATGGTCAGCTCGTTTTTTATCGTGACGATCCTGTTTATGGAAATGGATTCAATGGAATAATCGATGCTGAATTTGAACCAGGGATAAAACTAAAGGCTACTGCCATATTTGGCACTGTGAATGATAATCGTTATTGGTATGCAGATGCAATGGTAGAATTCAGTAGTGGTATTCCTGTATTTACTGGTGTAGGCATATATGGTTTTGGAGGAGGTGCTTACTATGGTATGAAAATGGATACTGAAGGAGTAGGGAGTGAATTCGGAAAAACTAACTCAGGAGTAGTGTATGTTCCTGATCCTAATGCGGGATTGGGACTAAAAG
>JAOUKH010000119.1 GCA_029882685.1 Cyclobacteriaceae bacterium
GACTGTTCAGCTCCTCTCCCCACCCTACCACGTAATTGATGTAGCTGTGCTAGTCCAAATCGTTCTGCATTTTCAATCACCATTACACTGGCATTTGGTACGTTTACTCCTACCTCAATTACAGTGGTGGCCACCATAATTTTGGTTTCTCCTTTCACAAAGCGCTGCATTTCATAGTCTTTCGCATCAGGTTTCATTTTACCATGAACAATACTTACAGTAATATCTGGAAATGCTCTACAAACACTTTCATAACCATCCATCAAATCTTTCAGATCCAATTTTTCAGATTCTTCAATCAATGGGTAAACGATATATACTTGCCTTCCGTCTTCAATTTGTTGCTTTATAAAACCATTCACTTTTAATCGATTAGCATCATATCGGTGTAGGGTTTGGATAGGTTTTCTTCCTGCTGGTAATTCATCAATTACAGAAATATCTAGGTCACCATATATGGACATGGCTAAAGTACGTGGAATTGGAGTGGCTGTCATCACCAAAACATGAGGAAATACGTCTTTGTTTTTTTGCCAAAGCTTAGAACGTTGTGCAACACCAAAACGATGCTGTTCATCAACAATAGCCAATCCTAGTTTTTTAAACTGAACAACATCTTCTAACAGTGCATGTGTACCTACTAAAATTTTGAGTTCTCCATTTTTTAGTTGTTCGTGAATTTCACGCCTTTTACTTTGTTTGGTTGATCCAGTTAATATTTCAATGGATACTCCAATAGCATCAGCAAACTCTTTTAATCCAACATAATGTTGAGTGGCTAAAATTTCAGTAGGTGCCATTAGAGCTACCTGTGTGTTTCCATCGATGGCTATTAAAGCGCATATAAAGGCAACAATAGTTTTTCCACTACCTACATCGCCTTGTAAAAGACGATTCATCTGATGTCCTGATTTCATGTTCGCATATATCTCTTTGATCACGCGTTTTTGAGCCTTGGTTAAATCAAATGGCAAATAATTTTTGTAAAAACTTGTGAGTAGAGATGCTTCTTTAAAAACCAACCCTTTAAATTTTTCCGTACGTGTGAGTTTTAGCATGAGCAGCCGTAGTTGCAAATAAAAAAACTCCTCAAATTTTAATCGATACTGAGCCTTGGTTAAATATTCTTGGTTTTTAGGGAAATGAATTTGAATAAGCGCTTCTTGTTTTGAAATTAGTTTGAATTGATGAATTAAAGAGTCGGAAAGCGTTTCTGAAATTTTAGTATGTGCTTGTTCAAGTAAAGCCTTTTGTAGTTTATTAAATGTTTTATTATCGAGGTATTTGTTTCGAAGCAGTTCTGTAAGTGGATATACAGGTTGCAAGTATCCACCTTTATCATGCGCGGGGACATACACATCCATTTCGGGATGAGCTATATTTATTTTAGCCCCATATTTATTAGGTTTTCCAAATACCACGTATTCAACACCTAACCTAAGTGTCTTTTTTATCCATGTTACTCCCTTAAACCAAACTAACTCTATTTGACCAGTAGCATCACCAAACCGAACAGTTAGTCGTTGTTTTCTTCCAACACCTATGGTTTCCATTTTTAATAATTTACCTTTTATCTGTACGAAACTCATTTCTTCATTGAGTTCCGATATGTTATAAAAGGAAGTACGATCTTCGTAACGGAAGGGATAGTGTTGAATTAAATCACGAAAAGTATAAATAGATAACTCCTTATTTAGCAGTGCGGCACGTTGAGGACCAACTCCTTTCAAAAATTCAATATTGGTGTCGAAATAACCTGCCATAGTTTGTACCCAAATATAGTTGAAGAATAGAAATCGGCAATATAAAAAACGAAACATGCGATAAGCTGTTGAAATAACATTTAGAAATAAATGACTTGCCCAATAAAAAGTCTTATAGAGCAGGTTGTGAATTAGATAATTATCGTTACTTTTGTTCGCTCAAAATGAAGGATATAAGCAACATATCGAAGTCAAAACAATTTGCCACATTACTCCTCGGAGTGTTGATTGCTTTTGTATTAGGTATAGGGGAAACAGGATATTTAAATTCTGAATTTACTAAATCAACCGTAGAGCAGGAAAATAATGATGAGAAGGATTCTGCTGAAAAAATTGAAGTGATTAGTTCTGTTAATGCTATTACTGCCTCTGTATTACTTCATATTACACATATTTTCTATTTCATTAGCGAAAATGTACTTTCAGATAGCTCTAAAATATCAGCTAACTATCTGGAAAAACCCTATTTAGAAACTTATCTAAGTATGGTATTCAAGCAAATCATTTCACCCAACGCTCCCTAATTTTATTAGCAAAATTACGCTTAGCGTGATGAAGTCTCTTGCTTCTATAAGGCAAGATAATTTACAGCGATATGTATTTATGCATATATCTGGTAAAACATTAATCCAAACTAAATTTTATAATCTAATACAATGAAAAACAAAGGACTAGTAATTGTCTTGACAGTAATCGTTACCGCATTATGCGTGTATTACCTGTCATTTACGTTCGTTTCTCGAAATATTCAAAAAGAAGCGACCGCTCATGCAACAGATAAAGCAGGGGTATATGACCCTTTTAAAAAACGATCTTATCTCGATTCTATTTGGAATGAGCCTGTGTATAATCTTTTTGGAAAAGAATATACATACAAAGAAATTAAAGATACAGAGTTAAACCTTGGTCTTGACTTACAAGGAGGAATGTATGCTGTATTGGAAGTTTCTCCAGTAGATATCCTGAAAGGATTGAGCAGACATAGTGAAGATCCAGCATTTTTGGGTGCAATTGCGAAAGCTAAAGTACAGCAAAAAAATAGTCAGGAAAATTTTAGTTCATTATTCTACCAAGCATTTAAAGAAGATAATCCAGGGGTTAAACTAGCACCAATATTTGCAAATTCTACAAACATTGGAAAAGTGAGTGCTTCAGATGAGGATGATGTAGTAATGGATTTTATAAATGAAGAAATTAATGATGCTATTGAGCGTTCATTCATTATTATTCGTTCAAGAATTGACCAATTTGGTACATCTCAACCAAATATCCAGCGTATACAGGGTACTGCGAGAATCCAAGTAGAAATCCCTGGTGCTGATAACCCTGAGCGAGTACGAAAATTATTACAAGGTGTAGCTAAATTAGAATTCTGGGAAGTTGCTGAAATTTCTGATGTAAATAATTCATTAGTAGCTATAAATGATATGTTAGTTGCAGAGATGCAATTAGAAAGTGGAAGCGTTTCGGATGCTTTACAAGCAGATGTTGAAAAAATTAGTGGAAACCTTAATGATTTATTAACTACTGATACTGACAGTAATGATGATACTGATACTACTACGGTTGCTGAAGATTCTATCACTAAAGATGCTTTAGATTCTTTAGACGCTCCTAAAGTATCTCCTCTTTTTGCTTTAACGAAGTCATTACAAACATTGGCATACGATGTAAAAGACACTTCTAAAATTAACCGTATTCTTAAAAGAGATGATGTGAAAGCATTATTTCCTCGCACAATACGTTATGCATGGGCAGCTAAGCCTTTCCAACAACAAGAAGGGTCTAATGAAGAAATCATGGAGCTATACTTTTTAAAAGTAGGACGTGGTGGAAAAGCTTTGTTATCAGGTGAGGTAGTAACCGATGCAACTCAGGATTTAGATGATTTTGCTCGTCCTGCGGTATCCATGCAAATGAATGCTACAGGAGCGAAAATTTGGAAAAAAGTAACAGAGGAAGCTTCAAGTAAATCACCACAAGGTAGAATTGCTGTTGTACTGGATAACTTAGTATATACTGCTCCATCTGTGAATGGAACTATTCCAAATGGTCGTTCTCAAATATCTGGAAACTTTGAGTTAGAGGAAGCAAAGGATATTGCAAATATTCTAAAAGCGGGTACTTTGCCAGCACCTACACGTATAGTTGAAGATGGTGTTATCGGACCAACTTTAGGTAAAGTGGCACAAAAGCAAGGAATATACTCTATCATTTCAGGTTTAGTTATTGTAGTGCTTTTTATGATTGCTTATTATGCAAGAGGAGGATTTGTTGCTAATGTGGCATTAGTTTTTAACATATTTTTTATAACAGGTATTTTAGCGCAATTAAATGCAGCACTTACCTTACCGGGTATAGCTGGTATAGTGCTAACTATAGGTATGTCTATTGATGCAAACGTACTTATATTTGAACGAATTCGTGAGGAGATGAGAAGAGGAGTAAGCTTGAGAGAAGCTATTTCTACGGGATACAAAAAAGCATATAGCTCTATTGTGGATGCTAACGTTACTACAGCATTAACAGCATTGATTTTGATGTTATTAGGTTCAGGTCCAATTAAAGGTTTTGCCGTTACACTACTGATTGGTATCGCTTGTTCATTCTTCTCAGCTATATTTATTACAAGAGTAATCGTAGAGTGGATGACAAGAAAAGGAGACGAAAGTAAAGTAAACTTCAAAACACCACTGTCGAAAGGATTGTTATCAAATCTTAACTGGAACTTTATCGGGAATAGAAAGAAAGCTTACATAGTATCAAGTTTAATTATTGTTGTAGGTCTTACAATAGCATTTACACAAGGATTAAATATGGGTGTCGACTTTAAAGGAGGTCGTTCTTATATTGTAGATTTTAATCAATCGATGGTTGCATCTGAAGTGAAATTGGGACTGAATGATACTTTTGAGGGAGCAGGAACTGAAGTGAAAACATACAATACTGACAATACACTAAAAGTAACAACTTCCTACTTAATTGATGACGAGTCGCTTGATGCTGATAATAAGGTGAAAGATGCATTGGTTGCAGGATTGGAAGGAATGACAGGTTTAACTTATATTGCAGATGATTCTAAAGTAGATGACACTCACTTTACCATATCTGGTAGAACTAAAGTAGACCCTACGATAGCTGATGATATTAAAAGCTCTTCATATAAAGCAGGCTTTTTCTCCATTGTGTTTATTTTCTTATACATTTTGATACGTTTTAGAAAATGGCAGTTTAGTACAGGTGCTATTATAGCTTTGGTGCACGACACCTCTTTTGTGTTTGCAGCATTTGCTATAGCTGGATTATTTGGGATGTCGTTTGAAATTGATCAGGTATTTGTAGCAGCCTTATTAACGGTTATTGGTTACTCGATAAATGATACTGTGGTTGTGTTCGACCGTGTTCGTGAAAACTTAAACTTAGGAACAAGTACGGATAAGTTTGCCATTTTTAATTCTGCGATTAATAGTACGTTAAACAGAACATTAATTACTTCAGTTACTACTTTAATTGTGATTTCGGTATTGTTGATTTTTGGTGGAGAAGTATTGAGAGGTTTTTCTTTTGCCTTGATGATTGGAGTATTAGTAGGAACTTATTCTTCCATTTTCATTGCTACACCCGCAGTACTTGATTTAGATAAGAAAGTAGAATAGTAACAATTCTATTTATCCATAAAAAATAAGGCTTCGTAAATTACGAAGCCTTATTTTTTGCTATTCGTTGTGTTGAGATCTGAGTTTAAATTATTTTAAGGTTATTTCTATGATGGTATCTATTGAATCCTGTTCTTTTTCAGGGATTTCTAATAGTAATCCATAAGAATTTACTTCGTGTTTTACCTTGTTCTTACTTTTATAATAACGAATTGATTCGACACCCCCTTTAATCTCAGGGATAAACCATGTGTTTTTGTTTTCTAACAGATGAAGATACATCTTCTTGCCTTTTTGGGTAGAAACCATTTCTTCCGTAGGACTAACCACCCCCTGTCTAGTGCCATAAATGGTTTCCCCATTTGTATTTAACCACTCCCCAATTTTAGCTAAAGATTGCACATGTTTTGGTTGAATCTCACCGTTAGGCATTGGTCCAACATTTAGTAATAGATTGCAGTCAAAACCTGCAGCTTTAATTAAATAATGTATGAGCTCTTTATCACTTTTATGTTTTCTGTCTTTTAGATTGAACCCCCAAGAGCCATTAATTGTTTCACAGACTTCTTTTGGTAATTCTCCAATATCTTCTGCATCACTAGCAAAATTTTGTGTAGATCTTCCAGGCAAGTCTTTTTCAAACATTTGAAAATCTTCCCCTGGTTTTACAGCTTCATGATGATTGTTTCCTATTAAGCATTGAGGCTGTAAGTCATGAATCAATTGATAAATTTCATCATAATGCCAATCAGCCTTTTTCTTATCCCAATCTCCATCAAACCATATTCCACCAATCTCCCCATAATTCGTTAATAACTCTGTCAACTGTGCTTTCATAAAAGCAATATATTTTTCCCAATCACCATCATTCCTTCCCCTAATTCCAGTGCCTGTACGTCCTCTAGGAAAATAATCATCATTATGCCAGTCCAATAATGAATAATAAAAAAACAATTTAATTCCTTCCCTTTTACATGCGTCTGCTAAATCTTTTAAAACATCTTTTTGATATGGCGTTTTTTTGACTATTGTATAGTCAGTAGCTTTAGAGTCAAACATGGAAAAACCATCGTGATGTCTAGAAGTAATACAAATGTATTTCATTCCAGCATTTTTAGCCATTTTAACCCATTCATCAGCATTAAATTGTATGGGGTTGAAAAATGTAGGCAGCTTCTCATATTCGTCTATCGAAATATTTTGCTGTTGCATTACCCATTCACCATCTCCTAATACACTATATACCCCCCAATGAATAAAAAGTCCGAATTTAGCTTCATCAAACCATTGTCTGGCTGCTAAGTTTTCTTTTGTAGGGACATAATTACTTTGTGCTATAATAGCTTTAGACAAAAGTAAAAAAAGCAATATTGGCACTATTCGTTTTATAATATTTACACGCATATAAAATTAGATTTAATGACTACAAACAAATTTTTTCTTTCACCAATATAGACAGATAACTATTGCTATGTATAAAACAATGTTCATTTTATAGAAAATTGTCCTAAGGTAACATTAAATAAAAACTTTGTTTTTGAGCAACTAGGTCAAATGCATTTAGAATAATAAACCTCCAAGATTATGACTCAATTGGTTTTACAGAAAATAGAAAACGTGTTTTCTTTTACATATGTTGAATCTTTGGAGGATTCACTTTTAGTTTTTTAAAGCAGATAACTCTGGATTGAACTTTAGACTTCTTATCATTTAAAATTAATACATTATATTCGGAGGTTGCATTTCTTGTATATAGACTGCTAATGTTTTATTAGTATGATTTCATCGTCATATTTGAAAACACGAGCATATTATAAATTTCTAAAACTATGGAAGGTTTTTTATTTGTACTATTAATTATTCTCATTGTGTTGGTTTATAAATTGATGAATAAAGTTAATCGTATTAGTAATAGGATTGATGATTTGTTTCATCAAATGAGATCCGGCTCATTTCCAAATGAGGAGGTTCAACCATCCGTTCTACCAAAAGAAAGTATTCCTAAGAAAAAAGTCGTACCTCCCACTTCAGTTGAAAAAGAACCAGAAATTATAAAACAAACTGCTTCTGAAATTCTGAAACCAATTATTGCACAATCAACAGAACGTTCAATTATTAGCGAGCCGTCTAAGAAGACCAACATTCCTCCTAAACTTTCTTTTATGGAGCGTAATCCTGACTTAGAGAAGTTCATAGGAGAAAACCTATTGAGTAAAATAGGGATAGTGATTTTTGTCATAGGGATGGGATTCCTTGTAAAACTTGGAATAGACAATGAGGTAATTACCGAGAGTATGCGTGTTGCAATAGGAATTCTCATAGGTGGAGGTATGATTGGTCTTGCCCATTATTTAAGAAACTCCTTTGCAAAATTCAGCTCAGTTTTAATAGGAGGCGCATTGTCAGTACTCTATTTTACCATTGCCTTGGCATTTCATGAATATGCGCTAATTCCTCAAAAAGCAGCATTCATCATTATGGTCATAATTACAGCATTTGGTGTTTTATTATCCGTTGCCTACGATCGTAAATCACTCGCTGTTTTGGCGATTATTGGTGGATTCGGGACACCATTTTTTGTAAGTACTGGATCAGGAAATTTTAGTGTATTACTCACCTATATTTTGATTTTAGATATAGGTATGTTGACTTTAGTCTATTTCAAAAAGTGGAATATTATTAATTATCTCTCCTATGGTTTTACCTACATTCTTTTTATTGGAGTTTATTTTTCCAAATTTATAGATCATGAAGAAGCTACACGATGGCCTTTATTATTGTTTTTGACCTCTTTTTACTTGATATTCTTTTTAATGACAATTATATACAATGTCAAAAACACTAAAAAGTTCAAATACCCAGAAATGGCAATGCTACTTAGTAATGCAAGTATCTATTTTGGACTGGGATTGTCGCTTATCCATGGTTACAAAGACGGACTATACAGTGGGGTATTTACTGCACTTACAGCTTTTTTTAATTTTGGATTTGCATACACGCTATATAAACGAAAAGACATCGACAGGAACTTACTTTTCCTATTAATAGGCATAGTACTGACCTTTGTTAGTCTCATAGCTCCAATACAATTGAATGGAAATTATATTACTATATTCTGGGCGATTGAGGGGGTGTTGCTACTTTGGCTTGCTCAAAAATCTGGAATTAAAATAATGAAGACTGGAGCTTTTATTGTTTCAGTATTAATGTTGATTAGTTTAAGCATGGATTGGCAACAAAACTACTATCCTAAATACGATTATGTAGTACTAAATGTGTTTTTAAACAAGGCATTTATAGCTTCATTTATGGCGATGACATCACTAATAGGGATACTTCAATTATTAAAACAGGATGAAATCATTGAAATAAGAAATTTTAAATTTGTGTGGAAAAATGCGCAAGTTAAGATGATTCTTGCTGTAGTTTTTTATCTTGGATTTTTGTTCGAGTTAAATTATCAATTTATTCGAATTGAGCTTGCCACCACCCATATAGCAATCCTTTTAGGTATTTATAATTACTCTTTTGTTATTGGAATTTTAGCAATCAGCCGCATTAAATCGAGTGGTTCGTTTCGTAAAGTGTGTTTCTGGTTATCGTCAATTGCTGTAGGGTCATACCTCACCGTTTATCTCAACCAAGTGGTGACTTCCAGAAGTTACTACTTACTTAATAAAGGAGTTTCCACTGGGTATTATTGGCATTATGTGCTGTTGGCACTTTTCCTAATAATATTAGTGAGTTTATACTTTAATATTTACAGAAAGTACACCTTCAAATCTAAAAAGGGAACAATTGCCTTATGGATACTCGCTTTTATCGGTGTTTTTGTTAGCTCTGCCGAAGTAAGTCATATTTCTATGTTGTATCAATATGGTTCGGGAATAGAAGATTACCAAGCGTATGATGTTGTAGTAAAATCTGTTTACCCAGTAGTTTGGGCTTTAACTGCACTTGTACTAATGATAGTAGGAATGAAATTTAGACTTAAAACACTTCGAATTGCCTCCTTAGGTTTGTTTACCATCACTATTATCAAACTGTTTTTCTATGATCTTGCTGGAAACTCAACGGGGAAAATCATATCTTTTATACTGCTAGGGGTAATATTATTGATAATTTCATTCTTATATCAAAAACTAAAATTTATTATTCAAGATGATGATGAAAAGAAAGTTTAGTTGGCTAATCTTCTTGTTCAGCATATCATATGCTATGGGGCAAGAGTATACTTATAAAGCAGATGTAGCATCAATAAACGAAACTGCATACTATAAAATAGTATTGTCGCCTGAACTATTAGGTAAGTTAAAGACGGATCAGTCTGATCTTAGGATATTTGATAATAATGGCAAAGAACAACCCTATTTGCGACATCAGGAATTGGAAGTGTCCAGTACTTCTTTATTCAAAGAATATGAAATCATAGAGAAGGAGTACAAAGAGGACGCAATTTCTCATTTGATATTTCATAATCCTGAAAAGCGAGAAATTGACAATGTGAGTTTTATTGTAAAAAATACTGATGTACAAAAAAGAGCCAGATTAAGTGGCAGTGACGACCAAGAAAACTGGTATGTAATCAAGGATAATTATTTATTACATGCTATGCATAGTAAGAATGCTACCTCAGAATTGAAAATTCTTAATTTCCCGTTGAGCGATTACACCTATTTTAGGTTGGAAATTAATGATAACTGGCGATTGCCAATCAACATACTGAAAGTTGGATATTATGATACACATCTGATAAAAGGAATTTCCACCGAATTTGATTACCCAATAGCACATCAAAAAGACAGTTTAAAAACCTCATTTGTGAAGCTAGAATTATCAGAAAAGAAATATTTGGAGAAGTTATCTATTAAAGTAAGCGGTGCGGATTACTATTCTAGGTATACCAATGTATTAGTAAAAAAGGAAAGGTTAAATAGTAAAAAAAAGGAAGAAGTTTTCTTTCAATCAATTGGCACATTTGAGCTCAACTCTAATAGCAGAAATGAGGTCGATTTAGGTGGACTTTCTGTAAAGGATTTGTACTTAGAAATTGATAATAAAGATAACCAGCCACTGATTGTAGAAAAAGTTACAGCATCATATCTCAATCAATATGCTGTGGTAGAGCTAGAACCTCAAACAAACTATACATTAAAGTTTGGGGATAAAAACCTGAGGTCACCAGAATATGATTTAGTTGCCTTTGAAAATAAAATAATACCTGGAACAACTAAAATAAGTCATAGTGAAGTAATAAGCTTGATGCCATTAAAAGAGACGAAAGTCAAAGCACCAAGCATTTTCGAAAATGATTATTTCATTTGGTTCGTCATTGGCGCAGTTGGAATAGTATTAGGGCTAATCTCTGTGAAAATGATAAAGGAAATGGGCAAAAAGAATAATACGTAGTTACTTGTGTCCCAACAATAACAACATCCAAAATTGTATAGCCTTATGTAAATAAGTGAGTAGGATGAAAATCCTTAGAATTAGAAGAAAACAAAATATTGATTATAATAAATCAGGCCACATATTATTCATTTTTATAAACTACCCCTGATTTCATTACAAAACTCACTTTTTCAGTAGCATGAATATTTTGTAGTGGATTTTTGTCTGTAGCTACCAAGTCAGCAATTTTACCTTTTTCAATAGAGCCTAATGTATCATCCACTCGTAAAAGCTGCGCAGCTACAATTGTAGCTGATTGAATAGCTTCCATAGGTTTCATTCCTACTTCTACCATATAACCAAATTCCTTAGCGTTATCACCATGAGGAAATACACCTGCATCTGTACCAAAAGCAATTTTA
>JAOUKH010000120.1 GCA_029882685.1 Cyclobacteriaceae bacterium
CCACCTTCTCCCAGAGATTTTAATGTACCATCTTCCACTATCCAGGCTTTTGGCAAAGTTTCTTGATTATATCCTCTCCAACCTGTGGTTTGCTTACCATCAAAAAGTAACTTCCAACCATCAGCAACCTCTTGTTCAGTAAGTGTATTTTCTGAATTTGCTGTAACCTCTACTTGAACAGTAGCTTCCTCAGCTGTAGTACCTCCCGTTGAGTTCTGTTTTGTTCCACAATTAGTTAGTCCCATAGCCAATAGAACAACTACTAAGGAACTATATTTCATTTTTGATAACATGGTTGAATATTTATTATTTAATTTCATTTCGACAGGATTAAAAAGCTAGCAAAGTGATCGTAAAAAACCTCCTCTGCTTCCCCTAAATTTGTATAGGTTATTTTTAAAGTCGCAAGATACATTTTATTGATAAAATAAAAGATAATGGAGTCTTATTTATTACTATGATTTTGTGACCAATAAACTTAATCCCAAGGAAATTAAAATAATTATATCCATTTTCCATGAAAAAATTCTGAAGTGCAATTTAGTCATTTGAAAATAATGAGAAGTATCCTTTTCACTTTTATAGAAGAACAGTAAAATATGTGTTAAAAATCAATAAATATTTACGCTTTGTAACCTATTTATTAGTTCTTTGTCGGCATGACGAAAGGAGTGAGGTATATGT
This sequence comes from Cyclobacteriaceae bacterium, assembly GCA_029882685.1. GTDB lineage: Bacteria > Bacteroidota > Bacteroidia > Cytophagales > Cyclobacteriaceae > JAOUKH01. Next base: position 685 of record JAOUKH010000120.1, read on the forward strand.
TAATAGCAGTGGCATTTTTTGCAATTATGAACCTAATGGTAAAAATGTTACCACACCTGCCAGCAATTGAAATTGTTTTTTTTCGTTCTGTAGTATCATTGTTCTTGAGTTATATAGTTCTCAAATCAAAAAATATCCCAATTTGGGGTAATAACAAACCTATTTTAATTCTAAGAGGTTTGGCAGGTGCAATAGCTCTTACTTTGTATTTTTCAACACTACAAGCCATTCCATTAGCTAGTGCAGTTACTCTTCAATATCTTTCGCCTATTTTCACCTCAATCATTGGTATCTGGTTTGTCAAGGAAAGAGTGAGGCCATTACAGTGGATATTTTTTATAATAGCATTTTTAGGAACAGTTGTTATTCAAGGATTTGACATTAGGATTTCATTAACTTTTGGAATTATTGGAGTTTTGTCAGCTATACTTAGTGGTTTGGCTTATAATAGTGTTCGTAAATTAGCTAGAACAGATCATCCACTAGTAGTAGTGTTTTATTTCCCATTAGTTACCATTCCGCTTTGTAGTGTATACTTGTTTTTCGATTGGATACAGCCAATTGGTTGGGATTGGCTGCTTCTACTTATGATTGGTATTACTACTCAAATCGCACAACTTTTCATGACAAAAGCTTATCAGTCTGAAGACCTTTCAAAAATATCAAGTGTTTCATATATCGGAATTATTTTTGCACTTGGGGTAGGGTATGTTTTCTTTAAAGAAACATTCAATATGATGTCATACATAGGAATGTTAATAGTACTTGTTGGTGTAATTTTAAATGTAGGATATAAACAACGGTTGGAACGGAGAACTAATCAATAGTATAAACAACTGGGTTCAGATCAAAAACCTTATTAAAAGCTCCCTTTTTTATAATCAGGTTGCCTGATTTTTGTTTCATTGATAAGTTGAAAACACCGTAAATATAACTTTTGTCCTCATCTACAATACTACGTTGCACATCGCTTTCAGATAATTTAAACCCTGAGATAGAACTATTATTAGAGGAAATTACTTTAATATACTTGTCTGAGCCATCATTATTAAATGAGTGTATATCGTAGACATTGGTGTCTTCTTCGTTCTCTAGTGTTTTTATAGCACTGGCTAAATTCGATTTATCAGAAAATTCAAGTGAATCACGCTCATAATCTACTACCAAACTTATAGCCAAATGTTGTAACTCTTTATCACTATCTCCTCCTTTTTTAGTGAAAAAATGAATGTCTGGATTTATACGTAATAACTGGTGAGATATACTTGATAGGTTTACCTGATTGTACCAAATATAATCCACTACTTCAGAATATAATGGTTCGAGTTGTTTGAAAAATTCAGTTGTATCTTTAACTAATGTATTCCATGATGTGTTTCCTATTTTATCAAGAGGAATTTTAACAATTGTGTTTTTGTCTTTTGTATAATGATCGAACATTAAAATTTGATCTGTAGATAATTTCGATGTACCTGAACGAAGACAATCTAGTCCATAAAATAAACACATTTCTTTAAGGTTAATACCAACAGTTAAAAACACTTTTTTGTTTTGATGTTGTGGAAAGAAAAGTTTACCCCAAGTATATTGTTTAAAAACTCCAGCTACTTGCCAATAACGTTCTGGTTCTTTGTGGTAACAAGAAAAAGGGATTTGATCGAGCCAGAAGTTAGTTGTTTTTAATACATTTTCGCTCAATTTTTGACCAATTGCCTTTAGTGTCTGATCTTTGGCTTTGTACGTACGTCCTTGATATTTGCACAGACTTTCGACTAATTTCACATCAATAAAATCATCGTCAATCTTATTTATTGAACTGTAATCATCTTCAACTATTATATATGAGATACTATCAGCAATAGTGTTGATATCTCGTTTTAAATTATGTTTTTTGTAAAAATCACTTAGCTGTTTGTCAACTGATAAGTTAATTATAGAGTCTCCAAATACACTTATTAGCTCTTTTTTAGATTGTTCATTTACTAACTCAATAGGTATAAATTCGTTTAAAAAATGCACAAATATGCTTTCATTTTTAAATGATTCTATATAAGTGTCCTGTTGTTCTTGATCTCCTTCACGGAGATCAAGAAGTCCAACAAGGTTATATTTTAAACTTTTTGAAATCATATTAATACTGACTGTAAAACTGACGAATTTGACGGGTTAACTGATTGTATATGGGTTCAGTAAATCTTATAAACATATCTTGTGGTGGAGGTGCATACATTTCACTTCTTTTGCAAAGTTGGAGTTGTTCTTTTGTTAATGCGCGTTCATCACCATTAAAAGTAGCCCATTTTTCTAGCCATAAGTAAGTGCCATTAAATTTTTCGTGTTTTAGTATTGCAACACCGTCTGGCTTAAAAATCTGCATGCTTACTAAACCTTCCGATTTTATTTGTTTACTATGAACAATTAATTTAGCCTTTACAGTACCGTATACTTTTTTAATGGTTCCATCTGCCATTTCAACATCTCCAACTACAACGCTATCACGTTCAAAAGTTTCTGTTTCCACTTTTTTAAACTCTTGTCCCACTACAAAATCATCAAATTGAATGCGAAGAATTTGGTCAATATATGGTAGCTTAGATTTTTCGACTTCTTGTGGTGTGTAGAAAGCAACAAACTGACTTCCTGAACTATTTGAACGTAAAAACTCTTCCACTTTATCTTGAAAAAAATCAGCACTAAGCTTATACCTAGTAGGTACAGGAATTTGCTCAATTACAACTTTTAATGTAGCGTCAAAACGTGCTTGTTCCATTTTTTCAACGGCATCCTTATAGTTAGGCACAAATGACAAAGCATCTTGAAAATGAAAAAAAGCTTCTCGAGCTGACACTCTGTTTTTTTCATTTAATAATATTACACCATCATTATAACTCTCTTCTGCAGCATTTTGTTTAGCGTCTGATAATTCAGTGAAATAGCTTTTAGGATTCGTGATGACTGTTCTGGCTCCAGGTGTGTTTTTTATGGAATTGTACAAATTGTGCAATTTTTCATATTGATTTACAGCGTTTCTCCATTTGTTAGGCTGATTTGTACTTAACCCTTGTTTTGCACTCTCCTCTAATGATTCAAGAGCAAAAGGGTACGCACTTCGAAGTGTTTCTTTTGATTTTTTATGGTCAGGATTGCCTTTAAGACGATTTACTGATTTTATTACAGCATCATAGTATTGACCGCGCTCCAATTGCTTTTTGCCAGATGAACACCCTGCAACTAACAGCAGTACTAAAAAATAAATAGGTAAGGAGAATTTCATTTTCATTTTAGTTTAATATTTTTTTCAAGTTAACATATACAATTATAATACCCAATCATTAATTATGAGGATCATTAATCAATTTATTTCACTATAAATAATGTTATTATCAATGTGTTTGGAAAAATACCACTATCTTTTGGAGTAGTTTATTAAAAATAAAAATCATGAAAAATACGTTTAAAAAGGCTTTAACTCTAATTGTACTTGTATTTAGCTATTTCTCAGCCTATAGTCAGGAAGATTTTGATATTAATATTCAATATGTTGAAAAGCAACTTAAAGCACTTAGTTCTGACGAATTACGAGGACGTAAAGTTTTTTCTGAGGGAATAGAAAAGGCAGCAAATATTATTGCTGATGATTTTAAAGATACAGGTTTAAGTTATTTGCCTGGACTATCTTCTTATAGGCAGGAGTTTGTTATTTATAGTATGTCACTTGCAGAAATTAATATATCTATTGCTGGGAAAACAATAGAACAACAAAATACATTTGGTTTATTTAATCAGACAGAAATAACCTGGACACAGGAGTCAGGCATTGAAATAACTTCAATAACAAATGAGCAAAATTTTCAAGAATCTTTTTCCAAAGTACAAGGAACTGATAAGAGTACTATAGTATTAGTGGATAAAGCACATGAAGTTATATTTAATCGATATCAACAATACTTTTCAAGAGGCGGTATAAAATTTGAAAAAGACAAAGGTAGCAGTACTGTTTATATACTTACAGACAATTTGTCTCCAGAAAAATATGCAATTAATATTTTGAATACCTATGAAGAAAAATCATTGGCAAATGTTGGAGGCATGATTGAAGGTAATCGTAAGGATGAAATAGTACTTTTTTCAGCACATTATGACCATATCGGTATACAAAAAGAAGTAGATGGAGACTCAATAGCTAACGGTGCAAATGATGATGCTTCAGGCACTACTGCTGTGATGGCTTTGGCCAAATATTTTAAAGAAAAAGGTAAACCTGAGCGATCTATTTACTTCGTTGCCTTTACAGCCGAAGAAGTAGGTGGCTACGGTTCTCAATATTTCTCAAAGCAATTAAACCCCGATCAGATAGTGGCCATGTTTAACATTGAAATGATTGGTAAACCAGCTGTAGAAGGTCCTAATACTGCTTGGATTACAGGCTTCGAAAGGTCTAGTTTTGGTGAATTGTTGCAAAAAAGTGTTGAAGGTACAGCATATAAATTCTATGCAGACCCATATCCAACTCAAAATTTGTTCTACCGTTCCGATAATGCTACTTTGGCTCGTCTTGGAGTTCCTGCACATAGTATCAGTACTACACCCATTGATGTGGATAAGGATTATCATCAGGTGAGTGATGAATTTGAAACGATTGACACCACTCATATGACCAATACCATTAAAGCTATAGCTGCGGCAGCAGAAGGGATAGTTTCTGGAAAAGATACTCCTACACGTGTCGATAAATCATCAGTAGATTAGTTGATATTTTAGAGGAAATATAGAATGGAAAATAAAACCTTTCTTCTAGAACTGGTAAGGTATAAAATGCCTTTCGGAAAATATAAAGGACAACTTATACGAGAATTACCCACTTATTACCTTGAATGGTTTGCTATGAAGGGATTTCCAGATGGAAAGCTAGGACAAATGTTAGGTACTATGCACGAAATTCGTCAAAATGATTTGATGTATTTGTTGAAACCGTTTTTGTAAGTTGCAATTGAAGAGGTTTGAATTGATCAATTGGCAACAAAACTATTTTTCTGATTGATCGCAGATTAGATAATGTAATTCGTCTTACATTTTGAACAGATACAATATAATTTTCTCACCCTATAAACCCATTGACCATAATTAATTGTAATAATTTACTTATGAAAGTTTTATATTAGAAACTTCATGTTAGAGATTAATAAAGACTTTTTTAGATATACTATGCATTGTGTTAATAGGAATTGTTTAAATCAATTTCCTATATTTGGAAATTATCCTCTAGATAAAGAAAAGAATATTTCTTTTGCATGATAAATAAGAAGAGAAGCGTTTTTTTTGCGCTCAATCATTTGAATACTATAATCACACATAAACATAAATAAAGAAACATGAAAAAAAGTACGTTAATTCTTCTACTGGCAGTCACCGTATTTTCTTGCGGTAAAGAAGCAAAAGAGGAAGCTGATGAATGGATTAATTTGTTTGATGGAACTACTACAGAAGGTTGGAGAGCATATAATGGCGATGCCTTACCTCCTGGTTGGGTTGCCAAAGATGGAGAGTTGACATTCGATACTGAACTGGGTTTGGAGCAAGACTATAAAGGTGGTAAAGACATCATTTACGGGCTTGAAGAGTTTGAAAATTTTGAATTATACTTGGAATGGAAACTTCCTAAAGGAGGAAATAGCGGAATCTTTTATCACCTCAAAGAAGGGTTTGAAAGTCCAACAGGTATTTGTCCCGAATATCAGTTAATTGATGATATTAATTATGCAAGTATTCATGACCTGACGGAATACAACACAAGTTTAGGATATGAAAATCCAGAGGTGTTACAACCCTTACAGCAAACTGCTGCAGATTATGCTATGTATCCTGCGGATGACAGTCAAAAGCAACTTAACCCAGTAGGGGAGTGGAACACCACAAGAATTATATTTACACCTGAGAAAGTGGAGTACTGGCTCAATGGAAAAGTATTGGTGTCATTTGTACCTTGGTCAGACGATTGGTACGAAAAGAAGAATGCAGGAAAATGGAAAAACAGTCCTGACTATGGTCGTTTTAAATCTGGTTATATTGGACTTCAAGATCATGCAAGTCCAATCTGGTTTAAAAACATTAAAATTAAAAAACTATAAAATCAATAATAATGAACAAAAGAGAATTTCTAAAAAAATCAGCGTTAATGGCTTCATCCATTGCGTTTTTACCTTCCTGTGTATCAAACCTTTCTTCTACTAGCAGTGGTCGTTTACGAACTGCGCATATTGGACTTGGAGTCCAAGGTGCAGATGACTTGAGAGATATTTCGTCACATAGCTTAGTAGATGTAGTAGCATTATGTGATGTAGACGCCAATATGTTGGCAGCAGCACAAAAGTTGCACCCTAATGCAAAAATATATTCGGATTATCGTGAAATGTTCAAAGAAATGAGCAACGATATTGATGCGGTAGTTGTAGCTACACCAGATCACACTCATGCACCTGCTTCTATGATGGCAATGGAGAATGATAAGCCTGTTTATTGTCAAAAGCCACTTACACACCATGTAACTGAAGCAAGAGCGATGCGAAAAATAGCTGAAGAAAAGAATTTGGTTACTCAAATGGGCATACAAGTGCATTCTTTTTATGATTACAAACTTGCTACTTTACTAATTCAGTCTGGTATTATTGGTAAAGTAAGTACTGTACGAGCATGGTCACCAAAAAACTGGGGGTTTGATGGCCCTGCACCAGAAGGTAGCGATCCAGTACCAGAAACACTTGACTGGAATCTTTGGTTGGGTACAGCACCCGAAAGACCTTTTAAGGAAGGCTATTACCACCCTGGTAACTGGCGTAAGGTGATGGATTACGGTTGTGGTACTCTTGGTGATATGGGCGTACATATTTTTGATACCCCTTATAATGCTCTGAAACTGGATGTACCCAGAACAATTAAGAATGAAAGCAATAAAACCACTGGATTTGGATTTCCTGAAAAGAACAAGGTGACTTATGAATTTCCTGGCACAGAATACACGGCCGATTCATTGAAATGGGTTTGGTACGATGGGATTGGTGCACCAGGTAATCATGAAGACTTGTTGCTGCCAGATGGCGAAGAGCTTCACGATCAAGGAGCCATGTTTATCGGAGAAAAAGGAAGACTCTTTTTGCCTCATTTTCAGATACTACCTAAATTGATAGTGGATGGTAAATATCAGGAAATAGACCCTGCCTTGATAGAGAGCTATGGCCTGGGTACGCCTGTCCGTGACTATGCTTCGGAAGGACCAAAGCACTACCACGAGTTTGTTGACGCCTGTTTGGGTGAGGCGGAGACGAGTGCATCTTTCTCCTATGCCTCCAGACTTACGGAGAGCATCTTGTTGGGTGTGATTGCTGGCAGATTTCCAGGTCAGACACTACATTGGGATAGTAAGAACGCAAAATTTGCTGAAGAAGAAGCCAATCAATACTTGGAGTCAGCCTACAGGAAATTTTAATATATCCTATTTATCTTTTCATGAGGTACAGCTTTGCTGTACCTCTATGGAAGGGTTGAATATTGCTTGAGTTTTTTTAACAACTAGTTTGTAGAAGTTTTCTTGAAAGAAATTCTGATATTTTTTATCACTGTTTGCTAACTCATTTTCTTTGTGAATGACTGGGAGATGAAATCAGTAAAGATATAAAGACAAGTTAAATATTATGCCAATGTCCATGTTCTTCAGACCAAACCTTACCAGCTGGTGCAGGGCCAGGCGCACTATTACCTGTAGGTGTAGAAGTTGTAAATATTACAATAGCAGCTATAATTAACAAAATCCCAATAATAACAACTGTCATAACTCCTTTTTTTCTACTGTCACTTTCACCATTTATTTTTTGATGGCAGTTTTTATACTTTTTACCACTTCCACAGTGGCAAGGGTCGTTTCTACCTATTTTTTCCATTCTTAATCTATGTTTTTTTTAAATGTAGTAACATATTTACTTTACCAATACACAAAAATGAAATAAATGTTGCTTGATGTATGGTTTTAGGAAGTAAATTTTGATATTACTGATGATCTTGGTTTATCTGTAGTTATTCATTGAATTATTAATTCCTGATTTTCTATTCTAAATCAATCTCTATTCCTGAAGTTAGCACTTCGTAAGCAAAAGGATTCATATTTGTAAAATCAGAGACATCAATTGGGTGTGGCTCAATTCTTAAATCAATTTTTCTCCTTATTCTCATTAATAGCATTTGAGTCACAAAGAAATCTGACATATTACCAACTACAACTGCAATATCAATATCACTATCTTCGCTTTCTATTCCTTTAGCACATGAGCCAAATAGAAATGCCTTCTTTATATCTAAATCGGAAGGTAGTAGCTTAACATATTTTGATGCCGTATCTATAATTGATTTCTTAACCATACTCTAAGTTTTTCTATTTTATCTAACCAAGTATTTGTAAAATCTTTAGTACAAAGGTTGTAAAAATCTTGTTTGTAATTATCATATCTAGCATTCAAGTTAAATGTTGTAATCATATCAAGCCATTCTTCATACTCTTCAGTCAACGAAATGTCAATTTTATTTGCTAGCCGAAGTAAGTCATGAGAAAAAATGGCATGCTTCTCAAGTCGTTTGACATATAACGCCTTTAAAGTTTTTTCAATTACTAAATGACCAAGAAATAATGCCCAGCTATAATCTTGAGAATCTACTAGATGTTCCATAGTACTCTGATTCTTATCAGCTGAATCCAACCAGTGTTGCACTATCTTTTCTATATCATCTATTTTATTCTCCATTAATTACAATAATACTAAAATAAAATAATTGTATTTAATATTTGTTATTATGCAATGAAAACTAACATTTTGCCTCTACCAATTTTTTGGTTATGATTCCTGTCAATTTGACTCTTAGATTTTGGGTGAAGATAAAGACAAAGTTATTCTTTATGCCTTTTTCTGGTCTCTGTGTCATAGTATTTTAGGTAATAGGAAAGTTTGTTACTTTTAAGTGCCATGGTTTTAAGTTTCACGTTCATGATTGTACATTTTTACAGTTATTATAGTGTTAAATTAATAGTGAAACGAGTAAAAACGAAGGTTTTACATTATGATTAAATATTTTGTAAATCATACTTATGAATAAACCTATCTTACTAAAAAGGCCTTATAGACTGATTTTTATTCTGGTAGTATATTTTATTTCCTGTAAATCAATCCCTGAGGGAGTATATTCTTACAAGAAAAATGAACATTATGGTTCTCAACTAAATGTTTTAAAAAATGGAAATTTTGATTATTGGAAGGGCGGACACATGGTAACTTTTTATTCTAAAGGAAGAATTAGTAGAGAAGGGTTAAATAAATACAATTTGCATACTGATTATCAGGAGGACACGTCATGGGTAGAAAAAGACATTTTCACATCTGATAAAGCGAAGATCAGTATAAAAACAATGGTTGAAAAAATTCGACCTATGGCATTTTATATAGTAGTAGAAAATGACACTATGTTTTCTGATTCAGGTGAGTTTTATTTTATTGACATGCCTAAAAATGTGCATGTTATGGTTTTTCAAACTTTTCAATCTAATTCAATTACAAGTAAAATGCATAAATATGATTTTTTAATAGATTCAGATTATAATAGTTACAATTTATTTGTTTTTGATGAAGTTCATTTTTTTCGATACAACTTTATGAAACGCCAAAGATTAAGAAAATTTTTCTTTTGGTTGAAAATTGAGGATGAGGAAGGTATTCATCGTAAAACTAAAAGAAGGTATAAACCATACCATAATTATGAGTTTGTAAGTAAACTCCAAAAATAACCAGCCTTTCCCCGCTACACCCCCAACTCTCACCAAAACGACCAAAATTTTAAACTATGATTATTACGGGGTGTAGTCATAATCCTGTCCATCCTTAAATCTTATGAATGGTGAGGGACTACTCCCTATGATCAGGCAGATGCTCATACTGTCCCAAAAGTGTGTCTTATTTGAATTTAGGTATTCATTCATCATCTTCCAAACTGAACACTGAAATCATTTCCCAACACAAAACTTACTAAAAAAAATATTATCTAGCAGGTCATCCGTTGTGATCTCTCCTAAGTAGTGTAAAGCCTATTGTATATTGGTTACAATGGTATTGCATACCGAACTCTCTGTAGAAACCTATTCCTTTCTCATTTCCTTATAAATATTAATTAACCCATTTGTTGAGCTATCATGAGAAGTTACTTTGTCATTATTGTTAAGCTCAGGTAGAATGTTATTAGCTAATTTTTTTCCTAATTCTACTCCCCATTGATCGAAACTAAAAATGTTCCAAATTACTCCTTGTACGAAAATTTTGTGTTCGTACATCGCAATTAAGCTACCCAATGTTCGTGGAGTTAACTGCTTGAAAAGAATTGAATTGGTAGGTTTGTTACCTTCAAAAATTTTAAAAGGAACAAGTGCTTCAATCGAATCACTATCCAATCCACTAAGTTCTAATTCTTTTCTTGCTTCTTCTTCTGTTTTTCCGTTCATCAAAGCTTC
>JAOUKH010000003.1 GCA_029882685.1 Cyclobacteriaceae bacterium
TAATCAGTATATGTTTTAGATATACATGTTTTTTCCTAGTATTTTTTTGGGCTAACTCATATTACCATAAGCATTCATTATTAGGTTGAATGATTATGCGTAATATATATGCGCTAATCCCGACATGTCGGGACGCCACATCCCGAATCTTTTTCCAAACATGGCTGCAATTATACGATATTATGTGATTCAATACTAGCTTATTGTTAATACAATTTTACCAATATTTTTATTTTCTTCCATGTATTTATGAGCTTTTTGTACTTCTTTCCAATGAAAAACTTTATCGATGACAGGTTTTATAGCACCTGTTTTTAAATGGCTTTCAGAAAACGACCAGAACTCTTTAGTAAGCTTTATTTGGTAATTTAAATCACGAGATCTTAGTGTTGATCCCATGATTTTTAAACGATTGAAGACTATGGATGCAATGTTAATACTTTCGATTTTACCTCCACCCAGTAATGCAAGCATTACCATTCTGCCATCTTTATTTAAAGAGTTGATATTATTCTCAAAATAACTAGCTCCTAAAAAATCTATAATCACATCAATTCCACCATATTTAGATTTAATTACTTCTAAAAAATTCTCTAATTTATAATTGATACAAAGTGTAGCACCTAATTTGTAACATGTAGAATGTTTTGATGCAGATGCCGTGATAATGCAAGATGCTCCAAGTTGTTTAATCAATTGTATAGCAGCAGTACCTACACCACTTCCACCAGCGTGAATAAGTACCTTATCATCTGGCTTGGTATTGGCTAGCCATACCAATGCTTGGTAGGCTGTTAAAAATGCTTCTGGTATTCCAGCAGCTTCCTCAAAACTTAAATTTTCTGGAACTGGCATAGCCATACTTTTATGAATTACTGCGTATTGGGCATAACCACCACCTGGTATAATTCCAAATATTCTATTTCCGACACTAACATTTTGAACATTTTCTCCTACTTCTATTACTTCACCAGCTATTTCTAATCCTAAAACATCACTTTCTCCTTTTGGAGGAGGATATTTCCCTTCTCGCTGTAAAATATCAGCTCTGTTTAATGCTGCAGCTTTTACTTTAACTAAAACCTGATCTTTACTAGGAGAGGGTGTGGCAAGTTCACCAATATAGAGTTGGTCTCTACCTCCAAATTTATTTAATAAGACAGCTTTCATTATATTAATTAAAATCCTTCGTTATCAATTAAGTATATTAGGCTAGCCATAGCAGCTGCACCAAGTTCAAGTTCTCGTTTATTTACTTTATCAAAAGTGTCACTGGTGGTGTGATGCAAATCAAAATAACGTTGAGAATCTGGTGATAAACCAATAACAGCAGCTCCTTGATTTTTCAGAGCTCCTATATCTGCACCACCACCAGGTGATGAGAAATTAAACATGTAATATGGTTCGAAATAATTTTTATAACTATTCAATTTTTCGATCTGACTTTCTGTACCAGAGTAGGAAAACCCTTTTGGAGAAAAACCTCCTGCATCTGATTCAATAGCTGCAACATGCTTTTCATTATTTTCTAAGGCTAATTCGGCATATTTGATGCCACCACGCAGACCATTTTCTTCATTCATAAACATAACAGCTCGAATGGAATGTTTTGGTTTAATTTCCAAAGATTTAATAATTCGTAGAGCCTCAATTGATTGAACACAACCTGCTCCGTCATCATGAGCCCCATGACCTACATCCCATGAGTCGAGATGACCACCTACTATAATATATTCATTAGGTTTTTCTGTCCCTTTAATTTCACCAATAACATTGTGAGAAAGAACATCGGGAAGCATTTCACAATGTGTTTCAAAATAGAAATCTAAATCTTTATCATCTATTAATAACTTACTAAGAAGGTCGCCATCATTTGTACTAATAGCTACTGCAGGTATTTTGGGGTATTCTTCTTTATAACGAAGAGTACCTGTATGTGGTACATCATCTTGTATACTGGACATTGAACGAACAACAACGCCAATAGCTCCATATTTAGCAGCTTCAGAAGGGCCAAAAACTCGTTGGTCTACAGCACCTCCATAAGCTTTAAAGGTTCGGATATGTTTTTGATCGAAAGGTCTGCTGAAATATACAATCTTTCCTTCAATATTTTTTTTACCTATTTTCTCTAAATCACTTATTTCTTTTATTTCAAGCAATTTTCCCGTAATTCCGTTTTCTCCAGTACCTATTGAATTCCCAAGTGCAATTACATTAACTTCTTTACTTCCAATTGTTTTAGCATTTAAAATTTTAGCTTTTTCTTCTTTTCCCCTTATCCAATGAGGCACCATTACGGGTTGTAAAAATACTGTATCAAATCCATAATCAATCATTTTCCGTTTACTCCATTCTACTGCTAGGGCTGCTTGTGGGGATCCGCTCAAACGATGACCAATATTAAGGCACAGGTCTTCAAGCATGGAATAGCTGTCCCCATTTTCTAAAGCCTCATCAAAAACTGCTCGTATTGTTGTTTCATGATTTTGTGCATAGCAAGGTATTGTTATGATAGATATTAGTAATAGATGTAATAGTCGCATAATTAATTTATTGTGATATTTAGGAAATATAGTTGCTAAACTAACTGATAACATCCAAAAAAAGAAAAACCCCTGTCTGAAGGCGGTCAGAACAGGGGTAACTTTCTTGTAGAATTATTTACTCTACGTATTATTGACTTTTTGCTTCGTTCCCATTATATATTTTTTGTTTTAAATCTGTAGTCTCCTCCAAAGTCATTTCTTCTAAAAGAGTAATACTATTTTGATTTTCATTTATGTCATAATACTTATTGTTGTAGTAAAAAAACAGATCATTTTCAGAATTGTTTTTGAACTCAAGCACTTCATAAATCTTAGTGAAATTTCCATAAAGAAAAAGTGTATTATCTTTTAATTGGTAATGAAACGAATATTTCTTTTTGTTATTATTGATTTCTACTTTAATAGTAGAGTGTTCAAATGCACCTTTGTCATTCATGAAATTTTCGGGAGCATCAGCATGATTTAACTTGTCTTCTTCAAAATCCCCAAAATCATCCATTACATCTGTATTCACAATCTCAACATCTTCTTTAATTTCTTTTTTTGTAAAAACTTCTTGACTTTCATCGTCTGCTTTTATGTGATTAGTGATTGTATTGTCAGATACAGTAGGAGTTATATTGATAATTTCTACTTCTGATTTTTTTTGTGATTCATATTCTGTAGAGGTATTTTCAATTACTTTTGGAATTGCACCTTCTGTATTTTGTTCATTAATAGGGAACATCATGTAGGTTAATATTCCTCCTACTGTAACTATAGCAGCAGTAACAGTTTTAGCATTCCATATACTTGAGGAAGTACCCCCAGTAATATCAATAGTATTTAACGTGTTTTTGAGTTCTCTTTTTCTAGCTAACTTAATTCCATCTACAATTTCTTTTTGAAATAGAAATTCTTTATTTAATAATGGATCTGTACTAAGCGTTTGCTCAAAACCTGTCATTTCCTCAGCTGTCATTTCTCCACCTAAGTACCTGTCAATTAATTCTGTATTTATCATAACTTTAATCTAAAAAATCACTTTCAGTATATTGGGATTTTATCAATTCGTCTAATTTTTTTTTACATTTATATTTTTTAGTTTTTGCTGTATTTGTATTAGCAAAGCCTAGTTTATCAGCGATATCTTGCATAGAAAGGTTTTCAAAATAATAATAGGTTAATACTTTTCGGCATGTATCATCTAATTGTTGTAGACATTCACTAATTATTTTGGCTCGCTCCTGTCTGTCATCATCAAGATAAACAGGAGAATCTTGTTCTTCATTTGTTAATCTTTTTTTTCTATCCAATTCCTTTCTCCATAAATTAAGACATATACTATAAATATATGTACTCATTTTTGAAGTAAGCGTTAATTTTCCACTTGTTGCTTTTTGCCAAAAAACTACAAGGGCATCTTGATAAATATCTTTTGCCTCGTCTTCAGTACCACTATTTGATAACACAACTTTGGTCATCATCTTATAATACTTTTTATAAAGATATTCTAAGGCTTTTTCATCCCCTTTACATATTTTCTCAAAAACCTCGCTATCTTTCATTCTTATCTCTAATGTAAATACGTAAGTAATTTTATTAGTAACCACTGAAATAGATTAATATTTCAGAAAATATTACATCGATTTATTAGATTTGTACTTTGTAAGATAAATATTAATTATCAAAATCACTCGTATTTAACCCATTCCTGAGTTCTATATATAAAGCCCCAATAGCCTCTGAGATATAAAGTGTTCCCCTCACGCCAAAACTTACACGAATAGATTTTGCCATTGTTAGGGTCTAGTATTTCACCATCCTCATATTCGTCTCCATCTTTTACCATATCGGTAATTATTTTCATCCCAATAATTTTCTGGTTATACCTAGGATCATCTTCGTCACATTCATCACAGATAGGATCTTGTTCTTCATTAGGCTTACGAAAGAGTTTTATAATCTTTCCATAGTATTTGCCATTGTGTTCATAAATTTCCACAATCGATTTTTCTTTACCAGTCTCATCATCAATTGTTTTCCATTTTCCAACGGGAGATGTTTGGGCATAGGTTAAGAAAACCACACATAGAGTAACAGCAGTTAATAGATATCGCATATGTATTAATATTTTTAAATGAAAAAGGTCACCACCTTAAAAAGATAATGACCTTTAATTTAATACTTTGATGAAAGAAATCTATTTTTCTTTCAATTTTTTTACTTCTGCCTTTACTTCTTCTTCAGTACCTTTTAAAGTAGTTGTTTCAGTTGAAGTTTCACCATCTTTAGTAATTGTTGTTTCAACAACAGCCTTTACTTGGTCATTATCAGAGGCTTCTACATTTACTTTTATTTCTTTTCTAATTTCAGGATTCGCTTCAGTATGAACATTGTGTCCAGCACCATATATTTCCCCTAAAATTGGAGCAATTACCAAGCCTATAAGGCATGTTAATTTTATTAAGATATTCATCGAAGGACCAGAAGTATCTTTAAAAGGATCACCGACAGTGTCACCAGTTACAGCAGCTTTATGTGCTTCTGATCCTTTAAAAGTCATTTCCCCATTAATTTCAACACCAGCCTCGAAAGATTTTTTCGCATTATCCCAAGCTCCACCAGCATTATTTTGGAAGATTGCCCAAAGTACTCCAGACACAGTAACTCCAGCCATGTATGCTCCTAAAGCTTCAGGCCCCATTGTAAAACCAATGATGATAGGTGTGATAATTGTTAATGCACCAGGTAACATCATTTCTTTTAATGCGGCTTTTGTAGATATTTCTACACATTTACCATATTCAGGATTTCCAGTACCTTCCATGATTCCAGGAATTTCTTTGAACTGTCGTCTAACTTCCATAACCATTTCCATAGCAGCTCTACCTACGGACTTCATTGCTAATGCAGAGAAAACTACAGGGATCATGCCACCAATAAATAGTGCAGCTAAAACATCAGCTTTAAAAATGTTAATACCATCGATACCAGTAAAAGTTACATAAGCAGCAAAAAGTGCCAACGCTGTCAATGCTGCTGAGGCAATAGCAAAACCTTTACCTGTAGCAGCAGTAGTGTTACCTACGGTATCTAAAATATCTGTTCTTTCTCTAACTTCTTTAGGGCACTCACTCATTTCAGCAATACCACCAGCATTATCAGAAATTGGACCAAATGCATCAATGGCTAATTGCATAGCTGTAGTTGCCATCATGGCAGAGGCAGCAATAGCAACACCATAGAATCCAGCTAGTTCATACGAACTCCATATTGCAAGAGCAAATAAAATAACTGATGAAAAAGTAGAAATCATACCTGTAGCTAATCCAGCAATAATATTAGTTCCTGCTCCAGTAGAAGAACTTTGTACAATACTTAATACTGGTTTTTTCCCTAAAGCAGTATAATACTCTGTGAATGCTGAGATTAAATAACCAACTGTTAATCCTACTAACGTAGCATAAAATACGTGGCGACTAAGAATGTCTCTTGTGCCTTCACCAAAAAATTTCATTCCAACAATAACTTCAGGTAGCATCCAGTCAATTAAAAACCAAACTGCAGTTGCAGTTAATAAGATGGAAGTAAGGTTAGCAATATTAAACGATTTTTGCACATCCTTTTCTTTAGCATTATTGTCTTTAACACTTATTAGAAAAGTACCTAATATAGAAGCTATTATTCCTACACCTGCGATCATAATAGGTAATAGAATTGGTCCCATTCCACCAAACGTATCTAATACAATACCAGCATCAAACATATCTTTAATGATATAGTTACCTAGTACCATAGAAGCTAAAACGGTAGCTACATACGACCCGAATAAATCTGCCCCCATACCTGCAACATCACCTACATTATCACCTACATTATCAGCAATTGTTGCTGGATTTCTAGGGTCATCTTCTGGAATACCTGCTTCTACTTTACCTACAAGGTCAGCACCAACATCTGCTGCTTTAGTATATATACCACCACCTACACGAGCAAATAGTGCAATTGATTCAGCACCTAAAGAGAAACCCGCTAGGGCTTCGATTACCATAGTCATATTAGTATAAAAAGTTCCTTCATTCCCCATAAACATACTGGTGAAAATCAGAAAGAATAAACTTAACCCAAGTACCGCTAGGGCTGCAACTCCTAATCCCATAACAGTACCACCACCAAAAGCAATTTTTAGTGCATGAGGTAAACTTGTGCGAGCAGCTTCAGTTGTTCTAGCATTAGCTTCAGTGGCAATTCTCATACCTATATTACCTGCTATTGCTGAGAAAATGGCACCAACAATAAATGCAGGAACTATCATCCAGCTCGTTGTATCTACTATAGTAGATATTCCAAATAAGGCTATGGCAGCGATTATTACAAATATAGCTAGAAGTTTATATTCAGCACTTAAAAATGCTAAAGCACCTTCTTTGATGTTTTTAGAAATTTCTTGCATTTTTTCATTTCCCGCACTTTGCTTTTTCACCCAAGCCATTTTGACCATCATGAAAACAAGCCCTAATACTGCCAAAGTAATTGGCACAAAAATCAAATTATCCATTAAACTGTGTTTTGTTATAATTCAAAAATAAATAAAAGGGATGTGAAATCCCTTTTTTGTCTAAAGAAGCGCAAATATAAAAGAACTGAACTTATTTTAAAAACTAATTAATGATTAAGATTTAAAGGCTTTTTGTAGTTGTGCCCATAATAGTTTTTTCTTTTCAGTATCAGCTGCAATATCATGTATTGAGTGCGATTTTAATATTGTCCGGTTGTTAATTGATGAAATTTGATAATTTGGTGTATCTTCTGGAAACAAGGAAGAACAGGCTGTGCCAAAGGAGATAACTTTTTGACACGGTAATTTGGCAAGAAGACTTGCTTGTTGTTCGGTGTTATTGATTGCAAGGTTAATCAATGCTATGTCATTTTCGGTAAGATTTATTGCAGCAAGAATTTTAAAAAGCAACTCTCTATCATTAGCTAAAATCCCATCTGGGTAGTTGATTAATACGAGAATTTCTTTTTGGTTAAGACCAGAATAAGTTAGATGTTCAGGTGTTTTATTCAATTCTGTTTTCAATTTTTCTATTGATACGTTCTCTATAGTTGATTGTTGATTTTTATTGTCATTAGAGCTATTATCAATAACATAAACTTCCTCAGTAAGAAAGTGAGGCAGAAATGAACTGTTTTCTGATTTCATAATTTTAATCTAATTTAAAAATAGATTTTAACTCAGTAGCATCATTAGGTTTCATTCTTTTAGCTAATACTAGTCGCAATTGTCTTCTTCTTAATGCACCTTCATATAATTCTTTCTCTTTTTCACTCTCAGGAACTAATTCTACAGCATCAATTGGAGTTCCATTTTTATCCACCGCAACAAACGTAAAAAAAGCTTCGTTACTTTTAAATTTAATCCCATTAGGAATATCTTCCGCTTCTACTTCGATGTGTACTTCCATAGAGGAGTTAAATGCTCGGGTTACTTTAGCTTGTAAGTTGACTACATTACCTAATTGAATTGGTTTGCCAAATGAAACATTATCTACCGAAGCAGTAACTACAATTTGATTAGAATGTTTTTGGGCTGATATAGCTGAGGCGATATCCATCCAATGAAGTAAACGCCCCCCCATAAGATTATCAAGAGTGTTGGTGTCGTTAGGAAGTACAAACTCGGTCATTTGTACTAACGAATCATTAGGTGTTTTTTTTGTGTTTGCCATTTTTGTTATCTGTAATTTTTGTACTTCGTACTTTGATGTGTGAAAAATATAGCCTTATTATTTACCCCAACCTTCTTTACCGAGTAAAGGTACGAAACTGAAAAAATCAAAAGCCTCTTTTTTTATTTTGTTTTCAGCAAGTTTAGTTATACGGTACATTTTCTGCTTGTCATTATCACCGACAGGAATAATCAATACACCACCTGCTTTTAACTGGTTAACCAAACTTTTTGGTACTAATGGAGCTCCAGCGGTTACAATAATATTATCAAAGGGAGCTTGATCAGGAATGCCTTTTGAACCATCACCATGATAGAAATTGGCATTATACCCCATTTTTGGTAAAAAATTTCGAGTGCGCTCATACAGTACTTTTTGGTACTCGATGGTATGTAATTCCACTCCCAATTCTAATAGTACACACGCCTGATACCCTGATCCTGTTCCAATTTCAAGCACTTTGTTTTCAGGCTTAATATTTAGCATTTCTGTTTGAAAGGCTACAGTATATGGTTGAGAAATTGTTTGCCCCTCACCAATTGGGAATGCTTTATCTTGGTAGGCATGTTCTACAAATGCATTATCAAAGAAAAAGTGTCTAGGAATTTTGCCAATTGCCTTTAATACTTGATGGTTGGTGATGCCTTTATTTTCTATGAGCTTCACTAATTTTTTTCGCATTCCACGATGCTTGTAACTATCTTCAAGAGTTATCATAATTGTAGGGGCGAAGATATTAAAATTAGCTTAGCTACAAGCCTATAAAAAAATGAATTAGGCTTTATTAAGTTCTACAATGAATTTAGCTCCCTTATTGGTGTTATCTTCATACCACACCTTGCCATTCATAATATCTACATATTTTTTTACGATAGAGAGTCCTAATCCAGTTGAAATTTCTCCTCCAGTTGGTTGAGTACTTAATTTTTGATATTTATCAAAGAGTACTTCTTTGTCTTTTTCTGTAATCCCTGGCCCTTGATCAATTACTTCAATTCTTATTTTATTATCTATCCTGTTTAGAGAGACATCAATTTTATGATTTAAAGGAGAGAATTTAATAGCATTAGAAATAAGATTATCAATGACTTGATGTGTGTAATTTTTATCAGCCATTACAGTAAGAGATTCATCATCCTGAATCTTTATTTTCACTTTAATATTCTTGTTATTTGCTGCTATTTCAAAACCTTTTACTACATCTGAAATAATACATTTTATGTCAACCTCTTCCATTTTTAAATTTAATTTGGCAGAGTCTATTGACCTAACACTTAATATCTTTGATAGTAGCTCTTTAGAGTGAAGAGTGGAACGGTTTATCATTTTAATACTTTCCAGTTGTTGATCTGACAATAACTCATTTTCGAATGAAATAATCTTCACAAGTCCTTCAATTTGATTTAATGGGCTTCTTAAATCATGTGCTAGAATATGCATTAAATGCTCTTTTTCATTAATTAGTTCTCGTAGTCTTATATTTTGTTTCTCAATTTCAGTTTTCTGTTTTTTTAGCGACTTGTTATTGGATAAGTCATCCCAATAACTTCTAACAATTGTGAAGATAAGGATAGAAATAATAATCGTGGCAATAATAAATGTATTGTTAATGAGGGAATTATTATCTTCTATTATACGAATAATTTCGTTTTCTTTTTGTAAGAGTGCAATTTCATTTTCTTTCTTATTAATATCATATTTGGTTTGCATTTGTGATATCTTGCCATTTTGCTTATTGGTATTAATGGTCTTATTTATTTCCAAATAATTTTCCATGTTAACTACGGCTTTTTCAAAATACCCTTGTTTTTTATTAAGTTCTGCCATAGTACTATAAGAAAGCATTTGGTTTTTATTATCACTACCTTCTTTAGAAAGAGTTAGGGCTTTTTGTAAATGCTCCTCTGACTTATTATATAATCCAAGCTTTAGATAGGCTTTACCTAGGTATAAATGGGAAGATGAAAGTGAGTCTTTATTCTTTAATATTTTTCTTACTTCAAAACTTTTTAGGTAATATTCTAATGCTTTGTTATAATTTTGTTCGAAGAAATAGGTAATTCCTATGTTGTTGTATTCGTTACTGACTCCTTCTTTATCTTCTATTATTAACTTATTGTTAAGGCTTTTTGAAAAATATTCTCTTGCTTTTTCATATTCCCCTAATAGATTATATGTTGCACCTATACTAGTTAAAGAATTAGCAATTTTTTCTTCATTTTTCAACCCAACTCTGATTTCTAAGCTTAGTAGAAAGTATTCAATTGATTTATTATAATTACCTATATACTTATGAATAATAGCAATTTTATTGAAGCATTCTGAAATTGCGAGTTTATCATTTTTATCTTTTCTAATTTTGAGAGCTTTTAAAAAATAATCTAATGCTACATCATAATTACTCTGATATTCATGGATTAATCCAATATTCATGTAATTGTCAGCAATGTGATTATTATTTTTAAATTGATTCCGAATAGATAAGCTGAGAAGTTGGATGGAAAGTGCTGAATCATATGCTTCTTTATTAAATAGATGTTTTCCTAAGTAAAAATAACTAGTTCCTAAGCCTTCATTATAATCAATTTTTTTACTTAATGCTATAGCCTCTTTAATGAAGTTAAGTTTTGAACTATCAGAAATGTCTAAGTAGGCATGATTTATTTCATTCAATAAAATTACTCTTTTCTTAGTGGTACTTTTTAAGTTGAGTAAGCTGACTAAGCTATCCAATTGTGTGTTTTGTGCTAAAACCAAAAAGGAGCTAGTAGTCGTTAATAGGAGTAAAAGAATATATCGTCTCAAATAGTTAAAAATTAAGCAAATTGATACGCAATTTAACAATATTAAGTACAGTAAATAAAAGATGTAGAATAAATTTCTACAACTGAAGTTTTGTTAATTTAATATGACTTGGTTTGTTAGCATCTGTCCATGCAAAGAATAATTTTTTATTATATATTGCCATTTGTGGAAAGCCACTAGATCTAGACTCTTTTGATTGTGCTACTACAATAATATCTCCTATTATACCTTCTTTATTAAACTTAGCTACTTTTATTTCAGCTTCGGTTTTACCTTTGTCTAGCCAACTTACTATAGCAGTCGAATTATCAAGCATACCAACATCAACTCGCCCTAAAGGGAAACTATCATCCACAATTACTGGCGAGCTAAATGTTTCACCTATATCATCTGAAAAAATGAGTTTTACTTGAGGTGAATTATTAGATGCTGAAAACCAAGCAATGGCAATAGAACCATTGTTAGTAGCAATTCTAGGTCCATTTACAGGACACCCTGCTATTTTCCAATTGTCGGGGTAAATGGGTTTTGGTTCACTCCAATTTTCATTGGTATATTTAACAATAGAAATATCCCTAATTTCATCTTCTGATCGATCCCTATACACTGCAATGGGATTGTTGTCTACTATTGTTGCTCCAGTCTGACAACAATCACAAGTTCTTGCATCAAGTTCCCAGGTATCAACGATATTTAAATTTGTATCAACAATGGCTCCCCGAATAGTCATGGCACCGTTTGAATTGCCATGACCACTATGTTCATTATTGCTTGCCGTATTGCGTCCATCAAGCCAAGTCAGGAAAAATCGACCATCTTCGTAAGGTTGCATGGACACGAAACCGTGTTCTGCATTTACCGTATCGCTATGTAATTTAATAGGGTTCGACCAGATTTTTTCTGTAGCTTTTTTAGCCACCACTTTCACATCATAAGTGTATGTGCCTGAAGCACTTTTTTCGAGGTAATGGGCGATAATATCTCCAGATTTATTTATAGAAATAGCAGGGTAATCTGCCCAATTTACAAACCAATTATTACCTTCTGCAATTTTTTCAGGAACAGACCATGTTGTATCTTTCCATTTAGCATAAAAAAGAGAGGCGGTATCTTTCTTTTTTTCTATCCATGACATATATAGGTTGCCATCAGCTCCTTCCGTTAAATGTGGCTCTTCCGTATTGTCTCCAGCAGGAGATTTAATATGGGTAGTCAGGACTTTATCATTTGTTTTTTCAGTATTAGAGCAAGATAATTGTACAAGTACAATTATATACAATACAAAATTAAGTAGTCTGTTCATGTTATATTTCTGGTAAGTGAGTTATTTCTTCAATAGATTCAGGAGAACCCCAATCTTTACTTCCATTTTCTGTAATTATTAGTTCTCCTTTGCTATTCATAATAAAAGTGGTGGGTAAAGCATAAATACCAAGTGATTCAGGAGATGTATTGAGTTGTACAAATTGTAAATTAAAATTAGTCTTGCTTTTAAATTTTTTAATCTTCTCTATCGACTCGTTTGACGCTAAAATCAGGATATATTCATTACTAGGTAGATTATTTTGTAATTGTTCTAATGATGGCATTTCACTAATACATGGCTTGCACCACGTAGCCCATACATTTAGAATAACTGTTTTCCCTTTTTGTTCAGCTAGACTTAGCTGATTACCCTCTAAATCAGTGAGTTGAATTTGGTCAGAAAACACAGATGTAATAGCATTATCATCTTGATTAATATCAGATGAATCATCTTTGTTTTCAGATGAAGTACATTGGCAAAATATTATTACCAATGCACTTAATATTAGCTTATTCATTACTTCCTAAAGTTTCTTCCACTCTTCCACATTTTAGCATTTTATCTCCAAAATATGGGTTTAATACCTGCTCTTCGACACTTAACCAAAAAGCTCCTTTACTATTGAAAGCCATAGGACAATATTGTTTATATACTGTTGTATTTGCGTCTTTTGTTTTTATGAGTTCATACATTTCTTTTGACAATACTTCAAAATCTGTACGTTGACTCTCAACTTCAGAACTTTTGGCAATGTTGGACACACTTTCAGTAAGTGTTTCTAGTCCTTTTTTCACTTCTTCGTCTAATCCGTTTAAAAAATTTTCTGCTTTATCTTTGGCTAATTCAGCATCTGTTTCAATTAATGCATCTTTAATTTCGATATAAGCAGCAATAAGCTGATCTACACTTTCTTTGCCGATAGCCCCGTATTGATTATTTGACTCTTCAACAGTAGCAGATTCCATTTCCATATTACTATGATCGTGATTTTCCATGTTATGATCTGCATGTTCTTCAGATGAATTAGAGGTATTACATGCTGTTAACACTCCGAACATAAAGGTTAATGCAATTGCGAATTGAGTTGTAGTTTTTCTGTTTTTCATTTTTATTAATATTTATAAATTTAATTATTTATTATTTCAATTGAAATTTTTAGTTTTTCCCATTTCATAGAAATGAACCCTTTGTTGTTATCTGTTGAGGTTACATCATAATGTAATGCTTCAACAAAAGAAATTTCCTCTGGTTTAACTATAACCCTGACAAGATCTTCATTTTGGTCATAATCATCAGCTAGATGTTGCTCCCAGTTTTTGTTAATAATTACTGTCCATTTTTTCTCATTAGGAATGGTAAAGAAACCATACTTACCTTTAGGTATAATAACACCATCAATTTTAACATCACTGCTAAAATTAATTGAAGTAGCTTTATGAGCTCCAGAAGCCCAAACTTCTCCAAAAGGCACTAAACCTCCCCAAATTTGTCGTCCACGTACACTTGGCGAGCTGTATTCAATATGGACGTGGTTATTACCGATATTACCCATAGCACTCGTTTTAGGGCTCTTAGGTTTTTTCACTTGTTCTTTTTCAGTACTTTCATCATGTTGGTGTTCATGAGTTTCTTTGTGCAGATTTGTATCCTTATCAGTAGAAGGAGTTGAACAACCAAAGATTAATAGGG
Source organism: Cyclobacteriaceae bacterium (assembly GCA_029882685.1). Taxonomy (GTDB): domain Bacteria; phylum Bacteroidota; class Bacteroidia; order Cytophagales; family Cyclobacteriaceae; genus JAOUKH01. The sequence continues at coordinate 14,064 of JAOUKH010000003.1, forward strand.
CGATGAAAAAAAATAATCGTTGTATTTTCATAGTTATAATATTGTTTAGGGTTTAATTATTTGATTTTCTCTTCAATACTTCCGCAGGTTAGCATAATATCACCAAAATATGGGTTACGAATATCACTTTCCATACTTAGCCAATTTGCTCCTTTATTGTTATTTGCCATAGGGCAGTGTTGCAAATAAATAATGTTGTTGTTTGCTAATGAGAATGATTTCACCATTGCAGTCATACTATTAGAAAGGTTAATAAAATGCATTCGTTGTCTCTCTAAATCAAGGTTGTTTTCAATAGAAGATAAACTTTCTTGAAAGAGTGGCGTTAATAATATCCAATATTCACGTTGTTTATTACCTAATGTTTTCAAATCAATTTTGGATATAAACAGTCTCATGATTTTTGCTTGACTAGCTGTAATAGAACTGCTACTATTAACCAAAGCATTTTTTATTTCCATATAGTGTTTTATGAGTTGTTGAAATTCCGAAAATAGCGGATGATTTTTTTTAAGAGCTATATGTTCAACCTGTGGGATGTTAAATATTTTGAATTCTTCACTTTTTTCTCGTATACTCATCATACTGGATTTCCCTGCTAACTGGGCTGCTGCATCTACACTAAATGTGCCATTTACAACTATCTCATCACCTTCTTCAAGTCCTTTTTTTATGATGTAACTATCTCCTAATGAAGGGCCTAATAAAACTTCTTGCATATTGAAACTTGCTGACGTTGAGGAGCTGTTTTTTATGTAAACAATTGATCGTTCCCCAGTCCACATTACAGCCGATTTAGGTACAATAATTACATTGCTGCTGTTTTTAATTTCACTTTTAAGTGTGCCTTGAGCAAACATTTCAGGTTTAAGTCGTTGCTCTGGATTATAAATAGACACTCTGGCTTGTGTTACTCTTGTTTTTGGGTTGATGACTGGGTCTATAAAGCTTATTGATCCATCCATTATTTCACCTGGAAATGATTGAAAAGAAAATTGTATGTTATCACCTTTTTTAACCCAAGACATATCGCTTTCATATACATCAAAAAGAACCCATACTTTCGATAAATTAGCCACTTCAAATAAAGACTCTCCTTGCATGATGTGATCTCCTAAATTTACTCGTTTGGTAAGTACCACTCCACTTAGATCAGAAAGAATAGGGAAGTTTTCTGTTGGTTTCCCACCAGCAATTATTTTATCGATTTGCCTTTCTGTTAATTTCCAGTTTTTTAACTTTTCTCTTGCTGCAGCGTATAGTTCAGGTTGAGATTGGCGAACATCGTATGCTTCAAAAAGTTCTTCTTGTGTTGTTACTAGCTCAGGTGAATAAACATAAGCTAGTATTTGCCCTTTGTTAATATACTCACCAGTATAGCTGACTAGTAGCTGTTCTATTCTACCTGTAATGTGTGAAGTTTGTGAAGAAATAGAGCGTTCATCTACTTGTACTTTTCCATTGAGTCTTATTTCTTTAACGGGTTTACGTTTTTTTATTATTGTGGTTTGGATATTAGCCAACTTCATGGCAGATTCTGACATCTTAATTTCTGATGTGTTTTCCTCTTTATTATCAGTGCCAACCGGAATTAAGTCCATTCCACAAATAGGACATTTTCCTTTATCTGGCTGTCTTATTTGAGGGTGCATTGAACAAGTCCATTCATGTGTTGTTTCTATACTCGAATCAACATGATTGTGATTGTCAGATGATGGACTAAATAAATAACCGATTATTCCTCCAGTTAATATTAACCCGATATATATAGCTATTTGTTTTTTGCTAACTTTCATGTCAATTTAGTTTAATACTGTATTTGATAGTAAATAGTTAAGTTTAGCCTGTCCTATATGATAATTTTTTAAGGCAGTCACCTTAGAGATTTCGTACTTTATCAATTTTTGTTGTGCAATCAATATATCTTCAAAATCTTTACCTGAGTTTTTGTAAGCACTTAGTAGTAGCTTAACCATTTGATTAGTTGTAGTTATTTGTTCGTTATATAATTCATATAGGGTAATAGCTTGTTGCATTTGATAAATAACCTGATTGTAGTTACTTATTAGTGAGTTTTGGATATCAGTTTTGGACAATAAATGTGCTTCATTAAGAAGTTCGCTTTCACGAATAGCAGCTTTATATTTTTTGCGATAGATAGGTAAACTCAAACTAACCATTGGCATTAAAATATCAGTCCCATTTCCTGCTACAATATTATCGGTTCGTTTACCAACAAATACATAATCTATTCCTGCGCCTATTTGTGGTAGTCCTTGTTTTTTGATTACCTGTTGTCTTTGCTTTTCTATTTCTTCTCTATGGGCTATTGTCAATATAGAAGGATGGTTATTTAATAAATTTCGGAAATTAGATGTTTCTTGAAAATTCGAAATTAATATTGAATCTTTCATTAAAATACTGGAAGAATCAGGTCTATTAAGCAATCTATTGAATGTAATGGTAAGAGGTTTTAGTGCTTTTTGTAATAGAACGATATCTGTTTTTGTACTTTTTATTTCAATCTCTGTTCTTAATACATCGGTTAATGCTCCTTTGCTATTTGAGAATGCTGAGGTAGCTAATTGTTTATAGGTTTCTAGTAATTTTATATTCTCTTGCTGCCATTTCAAGTGCTGTACTACTTCAAATACATTGTAATATGCTTGTTGAACATCATACGATATGAGGTTTTGAAGATTGATAAATTCTTGATATTTGACTTTTGCTTCAATGGAAGCTAAGTCTTCCATGGCTTGTTGAGTGCCAAACCAAGGAAATTGTTGGCTTAGTGATAATTTTGCTTGTTGTGGTCCAACACGAGTTTCAACAGGGCTAATAAAATAACCAAAAGAAAGTGTAGGGCTTGGGAGTGCTCCCACTTGATTAATTTTTTCTAATGCTGCTTCAAATTGCTTGTATGATGATTGTAGCTTCGGGTTACTTTCTTGTGCTTCTTGAATGTAATTTTCAAGTGTTTGAGCTTCGACAAGTGTCGGAAAAACAAATAGATAGATGATGAATATTTTTCTTAGTACCTCCATTATCATTAGTTTTCAAGTTGTAGTTGTTTTTTTAACTTCCTTTCTTCTCTTATACTATAAAGTACAGGAGTGACTAAGTAGCTAATGGCAGCTACTAACATACCTCCAAAAGCAGGAATTGCCATTGGAATCATAATATCAGCACCTCTTCCAGTTGAGGTTAATATGGGAAGCAGGGCAATAATGGTTGTAGCAGATGTCATAACAGCAGGTTTTATTCTACGTAAACCTGCTTCCACCACAGCTTTGTTTATGTCTTCTATTGTATCAGGTTTATTTTTTATAAAACTTTGATCTAGGTAAGTGGCTATTAATACTCCATCGTCAGTAGCAATTCCAAAAAGGGCAATAAATCCAACCCAAACAGCTACACTTAAATTGATTGTATTTATTTGAAAAAGGTCTCTTAAATTTGTGTCGAATATTGAAAAGTCGGCAAACCAGTTTTCACCATAAAGCCATAGCATTATAAATCCACCACTGAAAGCCATAGCTATTCCTGAAAATACCATTAGAGAGGTGGATACTGAACGGAATTGAAAGTATAGGATAAGGAATACTGCAATTAATACAAGTGGGACTATAAGTGACATTCTTTTTTCTGCCCTTACTTGATTTTCATAATTGCCTGAAAACTTAAAACTTATTCCTTCAGGTACAATGAGTTCCCCTGTAGTAATTATTTTATTGATACTTTCTTGAGCATCATTAACTACATCTACTTCAGAATGTCCTTCTTTTTTATCGAAAAGCACATAACCTACTAAAAAAGTATCCTCACTTTTAATGGCTTGAGGCCCTCGTTCATATTCAAAACTGACCAATTGACCTAGAGGTATTTGCACACCTGTAGGTGTTGGAATCAAAATTTTGCTCAGAGACTCAGGATCATCACGCAACTCCCTGGGGTAGCGTACTCTTATAGGAAATCTATCACGACCTTCCACAGTAGTACTAATTTTTATACCACCAATGGCTGTTTCTATGGTTTGCTGTACATCATCAATATTTAAACCAAATCGGGAGATTTCATCTCTATTAATATTTAAATGAAGATAAGGCTTCCCTACAATTCTGTCTGCGAAAACTGCTTCTTCTTTTACAGAAGGCACTTTTTTGAGAATTTTCTCTAATTTCATACCAAATGCTTCAATGGAAGGTAAATCTGAACCGTAAATTTTTATTCCCATTGGAGCACGCATACCTGTTTGAAGCATTACAAGTCGTGTTTCGATTGGCTGTAGTTTTGGTGCTGAAGTTACTCCTGGAATATTGGCTACTTTAATAATTTCATTCCAGATATCGTTTGCCGACATAATGTGCCTTCTCCAGTTCCGGAAGTATTTTCCATTATTGTCAGGAATTAATAAATGAGTACTTACTCCTTTAAGAAGAGCTTCTTCATTTGAAAGTGTATCACCTGAAGTCAGTATAAAACGATTATTATCATCAATTTTAAAACGATTTCGATGCCCTTTTTTGTTGAGTTCATACTCAGGCTTATAGTTAATAACATTTTCGTACATGGAAATAGGGGCAGGGTCTAGTGCTGATTCCACTCTTCCTAGTTTACCTACAGTTAATTCTACTTCAGGGATGTTGTCAATGATCATATCTAGTTGTCCAACTACTTTGCGATTATAGGCTATGCCAGAATGTGGCATTGATGTAGGCATGAGTAGAAAACTACCTTCATCTAACGATGGCATAAATTCTTTTCCTATTCCAGGGAAGGTATGTGAAAGTCCTGACCAAACAGAGTTAGTTTTAATATTTACATTAATAACGTTAAAACCCTTTTCGACAAACCCAAACAGGGAAGAAAATCCCAGCCAAATCATTGCTCCGAATAATATTAATGAACTAGGTATTACTAAAAATGTAATTTTGTTATTCAAACACCAACCAAGTAGGTTTTTGTAATAATATTCTAGTAGAGAAAAACCACCTAAAATCAGTGTTAGTATTAATAAAACAAAGATAAAATTGAGAAACAAGCTTTGTGCTGCTCCTAACGGCAGCCAATATTTTGTGAGTAGCCATGTAACACTTATAACAGCTATGAGTAATGTTAAGTTATTGCTAAACCAATTTTTGGTTTTTCCATATGTTTTTAAGTACCAAGCAGCTACAAAGGCGATTATTACTAATCCAATTAAGAAATTGTAGAAAACAGCAATAAGGAAACCTATAATTGCTAAACCAATATTTAGCCATTTAGTAACATTCTTTCTATTAATTTTTAGACCGAGAAACCATTGAGCTAATGTAGGTAAAATTAATAAAGCAACAATTAGAGCAGCTATAAGGGCAAATGATTTTGTAAAAGCTAGAGGTCGAAAGAGTTTACCTTCTGCTGCTTCAAGTGTAAATACAGGAATAAAACTGATAATTGTTGTAGATACAGCAGTAACAATAGCACCACTTACTTCTGATGCTCCTCTGAAAATTGTATCTCTTAACTTTGTGTTAGAAGATGCTTCATTATGGTGTTTTAATATGTTTTCGGATAAAATAATGCCTAAATCAACCATAGTTCCTATGGCTATTGCTATTCCTGATAAGGCAACAATGTTGGCATCAATATTAAAATAACGCATAGCAATAAAAACCATTAGTACCGCTATTGGTAATATGCTAGATATAAGTAGTGAAACACGTAGGTTAAAGACCATTACAATAACTACCAATATAGATATCAATACTTCTAATAATAGTGCTTCTTCAAGTGTACCTAAAGTTTCATATATTAATTTTGATCTATCATAAAACGGAATAATAGTTAATTGACTTTCCGTACCATCGTTCAATATCTTTTTTGGCAACCCAGATGCTATTTCATTAATTTTTTCTTTTACATTTTCAATGACCTGTAATGGGTTTGAACCATATCTAGCTACTACAACTCCACCTACTACTTCAGCACCAGCTTTGTCTAGCACACCTCTGCGTGTAGCTGGGCCTATTGAAACAATACCAATGTCCTTAATACGAATAGGTACATTATCGTGTACATCCACCACAGCTTTTTCAATATCTCCAACATTTTTTACATAGCCCAAACCACGAATCAGGTATTCAACCTGATTGATCTCAATGGTTTTTGCTCCTACATCTTTGTTCGATTTTCGTACAGCTTCCATTACTTTATGTAATGGTATATTGTATGATTTTAGAGCATCTGGATTTACATCAATTTGATATTCTTGAACAAACCCACCTATAGAAGCTACTTCTGAAACACCTTCAGCTGAGTTAAGCCCATATTTTATATAAAAATCTTGTACGGTACGAATTTCATGTAAATCCCACCCTCCAGTTACATTACCTTCTTTATCGCGACCTTCAATAGTATACCAAAATACCTGACCAAGTGCTGTAGCATCAGGGCCAAGTGTAGGTTGAGCATCTTCTGGAAGTAAATTTGAGGGTAGTGAATTGAGTTTTTCTAATATTCGAGATCGTGACCAATAGAATTCGATATTTTCATTAAAAATGATGTATATACTTGAAAACCCAAATATGGAAGAACTACGTATCGACTTGACTCCCGGTATTCCTAACAGGTAGGTAGTTAACGGGTAGGAAATTTGGTCTTCAATGTCTTGAGGAGATCTTCCTTTCCATTCTGTAAATACAATTTGTTGATTTTCACCGATATCAGGAATAGCATCTACTGCAACGGGGTCAGAAGGTAAAAAACCGACATTCCAGTTGAATGGAGAGGTAGTAATACCCCAACCAACAATAATTAATAAAAGTAAAATGGTTACAATCTTATTATCGAGAAAGTAACGTATGGTTTTGTTAAGCATAATACATTACATAATTGATTTAAGCAAAATTGCTAAAGCCCCCATGTAAATGTTTCATGGGGTAAGAATCAATAATGTAGTATCATATTAGAAGTGACTGGATAATAATAGGAATGTCCTTGACAAGAAAGGAGGGAGGTTTGTATGTTTTATTTGAGCTGTTGAAGTTGTAGGTAAAGAATAGATTACTAGTGACTTCTACAAATGTGATGGTATACAGTAAGAAAGGTTTATCTAAACTTATTTTGTTTACTGTAGTGTTATATTCCTGCGTATCAATTTGAATTTGCTCGTTATCACAACAATTATTATTTTCTGTTGTTTTGTGATGTGTCGAAGTACTTTCTACGCTTTCACACATTCCGCAAGATGCATGATTGTTCTGTAATGAAACACTTTTTAATTCACCACCACAGTAATGTTTATTTACTACTAATCCAGTACTAGAGAATAGTAAAATAATAGCAAGTGTAACAGTCGATATGTAATGAGTAAACTTCATCAGCAATACAATATTACGAAAAAAATGGAAAATGGTTAATTTGTATTGATGTTTTTGTCAAAATGATAGGTTTTGAGGAAGTTTGAGAGGCTTAATTTTGTGTTTAGTTAATATTATTGATCTACTTTCATTTTTATTTTACCAATGAGGAAACTACCCAGATCTCTTCCTTGTGTTATCCCATTTTCAATAGCTGGCATGTAATGAATACCACCATAGAATCTACTAATGGCAGCTTCATCAGATGCAGCAGTAAAGGAGTTGTATTTTCGGATAGGTAAACCATATACTAATTCAGAATCGTCAACGAAGGGAAACGGATCACCATATATTGAAGTGAGTGCTACTCCAGCTGCGCCAGAAATAACACTATGTCCACTTGTATATTCTGGAAATGGTGGTGTTTGTAATAATGGTAGCCAGTCAGCATCAATGTATTGGTTGATAACAGTTTCAGGTCTTATTAAGTTACTTCGGTATTTCTCATCCCAACAACTAATAAAAGCATCAGCTAAAGCAATAGAAGTCAAAGCATAAGTTGCTGTACTCTTTATTATATCAGCACTATCTTTTTCACAAGCTATTTTAGCAATATTAATCCAGTGTCCTCCAGGAGTTATCTTTTTTGTAGCAAACATAGCATGACCTTTTACATTAATTACAAAAGGATTGCAATCCCAAAATCTTGCAATTTCAGATTGTACGTTATCTAAATTATTACCTGCATTGTATACATCCATGACTTCCTTATGAAAGTCACTATTTTCATTCATGTCGAATTTAGTAGGTCTTTCTGGGGTAAACTGATCCGCAGAATCAATCACAAATGTTCTTATTTTCCCCCAATGTGGTTCTATTGCTTCAAAATATCCAGGAGGTGTGGGCTGCCACCGATCTGTTTCATCCTTAACAGTGAATTTCTGATAAGTACGCGTTTCATTATAATTATCCTTTTTTGACCAATTTAAAATAGTATCTGAAACTATCTTAGCATAGGCTATAGAATTGTTAAGAATTGTTTCATCTAACCCATTTTCTTTGACTTGAGAGATGAAGTCGATTTCGTATTCTTCGAATTTTTCTTCAGAAAAGATTAGAGCTTTTCCTACGTTAATAAAAGCAATAATAGCTGATAATTCAAAATCTATTTTGTTTGTTGTAGGATGAGGTATTCCATTAAACTCTTTTAGCTGACCAGATAAAGAGACGTATGTAGAGTCTGTTTGCGCCATAACTTCGTAAGCTGCTATACTTGGGTAAGCATATACTCTGCTAGCAACAGGTGGCGAAAAAATATCATGAACAATGATGTCAGTCAGTCTTTGCATCGTATTGTGCAAAATAACAGGCTCAATATCAGCATGAGTCTTTTTTTCAGTACAGGAGCTAAGTACTAGAACTATTAGTAGTGAATTTTGTAAATTCCTGATCATACTTTTGTTATAATATTAAATGTATTGATATATAAATTTCCTTTTCAACAATGTACTATGTAAAAAAGTAGCCTCATAAAAATTTATAAAATTTTTCGCTAAGTCAATCTACAGAAATAATTACTACTGGAGCATCATTTATCCCAAACAAAAATACTTCTTTATTTGACTTGTTCAATTTTTTTATACTTTTTACCTGACCGTCAATTCTTAGTTTTCCAATAGGTTTTACGGCTAAATTTCCGTCAGCACCTATTGTTAGGATATTACCATAATTGGCATCATACCTTCCCATCTCTATATTGCAATCGTAAAAATTACCACCAATCATTACACTGGTAGATTTTTCGTTAGAATCAGATATAATACTAGCAGCTTCCATAGAGGAAAATTGTAATGTTTGTGGTAAATAATGAGTTTTGAAATTCAAACCTTCTCCAATATTTTCGAAATAAGCACTACTGAAAGTATTAGCTTCATACAGCAAGGCATTTTTTAATTGATTTTCTCCAAATAACTCATTCAAAGAGGCTTTTGCAAAATCTTTTGCAAGAAGAAACTTCTTTTTTAAATATGGTATTTGGTTAGTCAGTTCCTCGTAATTGGCAAACGGTATTTCCTTTCCTTTTTTATAGTAGGTCAATATTTGTTCTATCTGTTTGTTTTGGTCAAAATCAGCAATATACATCCTAACAGGTTCTTCCAATGTAGGTTTCAATTTTGAATTTTCACCTATGTTTCCAGCTAAAATATCAATATCTCCATCATGGTCAAAATCATAAGGTAGCACGAAGTTCCACCAACCCGATAATTCATTGATAGAACTCTCTTCAAAAAGACCATCATTATTTAGGTATATTTTAATTGGTTTCCATTCAATAGCTAAAACTAAATCCTGATCTCCATCTTGGTCAATATCTATCCAATTACCACCTTTAACCATTCCAGCTGTTAATAATGATTTTGCTTTTTCTTCTGTAACATTGTTAAATTTGCCATTACCCATATTTTGAAAAATATACGATTGAGGCGAAACCCCATGCTTATTTGGGATTGCACGTCCTCCGAAAAACAAATCTACAAGTCCATCATTATTAAAATCGGCAGGTAATACACAAGATGCAGTCATAAAAACATCTTCAAAGGGATATTTTTTTTCAAATTGTCCTGTGCCGTCATTGATATAAATTCTCTGTTTTAAGTATTCACTTTTTCCTCTGTATTCATTTCCTCCAGAGGCTATAATTAAGTCTAAGTCTCCATCATTTTCTATATCAATCATACAAGCATCAACATCTTCGAAAATACTATCGTTTTTGAGTACTAGTGGAGTATTTTTTTGAAAAGTTCCTTCTGCTGTTTGTGTATATAATTCACTTTTTCTTCTCTTTGCACCTCCAAAAAAGATATCTTCTAACCCATCTCCATTAATATCACCAACAGCAACAGCAGGACCTTCTCTAGAAACCATTCCTGGTATTAGTGTTTCTCTGTTAAACTCAACAAAAGGATTTTCATCATGCTTAAAATCAATATTAGTTTCCGAAGTGATGTTTTTGTAATTACTATTATCTTCTTTTTCAGTCAATACTTTGAAATCAAAAGAGGGAAGATTTGATTTCCATTGTTTATTAACCACTTTGTTTAAATCTTCTTTATTAATTTTTTCATAAGTATTATCGTGCCATATCAGAAACATGGAGTCTATTTTTGAAGCGTCTCCCAGTCCGATATGTAATCCATTCTGTACGCTTGATTGATACCCCTTAGTTGGGAAATTTTCAGCCATTAAAAAATCATTTTCTTTAAAGATAAATAGCTTAGCTCCAATCGCCATTTTGTTTAAAGAAGAACCGACAAGATTGATAAAAACATAATCTGATTCATTAGTGAGATGGTCATTTTGATTGTTTTTATACAAAAATGGTTCGTCTTCGATGTTATTGACAACCACATCTAAATCTCCGTCATTGTCGAAGTCTGCATATGCAGCTCCATTAGAAAACGATGTTAGATTATTGTCAATTTGGTTTTCAATATTTTGAAAGCGGAGGTCTTTCGTGTTTTTTAAAAATCGATTGTATAACTTTATTTTAGGCATCATTTCTACTACTGACATGTCATCCTCATTCATCTCATTATGAGAAGTCTTCCATTTCACATCATTATCTGATGTTCTAAATTTAATATAGTCGATATCATTCATTCTTCTGGGGATACCATTGCTCACAAAAAGGTCTTTGTATCCGTCATGGTCAAAGTCGAATAGGAGGGGGGTCCATGACCAATCTGTGGCATCTACTCCTGCATATATACCAATTTCACTGAACGTATTATCGCCATTGTTTAGCTGTAAATTATTTCTTGCATATTGATGGTTATAACCAAAGCCAAGCTTAAATTTAAAAATACCATAACCATCCTCGCCTAAAGAAGTTTTTAGAATATAAGGATCATCTGGAGCCATATCTAAGGAAATAATGTCTGAAAAACCATCATTATTGATATCTGCCATATCAACACCCATTGAAAATCTGCTTGTATGTCTTATTTGATCGTTTAGAGTTTCTTTAAACGAGCCATCTTTTTGATTTATATACAGATAATCATTTTCATGAAAGTCATTTCCAATATATATATCAGGCCAACCGTCTAGATTTACATCTGACACAGCTATTCCTAATCCATAGCCAATGACAGTATTTTGAATGTTAGCTTCTTCGGATATATCTGTATATACACCATTATCGTTTCGTAACAATTTGTCTCCTGACAAGTCATGTTTTTTATTTTGAAATGATTGACGTTTACCGAAAGTATTATTTTGATGTAAAGAATGATTGAGTTGGTACATATCTAAATCCCCATCCAAGTCGTAATCGAAAAATGCAGCTTGAGTTGAAAACCCTATAAAATCAAGTCCATATTCACTTGCCATATCTTTATAGATAGGAATCCCATTTTCTATTTTCTGACATACGTATAGTTGGTTTTTTCCATTTAACATTTCATATTTTCCAATTTGGGAGACATAGATATCCAATAAACCGTCATTATTAATGTCAACCACCGTTGTGCCAGAAGTCCAGCCTTCTTTTCCAGCCATTTTCACTTTTTCTGTTACATCTTCAAATTTCAGATTGCCCTTATTAAGAAATAGCTTATTTTCGTCTAAATTATTAGTAAAAAAAACATCCTGTAGTCCGTCATTATTAAAATCACCAACAGAAACCCCACCGCCATTAAAGAAATACATGTAGTTGAATACATTAAACTCAAGTGTTTGCTGAGGGTTATTGTTAAAGTTTAATCCAGTATCCTCATTTGTTAGTAATTCAAATTGTGGCTTTGAACTATTATTTGGTTGGCATGAGAAAATGACAAACGATAGTAAGAATGTTATTAATTTTATATGAATATTGGTTTCGGCAATTCTCATAAAATCATTTTATAGGTAAAAATATGTCTGCACGCCATTCCTTTTCATTGCTTCCCATATTGGGGTTGTTATAAAAAATTTCAATTGGTGTGTTTAATATTTCAATATTATTTTTTTTAGCATGATTCATGATAGCATACCAAGCTCTGTCAGAAGTAATGTAATTTCCGTGATAAACTGCCTTTATTGCTTTGGTATTTTCTAGCCATTTATATTTCAAAAATTCATGACTAGGTAAGGTATCTGTTTTAATAATTGGAAAACAAAAATTATATTGTAGGCTATCACTAACCATATCCCAATTTGAAATTTCCACAATTGGTTTACCATTAGTTTGTATGTCGTTTTCTATAATAAATGAACTTAGAAGCGGGTAGTAATTCATCATACCATTTGCTTTTCCAATTTGAGTTGTGTGTAAAGGAATATAGACACAATAGGTTCGTTCGGTTTCACTTTCTCCTTTCACTTCTACTTTAATATTATTTAAATGCTCTTTGATTATTTTGTAAAAATTTTTAACATTTTTTTCAGCATATTGTTCAATGTGTGTTTCTAGGAAAGGAATCGTTATTTTATTAAATATGCTATTACCTACTTCTGATATGTACACTTTAACTTTTGAAGTAGAATCGTTAATAAGATTTATTTTCCAATTATAAGTGTAGTTATGGTTTTCGATTATTATTTGTTGTTCTAAAGAGTTGATACTTTTTTGATTTATTATCTTAGCATCTTCTAAAGACTCATTCCATATTTTGATTGTCTGATTTATTGTACCAGGAAAAGCATTGGCAGAAAAACTTACTTGATAGTCATATGGTTTTATGAATAAATACCATATCAAAAATAGGAGTATAGTTATACCTAATGATAATAAAAGTTTTCTCATTTTACTTAATCAATTTATACAATTGTGCTTTTGCATTATTGATGGTTACTAGAAGATATTCACTGTTATTTATTGAAATTATATTCATGTCTCTGACTGATTTGTTTGTAAAATCAAGTCCAATTTTATATCCTGATTTTATATCAGTCTCATTCTTAATTAAGGCACCAGAAAACGCATCAAATCTTCCATGAAAAGGTTTTACTCCAAAATAATTACCTCCTGCTAGTAGATCATCCTTTCCATCTTTATCAAAATCATGTATTAAAAGAGCCATTATAGGAGCTATTTGCAACTCTGAAGGAAAACAATGAAAATAAAAATTGCCATTATCATTTTTTAAATAACCCGATTTCAGATTACTTACTTCCAAAATTTCACTTGATTTTAAAGTATTTCCATCGAAGATTTCTTCTACTGTTTTACCAGCAAAATCTTTATATCTAGTGAATTTTTTTCTAAGTGTAACCAGTTGACCTGAAAGTTCATCCAAACCTTCAAGGGTATAATATTTTCCATTCTTTTCAATAGCTAAAATTGTTTCAGTACTTCCATTATTATCAAAGTCATGGTAATACATTTTCATTGGATACTTTTCTGAAGCATTGAATTTAGAATTTAAACCCCAATTCCCAAGAACATAATCAATATCTCCATCTTTATCTATATCGAATGGAGCAATACTTTGCCACAATCCATTCATACCTCCATTCAATAATTTATCTTCTATCAATTCACCTTCTTGATTTTTGAAAAATTTTGGAGACATCCATTCTCCTACTACTATTAGATCAATTTCTCCATCATTATTATAATCGCTCCATACAGCATCAGTAATCATTCCTGATTTTTGTAGTTCAATATTTTCTACGATAGAAAATTCCCCGTTTTCATTATTTAAAAGATAAGAGTTTGGAATGTTTCCATAGTCATTAGAAACTGAGAGGTTACCAATAAAAGCATCTAAATCCCCATCATTATCGTAATCTGCCATCTTAATTACTGATGCATTTTCAAAGTATTCTGGAAATGATTCATTTACAAATGAGGAATCCGACTGTAAGTAATAGCTATCAAGTAGTGGTTTCATTTGATTATAAAAATCTGCACCACCTGAGCCGACTAATATATCGTTCTTATCATCATTGTTTAAGTCTTGAATAATGACGGTAACGTCTTCTTTTATAGAGTCATTTTCGATTTCTTGAATATGTATTTTTTCAAAAGAGGAATCTATTTGCACATATATTTGAGAAGGTATAAATTTAGATCCACCAAAAAAGATATCAGTTTTACCGTCATTATTTATATCACCAATAGCAGTAGCTGGGCCACGATCAGAAACCTGATAGGGCATTAGTCTCTGGCGGTCAAAGTCTATATACTTATCCTCAATATGTATAAAATCAATTCCCATATTGTTCTCTAATAATTCAAAAAGCTTACCTTTTACATTAGTCAATTGTTTATAATCAAAAGTATTTACTTTGGTAGGAGATATTGTTAACACTTGATTTACAGAAATATCTTTTAAAGTTTGGGTAGTATTATCTGGCCATATAATTCTTATGGAATCAACTTTTTCAGCATCTTCGTAGCCAAAATGTATTGTGGGTTCAGATGAGGATTGAAATCCCCTAACTGTAAATAATTCTTTGTATTGAAGTTTTCCATTATGATAAGAGAAAACCTTAGTGCCAACACCTTTTGTATTTGGTGATCTATAATCGAATTTTAATTTTAAATAACTAGCTTTTTCATTAATTTGATTAATATACAGACTTGCTAAACCATTTATGTTGTTGATTACTAAATCTAGATCACCATCATTGTCTAAGTCTCCCATAGCTGTGGCTGCTGAGAAGAGTGATTCATTTGGAATCCAGTCATCGGATTTATTTTCAAAAGTTAGATTACCAGTTCCTTTGAATAAATAATTTCTGACTGCTCCTGAAGGCATGAGATCTAATGCTTGCTGATCAACAAGTTTTGTTGCATCTATTTTCTCTTTTATTTGTTCATTAGAGACAAATTTTATAAAATCTAAATCGTTTGGACGTTTTGGAATGCCATTAGAAATAAATAGGTCTTGTTCTCCATCTTGATCAAAATCAGCAAACAGTGAGCTCCAACTCCAATCAGTAGCAGCTATGCCACTCATCAATGCTGTCTCTGCAAACATGCTGGTTCCTTGATTAATTTGAAGTGTATTTCTTGAGAATTGATAATGATAGCCATACTGTGATGTTCTCAACTCCATAATATTAACTTCCTCATCTCCATCAGAACTTTTAAGTATTTTTTCGTCTTCAGGTAACATATCAAGACTTATGATATCTGGCATGCCATCGTGATTAAGGTCGGCAACATCATTTCCCATGGAAAACCGAGATGTATGACCAAAGTATTTTTTTAGACTTTCAGTAAACGTTCCGTTACCATTATTTACATAATAATAATCATCCTCATGAAAATCATTCCCCACATATATATCTGGAAACCCATCTTGATTAAAGTCTGAAATAGCTACTCCTAGTCCATACCCATTTATTCCTCCATATATACCCGCTTCTTCACTTATATCTGTAAAAAACTCTCCGTCATTTCGCATCAGTTTATCCCCAGTTTCAATCGATCTTTTATGTCTCAAATTAGCATGTCCAAAGGATTCTTGAGTATGAATGGCATGATTTAGAAGGAAAATATCTAAGTCACCATCTAAATCATAATCCAAAAAAGCAGCTGAAGAACTGAAAGTTTCATGGTCTAATCCATATTTTGCAGCATTTTCTGTAAAAGTATTATCTCCATTATTAATAAAGAGTTCATTATACCCAGTTAATCCTCTTATACCAACAACAGCACAGACATAAATATCTAGAAAGCCATCACCATTAACATCTCCCATAACTGCCCCTGTATTCCAGTTGCTATTCCCTGACACACCTGCTTTTTCAGTAATATCTTCAAAGGTTAAACCTCCTTTATTTAGGTATAATTTGTTTTTTACTTGATTACCAGAAAAGTAGATGTCTGGTAAACCATCATTATTAATATCTCCAATGGCAACGCCACCCCCATTATAGAAATAGAGGTAATCAAGGATGTTAAAATCATCACTCTCGGTAAGAGAATTCTGAAAACTAATTCCAGTTTCAGAAGGAGAGAGGCTTTCAAATAAGGGCTTCTTGTTATTGCAGGCAACGAGCGATAAAAAAAATGAGAATAGTAATGTATATCTTTTCAACATTTATTTTCCTTTAAAATATTTCCTGAAATTCTATTTAAAAACCTTAGGCTTTTCATCGTTTATGGCAGCAAAGAGATATTCGTCACCATTTTTATCCTTGAAAGAAGTTAGGTGTTTGATTTCGTCTCTAACAAAAAAACCACTCTTTTTATATTCTTGCCATTCGAAACCCATTTTACCATCTCCTAGTAAAACACTTCCATAATTAGCATCTAACCGAGAATATTGAGGCTTAAATTCAAAATTGTTTCCTGCCAATATGATATCCATATTCCCATCGTTATTTACATCAGAACATGATATTCCACAAACACATGAAAGCTGAACTCTATTTGGTAGTTTTTTTATTGAGAACATACCGTCTCCATTATTTATAGCTACAATTGTTTCAGATATATTAGCTTTTTTAATTATAGTGTTCCTTAAAATATCTTCTGAAAACAATTTATGGATTGTTTTTGTTGCGTATTCGGAGGCTTTAAGGTTTTCTTTTTTTAGTGATACTATCTGGCCAGTAAGCTCCTTTCTCATATGAATGGGGTAGTCTCCATTGTCATAATTAGTAGTAGTTATTTGTTCTATTCCACCATTATTATCAAAATCATTAACCCACATTTTTATGGGGTTTTCTATTGTGGTTTTGTAGGGTATATTGCTTCCTTGGTTACCAATAATAAAATCCATATCGCCATCATTATCTAAATCAGAAGCTTCTAAGGTGTTCCACCAACCATGGAGGCTGTCTAGTGTACTCGGCATTTTAGAAAGACTTCTTCCAGAGTTCTTATAAATCATTGGAACACCCCAATCAGCTACTGTAATTAAATCTTTAATGCCATCTTTATCCACATCAGCCCATAAGGCATCTGTAATCATGCCAGCATCTTTGGTATGATAAGCATACCGTTCTGTCCCATTAATAAAAGTACCATCCCCATTATTCACAAGAAATAAATGTTCAGGATCAATTCCGTATATACCAGGAACACTTCTAGAACCAATAAATAAGTCTATATCTCCATCTGCATCAAAGTCATTGGGTGCTATAACCGAGATGTTGGTTTGTAGATGAGGCAATTCATTTGTAGACTTCACAAATTGACCATTACCTTTATTTATATACAATCGAGATATATAATTAAGCTGATCCTGACTTTCATTCCCTCCAGATCCCACTATCAAATCCTGATCTCCATCTCCATCTGCATCAAAAAAACTGGCAGCAGTATCTTCATAATGGGCATCATTTTCAAATGATTTTTGAGTAATAATTGATAAATAGCCTTCTCCTTGGTGTAAATACAATATACCTGATTGTCCTTTTGCTCCACCAACAAATACATCTTCATGACCATCTCCGTTGATGTCAGCAATCGCTAATGCAGGACCCTCTTGTGAAAGTTTTTTGCTAATAAGTCCTTCATAATCAAAATCGTTATAAATATTTTCTTGATGAGATACAAGTGAATTATTAGACACTTCTTGAAGAAGAGTAGGTGTTAATTTTTCTTGTTTGGTATTATATACTTCTGTAGCACTGCTATGTGATAATGTTAATAATTGGTTGGCATTAACATTAATTAATTTTTGCGTTTTATCATCAGGCCAAATTATCCTTATAGAATCAATTATGTTCACATCACCCAAACCAATGGTCATTACGTAATCAACTGAGGACTGAAACCCACGTGAAGGCATTAGTTCTTGAAAAATAACCTTATGATTAGAGAAAAGCTTAACTGATGTTCCAATTGCAAATGTGTTTTTGTCACTTCCTTCAAACTTTAGTTTGATGTAATTATTGTTATTAAGTTTTTCGCTGTTATTTCTAAATACAAATGCTTCCATGTTCACATTGTTAACCACTACATCCAAATCACCATCATTATCTAAATCTGCATAGGCACATCCATTTGAAAAACTTGGAATTTTTAAACCCCATTTTTCTGATACATCTTCAAATGTTAAATCTTGATTGTTTTTATAAGCATAATTTGGTAGTGCCACCACAGGCATTTTATCAATTATAGAACTAATATCTTCTTTCTTTCCAGTGAGTGCTAAATTTTGAATCACTTCATTTGCAAAGAAATCTACAAAGTCAATATCAGTTAAATCATGATTTATTCCATTGGTAATATATAAGTCTTTGTAGCCATCATTATCCATATCAAACATTAGTCCTGCCCAGCTCCAATCAGTTTTAGCTACACCACTAAAATTGGCTATTTCCGAAAAGGATTGATTTCCATTATTTATTTGAAGTGTATTTTGAATATACTGTTGATAAAAATCTCTACTTTGTTTTAGCTTGAACACGTTATAGCTTTCAAATTCCATAACACTTTTTATTCTCTGATCAGCTTCAGGCATCATATCAGTTATGAAAATATCATTCAAGCCATCATTATTTATATCAGCCATATCTACACCCATTGCAGAGAGGCATAAATGTGAAGTCCAGTTTTTGATATCTTCTTTGAAAGTACCATCTTGATTATTAATGTATAAATAATCTCGTTCATAAAAGTCATTAGAAACGTAAATGTCAGGGTATAGGTCACCATTTAGATCACTTATATAAACACCCAATCCAAAGCCTATTAAACTACCAAATATTCCAGCTTCTTCACTCACATTTGTAAATTTACCTTCATCATTGCGAAGTAACATATCACCTACACCTTTGAAAATATCTGGTACATCCCAATCCTGAGCTCTTTTTTGTCGATCAGAAGCATAGCCAAGACTACTTACAGGAATATTGCTATTATTAAGAATATATGCATCTAAATCCCCATCCTTATCATAGTCAAAAAATGAAGCATGGGTGGAAAACCCTGTTTTCGCTAAATTAAATTCTTTAGCACTTTCGGTAAAAGTCAAATCACCATTATTGATGTACAAATCATTATCATGATTATTTCCCTCTAAATTTCCTGCATTACTCACGTAGATATCTAAAAAACCGTCTTGATTTATATCTACCATCATTACTCCAGTAGACCATGGTTTATTCCCTTCAATACCAGCTGATTTTGAAATATCTTCAAATATAAAATCACCTTTATTGATGTACAATTTATTGGGTTTCATGTTAGCAGTCATGTATATATCTGCCAAACCATCATTATTAACATCACCGATAGCTACACCACCACCGTTGTAGAAATTTCGGTATTTGAAAATGTTGAAGTTTTTTTGATTTTCAATCTCGTTGATAAATGCAATTCCTGTTTTCTCAGAGGAGAGTTGTGAGAAAAGAGGTATAGATAAACTTTCGTCTTTTTCAACCTCACTTTTAGTTTGGCATGAAAAAATAGTTATAGATAGAATTACAATGGCAAATAGCTTATTTATATACATACTTTGTATTATTTATCTTCATAAAAACAGCTGTTCATAACTTCATCTTTTTTCACTAATTATTTCATTAAGATAAAAGTTAAGGTTTAGTTTGTGTAAATATATAAAATAAAAAGAGGGCATATAGCCCTCTTTTTATTAAAATGAAATAGTATTTGATCCTTAATATCCTGGATTTTGTATTAAGCCAGGATTAGACAACAATGCATTAGATGGAATCGGGAATAAATCAGTATGGTTATCACCTGATTCCTTAAACTGCCATGCAGAAGAGAATGTTCCGAAGCGAATCATATCATTTCTTCTCCATCCTTCTGTATAGAGTTCACGAGCTCTTTCATCTAGCATGTCAGCTTCTGATAGTGACGCTAAAGCAGTAGTATTAGCTCTTAAACCTCTTAAAATATTAACATCAGCCAGCGCTCCACCAGTATCGCCAGATCTCATTTTAGCTTCAGCCCTCATTAAGAAAGCATCTGCAAATCGAGCCATTACAACACCTGATGTCCAAGCACCATTTGCTGGAGAATACTTTAATAATCTCATACCAGTAACTTCATTATTACCAATTAAACCAGGTAATTCTTTAGTGAAAACTAAAGGATCTCCTGTTCTAGTTTCTAATGGAATAGCAGAAGTTCCATCCCAGCCATACATCTGTCCTAATTGGAAACCGAAACCAAAACCTTGGTTAGCAGCATCTGTGGAAGCTAATGTTTGTGTGTAACCTCGTCTTTCTTCCTGACCAGCTCCTAAAGAATTGTCTGCTGTAGGACCTTCAAATTTATCATAAAATTCAGCCAATGTAGTAAAGCCATTCCATCCACCACCACCATTGTCAGTGTGCGCTTGATTATAATGAAGGCTGTTCCATGCTCTATTTGCCATTCCAGCATTTACACTCCATATCACATCTGTGTTTGTATAAGCAGGTCCAACAAATATATCGAAATAATTTCCGCTTGTTAATGCATACCCTTCAGCTTCAATAGCATCCACTAATGAGATTACGTCAGATAAATCATTTGCACCATATGCCCCTAAGTATACAGCCGCATTTAATTTAACTTTTGCTAACCAGAATCTTGCAGTAGCCTTTACAGGTCTGGTTTTATCAGCACTTGCGGCATCACTTACTGGTAAATCAGCTATTGCATCTTCTAAGTCACTTACAATCAAATCATAAGCTTCAGCTCTAGTCATAACTGATGGAATTATTTCAGGTCCATCTGTAGGATTTCGAAAAGGAACTTGTCCATAGAAGTCCATTATAACCCACATATTATATGCTCTAGCAAATTTTGCTTCTGCTACCTGAGCTACTGATGCATTACTTAAAGGATCGATTACTTCAGTGGCTCTAAGAACTGCGCTATTTTTGTTGTTCCATACGCTCAAAACCTGACTATGTGTTGAACCCCAAGTGTGAGCGTGTAAAGTACGCCACACACCATTATCACCCCAATCAGTACCACGAGTAGGTACTAATAACTCATCTGTAGTAACCTCAGTCATAGCATATAAGTTAGACTGATCTCCAGCTTGTCCAGAAATATTGTTATATATATTTGTTAAAGAGGCAGCAGGATCAGCAACTCCATTAAAAATATCAGAAGCTCCTTCAGTAATTAAAGAATCAGTTTCATCGATTTGTAAACTACAGGAAGACACTAGAAACCAAAGCATAAATGCTGGTATCCATAGTCTATTTATATATTTATTTTTATTTACCATTTTCTTTTTTTTATAATTAATCAAATTAGAATGATGCATTTAGTCCCAAAGTAAAGGTTCTTGGTCTTGGATATGCCGTGTAATCTATGCCTGCTGTAGGTAGACTATTTAACAACTGATAGTTGGCAGGGTTTGAACTAACTTCAGGGTCTAATCCAGAATATTTAGTGATAACAAATAGGTTTTGAGCTGTAAGGTTAAATCTTAAACTCTTTATCATACTGCTGCTATTCAACGATACATTATATCCTATACTCATTGTTTGCATTCTAAAAAAGTTTCCACTTTCTAAGAAACGTGTAGAAACAGCAGCTTCAGCTGCTCCAGACTCTCCACTTGTCAATACATCAGGAGTTACATTTCTAGCATTGTTGATAGAGCCTGCAGTAAAAAAGCCATTTTGTGTATTGTTGTAAATATAATGTCCAAACTGACCTGTCATATATGCAGCAAAGTCTATGCTTTTATATCTAACATTTAATGAAGCTCCTGTATTCCATGTAGGTAGTGCAGATTTGTTCAAATAAGTTTGGTTATCACCTATAGGTTGTCCATTCGCATCAAACCCTTCAAATTCTCTTAAATGGTAGGTGAATAAAGGATAACCACCAGCTAGACGCTGTGCGTATGCACCTGAAAGACCTTGACCATATATTTGACCAGCATTTAGCTCACCAGCAAAATCTTTTACTAGATTGTTATTTTTTGCTACGTTTCCACCAATACTAAAAGAGATATCTTCAGTTTCTACAGCTTCATATGTTAATGATAACTCCCAACCTTTATTTTCAACAATTGCATCAAGGTTATCATATATTTGGTTTGCAACAGCTGGCTGAGCAGCATCTCTTCTCAACAATAAATCTGTTGTTTGCTTATTGTAGAAATCTAAACTACCATAAATTTTTTCATTTAAAATACCGAAATCTATACCAGCTGCTAATTGAGAAGTTTCTTCCCATTTTAAGCCTGGGTTAACAGAACCTTGTGTCGTAGTTCCAGGTACACCTATTTCACGACTACTACCTACACCAACATCAGCCCACCTTTCTCTTCTAATGAACTCTCCATATCCAAGTCCATCTTGGTTACCAACTATTCCATACCCTGCTCTTAATTTCATTGTACTAAAAAAATCAGGCATAAAATCTTCTTCTGATAATTTCCAAGCTACAGCACCGGAAGGGAAAACCCCATAAGTGTTTTCAGAACCAAATTTAGAAGATCCATCTACTCTTAATGTTGCTGTGATAATGTATTTATCAGATATAGTGAAGTTACCTCTTGCAAAGTATGATTGTAAGTAGTCAGTTTGATCATAATAATTCGCTGCAATAGCTTCAACATCAACTCCTGTAGGTCTTGCAAAATACGCTTGATTTAATGTGCCTTCACTTGTATTAATTCCACTTACAAATCCCCCAGTTGTTTGAGTGCCATTTCGGAGATCATTTGAAATTCCCCAGTTGTTATAGTTGTCGTAAATGGCATCTGCTGCTGCTACACCAGCATCATAAGAACTCCTAATTTCATCCTCCATAGCACCAAATTCGTTACTACTAAACCCTCTAGCTCCAGCCCAATGCCATTGATTTCTAAAACTTTGAAATGAATATCCGCCTACAATTTCTAAATCAATTGATCCCATTTCCTTTGTGTAATTCAAAGTTAATTCAACCAAATTATTGAAACTACGATTTTCATTCAATTGACCTTGTCCAAAACCTTGAACACCATTTCCTGCGTTTATCGCATCACCAGTTATAAGCGTTACCCCTTCGCCTGTAGCCTTATCTAGTCCGTAAGTAGCTTTAGCTACTAACCCATCAGTTATTTTGTAATCGGCCGAAAGGTTAGTTAAAATCCTGTTGGTTGCACCTTGTGATTGAAAATAGGTCAACATATTGGCAGGACTTCTTTGCCCTCCTGTATCAAAATCAGGATCCGTAGACCATGTTGGGTTGGCTGAATAAGCAGCACCTAAAATATCACCCTGAAATCCAGCATTTCCACTAATTGGTGGATCTTCTCTTTTAACATTAGAATAAGTAGCCTGTAAATTAAGGTTGAGTTTGTTGTCTAGGAATGACTTATTGCCATTTAGTCTAGTTGTGAATCTCTTCATATAAGAATTCTTCATCACTCCTTGCTGATCTTCATATCCAAGAGATGCTCTAATAGAACCTGTTTTGAACCCTTTAGAGTAAGCTAAATTTTGTTTGTTTGAAACAGAAGTTCTAGTGATATAATCCTGCCAGTCTGTATTACTTCCATAATTTTGAGCTACAGGATCACCTCCATACTGTGCGACACCATCTAAGAAAGCCTGACCCTCCAAAAGTTCATATTTGTTTGCAGGAGAAGCAACACTGACACTTGAAGAAAATTCAAGAGATCCACTTCCTTTACCACTTTTAGTAGTAATAATTACAACGCCATTAGCACCTCTAGAACCATATATAGCTGTTGCAGAAGCATCTTTCAAAATACTTATGCTTTCAATATCATTAGGGTTGATAAAGTTTAACGGGTTTGTGTCTCCTGAAGTTCCATAACCTACATCTGATGATGCTGGCTGAGTACCCCCACTTAACGGCACACCATCTACAACATAGAGAGGGTTATTGTTTGACCTGATAGAACTAGTACCACGAATTCTTAATTGAACCCCATCACCTGGTGAACCACTTGTAGATGTAATTTGCACACCAGCAGACTTTCCTTGAATTAATTGTTCAGGAGAAGATATAACACCACCATTAAAATCTTCTGATGATACTGCTACAACAGCACCAGTAGCATCTTTAATAGTAGTGCTACCATATCCAATTACAACTACTTCTGATAATTGTGTTGCATCCTCAGCCATTGTTATATTAATCACTGTTTGAGTTCCTACAGTAATTTCCTGAGTTGCATACCCGACAAATGAAAAGACAATCACATCATTTTGATTTGCCTTAACAGTGTATTCACCATTAGCATCAGATATTGCTCCAGTAGTTGTGCCTTTGATCTGAATACTTACCCCCGGTAAGTCACCGGAAGCATCTGAGATTTTCCCCGTAATTGTTGTTTCCTGTGCAAAAATGCTTGTAGTAAGCACAGTAGCAGAGAAAATTAATAGTAATAATTTCTTCATAAAGCTATTTAGTTTAGATAAAACGTGAAAAGTTATTTTATACAATTCAGCAATTTAGCATGTTTAGTGTAATTTCCTAGCATAATTTACCGATTAAATTTAATGCAAACGTTTGCATTAAATTTAATCGGTCTAAATACAGATTATTAATAAATCAAAAAAAAAGTGTTTTTTCACTAGTATGAATAAAAAAGCGCAAGATAAATTCTTACGCTTTTCAATTAATTTTAGTGCTATATTGATTAATTATTAAAACCTACTTATGATGAGAGGATGTTTTAGCTTCCAATAATTTTTTCTGGTATTTTCCTTGAACAATATCTACCACTACTAGAATAAAAATCACAAAATAGAAAGTAGTTTTACTCATTGGAGTGATTTCGTTTCCGAAGAAGCTAAGATGTGCTAGATGACCTCCTTCTGAGAGGAGCATTACTCCTACAAGAAACAGGATGAATAGACCTAGAACTTCATAGAGTCTGTTTTTTGCCAGAAAAACGGATACGCTTTCGGACAGCCAAATCATTAAAACTCCACTAATGATAATAGCTGTTGCCATAATCCAAAATATGTTAGTGAGAGCCATGGCACTTAATATAGAGTCGAATGAAAAAATAACGTTCATAAGTACAATCATGATAATTACACTCGTAGTTGATGAATTTTTTCGTTTATCTGTTTCATGCTCTTCCATGTAGGATAAATGCCATATTTCTTTCATAGCAGTGTATAGAATGAATGCTCCACCTAACAGGACAATTAAACTATGAATATTAAATGAGCCATAAATCCACTCTGGGAAATCAATTTTTAGAATTGGGTTTTGAAAGTATTTTATAAGGTTTACTAAAATGTATAAAAGAATAATACGCAAGCCAATGGCAATACCTATGCCCCAAGTTCTCACTGATTTTTGTTTTTCTAATGGTGCACGTTTAGATTCCAATGAGATATAGAGTAAATTATCAAACCCAAGTACAGTTTGTAAAAGGATTAGCATGAGAAGTGTGAATATACTTTCAATCATAGTGTGAATAGTTTATTTATTGAATGTGGTAAAAATACGGTGAGTTTTTATTCACCTTCCACTTTCCACTTTGTAAGTTTTAATATTTTTTCAAATATTTCCGTGTTTTCATAAGTTCCTGCAAACTCTTCCGATCCTGGGCCATAAGCAAAAACAGGTACCAAAGTAGCAGAATGCCCTCCAGTTGAAAAGGTCATACCAATTTCATTATAATCATTGAATTCAGTCCCATCATCTGCTGTTTTTGATTTCGCAGATAAAGTCACCCCACCTGTCTCATGATCAGAAGTTACCACTACTAGCGTATTGCCATCTTTTTCAGCATAGTCTAACGCTACACCTATAGCATCATCAAAATCAATTAACTCAGATATTACGTATGATTCATTGTTTTGATGTCCTCCCCAATCTATTTGTGACCCTTCAGACATCATGAAAAAATTGGAACTATCCTTACTAAGAAATTGAATTGCTAATTCTGTTGCATTAGCAAGGAAGTTACCACGACCTTTTTCCACTGGAGGCATAGCATCATTTGCCAATAAAAAGGCTGCTTTTTCACTAGTTTGAATTTCAGAAAGATCAGTAAGAGAAGTAGTATCTATACTAAAGTTTTTTTCTTTTAATTCACTTAATAAGTTTCTTCCATCACTACGTTTATTAAAAAATTGTGTTCCTCCACCTGCAAAAAAATCTACGTCTGACTGTACTAATCCTAATGCGATTTTTTCCGCTTCACCTCTACTAAGTGTATGTGCATAAAAACTGGCCGGAGTAGCATGTGTTATGGAAGAAGTAGCAATAATACCGCTCTTTATATTCCTTGAAGAAACTATTTCAACTAAATTTTCAACATTGGTTGAATCATCTGCAACACCAATAGCACCGTTGTACGTTTTTACACCACAAGCAAAGGCTGTTGCTCCAGCTGCAGAATCTGTAATCTTTTGCCTAGAAGACGATGTTTTCATTAAACCTATATGCTTAAATCGAGCATAGTTTGGGGAATTTTCTTTAAAGTAGTAAGCAGACGAAATCTGTGATAACCCTGTTCCATCACTAATTAAAAGTATGACGTTTTTAGGGGTGTTTTCCTCTTTTTTTGTTGTAGTGCCTTGCTCGCAGCCAAGAGACATAATTAATATGCTTCCTATAATGATGTTTTTCAATTTCATATTATATCTAGTTTTATAGTTCTACCTGCCAATGTTTTCAACTAAATTGTTACTCTGTATTATTGGCGTTAATACAGATAAGATAACACTTATGTGAAAATCGTAATATTTTCGAAGCAATATAGTATCAAACTATATTTAAGTCATAAGAATTTCATTAATTATCTTTTTTCCTTTTTCTATATATAACTTTCCGTAGTACTTTGTTCTTGAAACTTAAAAATAAATCAATATTATAATTACTAATCAATATTCCTGAAATAATCAGTACTCCACTAATAAAATGGATCATCCCAATTTTTTCATTTAATATAATCCATGCAAGCGTTCCACTAAATAGGGGAAGTGAATAATATATCATCCCTGATTTTGAAGGGCCAATCAATAAAATAGCTTTATTCCAGAAAATAAAGGCAATAAGCGAAGCACAAATCCCGATATAAAAGATAGAAATAATAATTTCCGAATTAAATTCAACCGATGGAGTTTGTAGATACTCATAAATGTAGAATGGTAAAAGTAGAATTACTCCAATTATAAATGAGGCATATTGAAAAGAATAAATCCCAATTTCTTTAGGTTTTCTCTTTATCAATATACTGTAAGCAGCAAAAGAAATTGCAGCTAGAAGCATCCAAAAGTCACCAATATTAAAGGTCAAGTCTTTCAAGGTTGATAATTCTCCCTTTGTAATTATTAGAATTACACCAAATACAACTAATAAAATACCTATCAGCTTAAACAGAGTAAATCGTTCAAGAAAAATAATCCTGGAAATAACTATTATAAAAATGGGGAATGTAATAGATATTAG
Source organism: Cyclobacteriaceae bacterium (assembly GCA_029882685.1). Taxonomy (GTDB): domain Bacteria; phylum Bacteroidota; class Bacteroidia; order Cytophagales; family Cyclobacteriaceae; genus JAOUKH01. The sequence continues at coordinate 41,697 of JAOUKH010000003.1, forward strand.
AGAGAGATTTAAGGCTGTCGTAGTCTGACCAGCAATATACATCAGTGTGTTGAAAACTGTCACTCCAAAAATGGATAAAACAATAAGATAAGAAATATTGTTTTTTATAATTTTCCAATCTTTAGCAGTTTGCCGAAATGCAAATGGCGTAAAAATAATAATGGCTACTATCCACCTTAAAAAGGCCAAAGTAACAGGGGGAATAGCATCTGATAACCCTCGTGCAACAATAAAATTCCCCGACCATAGAGCAGTTGCACCCAGTGCAAGGCTATATCCAATTATCGATTTATTATTCATTTAAATATTCATACCAATTTTGAAGTAATATATTTCATTTCACACCTTTTTTAGTTATCTGACTGTATTTCAGTTGAATTGGTTTTTTGGAAAGTCATTTATTGATTAGATAACAGTTATAATTACCAACTACTGGAATAATTCTTGCGTTCTGTGTAAATCATCAGTTGATTGTAATAATTTTAACATTAGCTGAGGGTTTAGATCAGGATGAGTAGCAATGAATTTATTTAGGATGTCAAACGCTTCTTTTGAGGAATACATTCCAATAGTGTTATCTAACCATGATTTAGGAAAAAAGATATCCCCTGTTTTTTGAATTTCTTCTAAAAGAGTTAAACTGATTTCAAGATTTTCAATCGCAGTTTCTTGTCGTAGAGGGTGGTGAATATAATAACAGGCAGATAAAACCCAACTTTCCTTCTCTCGATTTTCTTTTGAGGAAAAAGACTCAAAAAATCGTATTCTATCCTCACTATCTTTAGATAGTGAAGGCAATAGAAAATCGAACCGTTCTATTTTGCTTGAATCACTTAAGGCTGCCCTTGCGTTTACAAGTATTTTGTCAGCATCATTATGTTCATATACAGCCAATAACATAGCCATACTAGTATAATTATCTTTGTTGAGAGATAAGTTGGGAATGATTAAATCTTTGTTCCAAATACGGTATAGTCGATCGAGACCTATACCAGTATGGGCAATTGACCTATATGACTGGAATAGTATTTTTTTAATATTAGACTTCTCATTTTGCTGAAGCCTAGAGAACAACATTTTTTCAAGTGGTAGTTGATATTGAATTCGTTGTTCATCTGTAAAATATGTCCAGTAAATATTGTTTATTTGTCTTGAGATCAATCGTAAAACTAGTTCATTAGACTCTAGTCGTAATCCTTCCTGAAAAAAACCAAATGCCTGGCTGACAGAAAGTGTACCATTTAAGAAGTTTTCATAACAGTTGATATAACTAGATGCTCTTGCTACTACGTTCTTAATATTAGGAATGTATTCTAATTTATTAATATCGATTGGAAAAACACCATACCCCAGACCATTACTATTGTATATAATAAAGTCAGGTTTTGATAATCCTACTGCAGTGGGAATAGAAATATTTTTTTTACTTAAGTTGATTGTGAATACTTGTGAAGAGTCGGGGTAAACCAATGTAATATCAAATAACTGAGACCACATTTTGTCAGATCCATCCTCAGCTATTTGCTCTATTTCAAAGGATTTTATTAGATTATTGCTATCATAGGAAACCTTACTATTTATGATAGGTCTTCCTGAAGAATTTACCCAAACATTACTCCATTGTTTTAAATCCAATGTTGTTTTTTTGTCCAAAATTCTAATCAAGTCATTCCAATCCGCATTATTATTGGCATATTCTTTTATATATTCCATAATGCCTTGCTGAAATTTATCTACGCCTAGTATTACTTCCAATTGACGCATCATAATTGGGGCTTTATGATAAATAATTCCCCCATAAAGTGATCCTGCATTGTTTAGATTGTCAAGTTTTTGGCGAATAGGGTTAGCACCTTTACTTCGATCAATACTATATGCACTGGGGTAGTGAGCAGTCATAAATTGTAGATCATGATCAAAATTAGGGAAAGCTGGATTTACAATTTTATCTGCCATAAAATTCGCAAATACTTCTTTTAACCATACATCATCAAACCATTTCATGGTGACTAAATTTCCAAACCACATATGTGATGTTTCATGTGCAATAAGTTTCGCTCTCGATAACTCCTTGCTTTGAGTGGCACTACTATCCAAAAAAAGTGAAGATTGCCTATACTGAATTGCTCCAGTATGTTCCATGCCACCATAAGGGTGACTATAAATAGTTGCAAAATCTAGTTTTTGGAAGGGAAAATTGTAATTGGTGTAATCTTCTAGAAAATCTACAGATTGTTGGTGTAAATCGAATATCTCATTTACGCTTTTATTTATTTTGTCTTCATCGGTTTCCCGATATAGCATTTGCATATTAAAAGTTGAGTCAGTGCTATTTGCGACTTTAAATTTACCAGCTACAAAAGAGAATAAATAGGTACTCATTTTGTCTGTTTCTTTGAATTGGCGTTCTATAAAACCTTCTTTTTCTTTTTCAAAATCTAGCGATGAACCACATAACACTTTCCAATCTTTTGGAGAAGTAATATTCAAAACATAAGACGCTTTAATATCGGGTTGATCAAAACAAGGAAAAAGGGTTCTTGCACGATCAGGAACAAGTAAAGTATACAAGTAATTGTCATTCCTGTTCAGTGACATTTCTCCAGCTATGAATTCGATTTCAATAGCGTTTTCACCTAACACCAAATTTTCACTAGGTATGATAATGTGTTCCTTTTCGTGTTTAGTGGATATTTCTTTTCCATTAGCAAAAATCGCAATCGGGAACTTTTTATTAGGCTTAAAATCCAAAAATAAAGGTTGGCTCAAATCATTGATGGAGACCTCTAAACTTAGTTTTGAAGAAATGGAATCTTCCTTTATTAGAGGGATATTAAAAGTAAGGTTGTACAAAACATCAGACACTTGCTGTTTACGATAAGTAGCTAGTTCTGCCGAAATGCCTTCGGTCAGTTGTAAGTTATCGTTTGATTTTTTCTCACACGAAATGAGTAGGATAAGGGTTAAGTAAAGAAAGATTTTTTTCATAGATATGAAATTTTAATGCTTTGAAAATTATGGTCTAACAATTGTGTGATTTAATAAATAAAGCCAATTATTTCCTAAACCGATCTACCACAATCAAATCTTTTGTACCATGTGCCCAGTTATAAAATCCACTACCTGATTTCACACCTTTGTGTCCTGCTTCTACCATATTTACTAACAGGGGACATGGGGCATATTTTGGATTTCCAAAGCCATTGTGTAGCACATGTAGAATCGACAAACAAACATCTAAACCAATAAAATCAGCTAGTTGTAATGGACCCATTGGGTGTGCCATTCCTAGCTTCATTACGGTATCTATTTCTTCTACTCCAGCTACGTTTTCATAAAGAGAGTATATTGCTTCGTTAATCATGGGCATCAATATTCTATTTGCAACAAACCCAGGATAGTCATTCACCTCAACAGGCACTTTTCCTAGGTTCTTAGAAAGTACCATAATCTGTTGTGTCACATTATCAGTAGTATTGTACCCTCTTATTAC
>JAOUKH010000121.1 GCA_029882685.1 Cyclobacteriaceae bacterium
CCAAATGGTAAAAATGTATGGTTTTATCTAAACCAATATGATGGTTATATAGTTTATTATTACTAATGGTTACATCTACTAAGTGCTGTAAATCTAAATTAGGGTGAAGAAAAGACACACCAATGATTGCAAAAATTAACAGTATCAACCATGATATAACTTTATATTTAATTTCTATCCGCCACAAAATCAACTTGAGAATTATTGTAGGAAAAATGGAAAGTAAAAATACTGCTGCATAGTAATACTTTAATTGAAATAGTAAGAATGAAAATAATATTCCAAAGATTACTTTACTAACAGGCTCTTTGAAATCGTCATTTATCAATTGAATAAAATAAGATGACAACATTGCAATTAAGGTCATAGAAATACTTTCTTTCATTATTCCCGATGACCAAAAAACGATCGAAGGAACAAATAATAATGCTACAATAGCACCTATAACTAATCGTGGGTAATACTTATTGATATTCTTAACTAAATACCAACAAGAAAAAAAGCTCAATAAGGACAAATAAGCAGAAGTTATCCAGTAATTTTTGTAGGTAAGTACTACTATAGGGCTAATTAATTTAACAAAGAATAATGCTCTGTAATTATCTTCATAATGAAGATGAGTACTATCTATATCTAGTAAAAACAAAAAATAGCTTTTCCAGTTGTAATAAAACAAATCACTTACCTCGCTTGCATCATTGAAGTAAAGAATTGTATCCCCATAACCATAGTAATAAAAGTATAACAAGCCTACACTAATACCAGCTAACATTTTGTATATTATAGCAGGTAGAAAAAATTTATATAGTACTTGAGCTTTAGCCTTTTCATAACTCAAATAGATTATAGTTATGATGATGATTACATGAATAATATTTATCATCATTTAACTTCCATGAAATTTGGTTTCAATATTTGAAGTCCAACAGCACATTGAAGGCATCTTTTCTTTTTACAATGGTTGTTGAATAATTCGATTTGAGCTTGCGAATCGAAAGCTGATGTTGCATTCTCTCCTAATATATCCCACTTTCTTGTAATATTATTCTTTTCTGGAGGGGTAGATTCTAATAGTGATATTGCCTTATCCACTAATTCTTGTTTATCAATTGATTTACCGTAAGCCACTAACAAAGGAGCTACAGTATTTATAACAATATTCTCAATTGATGATTTTCCTATAGTAGCTACTTTATTTTCTGACTTCTCCCCAAATTGGTAATGATTATGCCAATATGTAGAAAGGTTTACTTTTAGTAATTTTTCAACTTCTTTATAGTTTCTTAGCTCTATCAAACTAGTAAATAAGTTTGTGGTTCTTTTTATTATGGCAGATAACTGAGCAAGACGGATTGTTGGGAAATTAGCTGGTCGTAAACGAGCAAATTTCCATAACTCTTTGTTTATTTTTTTAGTCTCCAACTTATATTTATGTGATAAAAATCGATATTCATATTCTAGCTCTTGCTGATAATCACTATTGATTTTATCTAGAAATCCAGCCTGCCCAAATAGAAATGCTTCTATCTGCAATATGGAATTACTATGCTTTCTTAATACATTTATTGAAATACTTTTTGCCAATTGCTCAAACGGTTGGGAGTTAGTTTTAAATCCAAAGTTTTTACAAAGTAATTGATAGGCACATTCTTCCCAGTTATTATTTGCATGCTCAAAAATTTCCATTACCTCAAGTGCCTTTCTCTCCAATCGCTGCATTAAAACTCGATCCATCATCGAAAGTTTTACTAGATCATCGATACAAGTCAATTGATTAGAACAAGGGATAGGATCAGAGTTTATAACCAACCTATTGCTGTTTTCAAGCAATTGAGGGTCAATCCTATTTTTCAATTCTAGTGTAGGGATTTCGGATCCATCAGTTCGAAATACTGGTTTATCGTAATCCCAAACCACATGTAAGACCACATTGTCATAAGATTTATCCTTATCATGTTTATGAGCATACCAAAAGGATGATTTTACATGAATTTCAACATTTCCTGCCCATTTAATATCGCCAATAGTAATTTGAGCATCGCTAAAATCAGGGCCAGCATCATTGTTACTGTGGCCTGGAAAAACAATATTAATAGCAGTACCTGAGCTAGTAATTAAATCTTTCTTTTCGAAATATTGATACTGCCAAATAAAATGTAAGAAGGTTTCCTGCACAACAAATAATTAATGAGCTAATAAGTTAATGAACTTACAGGTACATCTCCAAGTACTCACTCATTTGTTGCTGAAGTTTTTGTGATTCATTTCTAGCTTTCTCTGCAAAGTTCTCTTTATCAGAAGCATATATAACACCTCGTGAAGAGTTTACTAATAAACCACATTGGTTATTCATTCCAAGTTTTGATACTTCTCTCAGATCTCCTCCTTGTGCTCCCACACCTGGAACTAGAAAGAAATTATCAGATGCCAAGTTTCTTATTTCACCAATTTTATCTGCTCTTGTTGCTCCTACTACAAACATTAACTCATCGGCAGAAGCCCATTGTTGACTTTTCTCAATAACTTCCTGATATAGTGGTTTCTCATTTTGATGAAATAATTGAAAATCCTTACTTCCTTTGTTTGAAGTATGTGCTAGTAGAATCACCCACTTATTTTTAAATTCTAAAAAAGGTGTTATAGAATCTTCTCCCATATATGGTGCTACTGTTATTGAGTCAAAGTTCATCGTTTCGAAAAATGCTCGTGCATATAACTTTGAAGTATTTCCAATATCACCTCGCTTAGCATCTGCAATAGTGAAAATATCTTTGGGTATATATTCTATTGTTTTTTGTAAGCTTTCCCAGCCAACCGCTCCTAATGACTCATAGAAAGCAATATTGGGTTTGTAGGCGACACAATACTCTTTAGTAGCATCAATAATTTGTTTGTTAAACTCAAAAACAGGGTCTTCTTCACCTAATAGATGCTTTGGTATTTTATTAATATCGGTATCTAGACCAATACATAGATAAGATTTTTTTAATTGGATTTGATTAAAGAGTTGCTGACGTGTCATAACACAAAAATACCTCAAGAGAATGGAAATCCCTTGAGGTATTTTGAGAATTATATTGGATGATCGGCCGTACTACCTCAAGTCAACAACTTCTACATTTGGATATTTACTAGCATCAAATTTAAAAGCTGCATCAGAAACTGAAATATTCCCCTTGAAATCGCTAATGGTATAAATATGTTGATTACCTGATTTTTCAAACATAGTCCATTTTTTTAACGTTTTATCTCTACTAGCAATTACCATTTTTATTTTAAAGAATTGGTTATTTTTAGTGTCATTAGGAACTAAATCAAGAACATCACAAGTCACTCCATCTTGGGTTGTGGTTTCTAGCCAAATATATTTGTAGCCTTTTTTATATTCATCAAAAATATTTGATGGGGTAATTTCATCTTCATCTGGATCATAGACATCAATATTTACTTCATTAACATCTGGTAGGTATGTCCATACTGTAGTACCGTTATTAATTACAGTTTGATCTTCCGTATCAAGAATATATTTATCTCCTTTTATGGTAATTTCTCCTGAAAACGTCTCGTTAACACCATCTTCTCTATTAACAAGTGAAGTACTAAATTTTGCTTTGTAAGCCGATATGTTTTTATATTTGTTGCTCATCGCATCCAGAATTTCTTTTGCTTTGGCATCATACTGTGCAAAAGATATCATTTGTACCCCTAACAAAAGTATTAGTAATAGGTAAGTGTTTTTTTTCATTATCTTCTTATTATTTTATTAATTCTAATTAATTATCCAAGTCTCTCAATAATTGTTCCAAACTATATTCATCAGGAATAAGAACTTCTCTAGCTTTACTTCCTTCAAATTGACCAACAATTCCAGCTGCTTCCAATTGATCTATCAATCTTCCAGCTCTATTATACCCCAGTTTTAATTTGCGCTGAATAAGGGATGTACTTCCCTGTTGATGCAACACAATCACTCTAGCCGCCTCCTCAAATAAAGCATCTCTATCTGATAAATCAACATCTGATTTAGAACCTCCTTCATCGTCACCAATAAATTCAGGTAGCATATAAGCTGACTCGTACCCTCTTTGTTCCCCAATATAGTCACATATTTTTTCTACTTCAGGAGTATCCACAAAAGCACACTGTAAGCGAATAATATCGGAGCCTTGTGAAAAGAGCATATCACCCATGCCAATAAGCCGTTCTGCACCACCCGAATCAAGAATTGTCCTTGAATCAATTTTAGATGTAACCCTAAATGAAAGTCGAGCAGGAAAATTTGCTTTTATTACGCCAGTAATTACATTTACTGATGGACGTTGTGTTGCCACAACTAAATGGATTCCAATAGCTCTCGCCAATTGTGCTAACCTAGCAATTGGTGCTTCCACCTCTTTTCCTGCGGTCATCATCAAATCTGCCAATTCATCAATCACCAAGACAATATATGGAAGAAAACGGTGTCCCTTTTCAGGGTTTAATCTCCTATTTACAAACTTATCATTGTATTCTTTTAAATTTCTAGCTCCTGCATCCTTAAGTATATCATATCGCTGATCCATTTCTATACATAATGAATTCAAGGTATTAATCACTTTTTTAGTATCCGTAATAATTGCTTCTTCACCATCAGGAAGCATTGCTAAAAAATGTCTCTCAATTTTATTGAAAAGCGTTAATTCAACTTTTTTAGGATCTACTAAAACAAATTTTAATTGTGAAGGATGTTTTTTATACAATAAAGACGTCAAAACAGCATTTATCCCCACTGATTTTCCTTGCCCTGTAGCACCAGCCATAAGTATATGAGGCATTTTTGCCAAATCTATTACAAACACCTCATTTGAAATAGTTTTGCCCAATGCAACAGGCAAATCTTTAGTGGAGTTCATGAATTTTTCAACACTCATTACAGAGCGCATTCCAACCATCTCACGATTTTTATTAGGAACTTCAATTCCAATAGTTCCTTTTCCTGGTATCGGAGCTATTATTCGAATTCCTAATGCTGCTAAACTAAGAGCAATATCATCTTCCAAGTTTTTGATTTTGGATATTTTTACTCCAGCATCAGGAACAATTTCATATAGTGTGACTGTTGGCCCAATGGTAGCTTTAATGCTCGAAATTCCTATTTTAAAATTGATAAGCGTTTCAACAATCTTATCCTTATTTTGCTCTAATTCTTCCTTACTTACCTGTGCTTTCTTCGACTCATATTCATTCATCAAGTCTAACATAGGGTATTGGTATGAACCTAAATCTAAGGTTGGATCATAATTTTCTTGAGTACTTATAGTCTTCTCTTCAGTCTTTGCAATTGCAACTTCAAGTTCAGGCTCAGGTTGTTCTTCTATTTGCTCTGGCTCTGGGATTTCAACATCAAGTTCTAAAGTTGGTTTTTCATCTTTTTTGGAAGTATTATTTATTACTTCACTCTCTTTGCCTGAAACTGTCCATGTAGCAAGTTCATCTTCATTTGTGAAATCTTCACCATCTTCAAGCCCACTTAATCCGTCATCCTCATGTTCTTTCTTCTCTTTTTTAAATCCTAACAATGAAGTAATATTGAAGAAATAAACTATAAATGCCAACAATGAAAACACAAGAAGCAAAAAAGAGCCCCATCCTAAAAGGCTACTAAACAAACGCGCCAAATAATAACCTAATCCACCACTTAAAAACGACCAAGTGATACTTTCATCAACACGAAGAACAATATAGCCTAATAGTAAACTTATCCATAAAGTAAAAAATATTACAAATATAAAGGCTTGCCCTGAATGAATAAGACTACGATTGAACACAATGCGATACCCCCAAACGAACAACAATGGTGGAAAAAAGAATGCGGCTATCCCAAACCATTGAAAAATAAAATAATGGGAAATCATTGCTCCATATACTCCTAACCAGTTATCTGCGTCTAACCCCGACTGAATCCATCCAGTTTCTTGAATAGCTTCTACTACACTTTGATCAGCTTTTCCTGTAAATAAATATGAGATAAAGGCGGTAAGAAAATAAATAGAGGCTATCTGAAGAAAAAATCCTGATACCAGCAGAAATCGTTTATCCTCCAGAAAAGCTAAGTTAAATTTTAACTTTTTCTTTTCCTTCTTTGTTACTGGTTTCTTGAATGTATTCTTGTAAGTATTACCCGCCATGCAGTTAGTCTAAAATCACAAAACTAAAGAATTTTGTGATTAGTGAAGTCAATAGTAAGTACTTTGATTTAAATTTTCAAATCAAACGTCTACCAATCGTTTATTTATTCGTTTCACAAGACCAGGTCCTTCATATATAAACCCAGAATAAATTTGAATTAAAGTAGCTCCAGCATTCAATTTATCAATTGCATCCTGTTCATTCATAATTCCTCCAACTCCTATTATTGGAAAATCAGCACCCAGTGCTTTTCGTAAATAGGCAATCACTTCTGTGGAACGATCTGTAAGCGGTTTCCCGCTTAAACCACCAGCTCCTATTTCTTCAATTTTTACTTTGCTGGTTTTCAGCGCATCACGACTTATCGTAGTATTTGTAGCTATTAACCCGTCTAATTTAATTTCTTGTGCTATTTCAATAATATCATTTAATTGCTCATTGGTTAAATCTGGAGCAATTTTAAGTAAAATTGGTTTTTCTGTAGTTTTTGTTTTATTACGCTTTTGCAATCTTTCTAAAAGATTTTTTAACGGTTCTTTGTCTTGCAAAGCCCGAAGATTTGGTGTGTTAGGGGAACTTACATTTACCACAAAATAATCGACTACATCATACAAAGCTTCAAAGCACAATTCATAATCTCTTTCTGCATCATCATTAGACGTGATTTTATTTTTACCAATGTTCCCTCCTATTAGTACCTTACTATTTCTTTTTCTGAGTCGGTTAACTGCTGCTGCTACTCCTCCATTATTAAACCCCATTCGGTTAATAATCCCTTCATCTTTTTTCACACGAAAAAGTCTGGGTTTGTCATTACCTGATTGTGCTTTTGGTGTGAGTGTACCTATTTCAATAAACCCAAAACCCAAAGTAGCTAATTCATCCACCAATTTTGCATCTTTATCAAATCCCGCTGCCAACCCCACTGGATTTGGAAATTTTAAACCGAAAACTTCTCTTTCCAACGATTTGTTTTTATAAAAAAACAAGGATTTAAAAAGTAATCCTACCCCTGGAATTTTATGAAGAATTTTCAATAAGAAAAAAGTAACGTTATGAATTTTCTCAGGATCAAAAAGAAAAAAAACAGGTCGGATAAGAAATTTATACACAGTAGTTATTATTTCTAGCAAATATAAAAAAGTTAAGCGCAAAAGGTCACTAAGAAAAGTAAAACTAACTTCTTGGATGAAACTCCTGCACTACTTGCCGCAAGTAATCACGATCCATGTGGGTATAAATTTCTGTAGTAGTAATAGACTCATGCCCAAGCATTTCCTGTACCGCCCTAAGGTCTGCTCCTCCTTCAATTAAATGAGTGGCGAAAGAATGTCTGAATGTATGTGGGCTTATATTTTTTTTCAAACCTATTTTCAAAGCCAAGTTTTTTATAATAGTAAAAATCATCACTCTAGTAAGTTTTTTCCCTCTTCGATTCAAAAAAATATAATTTTCAAATCCCGATTGAATATTAATATGACAGCGAATTTCTTCTATATAGATTTTCACATATTTCAAAGCATCAGTACCAATAGGTACCAATCGTTCTTTATCTCCTTTACCAATAACTCTTAAAAAGCCTACGTCAAAAAAAATATTGTTCATGCGCAACTCTACCAACTCCGTTACTCGTAAACCAGAGCTATACAGAACTTCAAGCATAGCACGGTTTCGAGCTCCTTCAGGGGTTGATAAATCTATTCCATTAAACAGGTTTTCTATTTCGTGATAATCAAGTGTATCGGGAAGTTTACGTCCCAATTTAGGCCCTTCTATTAACGTTGTTGGGTCTTTTTTGATGTAATCCTCATACATCAAATATTTAAAAAATGCTTTAAGCCCCGATAATATTCTTGCCTGCGAATATGCAGCCAACCCCATTTCGTTTAAACTCTCCAAAAAATCATGTAAATGCGATTCATCTGTTTGCAAAGGATCAATTTCCAATTGCTTTAGATAAAGAAACTGTTCTAGCTTTTGTACATCACGAATATAAGCCTCAAGTGTATTATCACTCATTGACCTTTCCAGTTTTAGGTATTGCTTAAATTGCTTGATATAATGATTCCAACTCATCAATGCTAAAGTACTTGGAATTGGGGATAAGAAAAAACGTTACTACCTTGCCTACATGAAGTGCTCTTTTAAAATTTATCATTAAAAGGGCAGAAACATGATTAACGTAAGAGCCAAATAGTATTTATTTGTGCAATAAATTTTATACAGATGAAAATATTAATCATTAATGGTCCAAATCTAAATCTATTAGGCAAACGTGAACCCGAAGTTTATGGTAATCAATCGTTCGAAGATTTTTTTGAAACATTAAAAATAGATTTCCCTACTCTAGAACTCGATTATTTTCAATCGAATATTGAAGGAGAGTTAATCGATAAACTTCACAAGGTGGGGTTTACTTACGAAGGCATAATACTTAATGCTGGAGCATATACTCACACTTCTGTTGCTATTTCGGATGCCATAGCAGGAATTACAACACCAGTAGTTGAAGTACATATTTCTAATATTTATAAACGTGAAGAATACAGACATAAAAGTATCATTAGTGCTCATTGTGTTGGTATGATTGCTGGATTAGGAATGAAAAGTTACATGCTAGCTTGTCAATATTTTCTACAAAAAAAATGATTAGTTTCTATCCTGGTCCTTCAAAAGTATATGAACAAATCCCTAAATATGTACAGGAAGCCTACGATAAAGGTATAGTAAGTATCAACCATCGTAGTGAAGAATTTGTTGAAATTTCTCAAAAAACTATTCTACTACTAAAAGAGAAGCTTAATATTCCTGACAACTATACTATTTTCTTTGTATCCTCTGCAACAGAATGTTGGGAAATTATTGCCCAGTCATTAATCAAAAATAAAAGCCAGCATTACTATAATGGTGCTTTTGGTGAAAAATGGTATGAATACACAAAGAAACTTACCCCTTCTATTGAAGAAGTTCCATTTAATTTAGAAACCTTTTTAATTCCTCAAAAAAGTGATGCTGATGTAATTTGCATCACACAAAATGAAACTTCTAATGGCACCGCCATAAGCAATGAAATTATTGCCGAGGTAAAACAAAAAAATCCTGATGCAATATTAGCTGTAGATGCTACCTCTTCGATGGGAGGAGTAGCACTCAATTTTTCCAATGCTGATGTTTGGTTTGCCTCTGTACAAAAATGTTTTGGATTACCTGCTGGATTAGCGATAATGATTTGTTCTCCTCAAGCTATAGAGAGAGCAATAGAATTAAATCGAAATACACATTACAATAGCCTCACTTTCATGATTGATAAAATGAGGGTTTATCAAACACCGTTTACGCCTAATGTTCTCAGCATTTATTTACTCATGCGAACATTAATGCATCGTGAATCTATCTCTATAATTGACACACAATTAAAAACTAGATATAACCAATGGATAACAATGATTGATTCATATAATGGTTTCAATCATCTTATAAAAAACATGGATGTACATTCAACTACGGTCATTCCTATTGCATCTACATTCGAACAAATAAAAACCATAAAGCAAAAAGCTAAAGTAGAGGGCTTTTTACTTGGTAATGGATATGGTGAATGGGCAAAAAATACATTTAGAATAGCTAACTTTCCTGCCATTACTGATGAAGAAATCCAAAATCTACACTCTTTTTTATTACAACAACTCAAATAATTATATAAAACCTCTGCTGAACAAGTTATTCAGAATACTACCAAAATCGATTCTTATTAATAAAACATCAACCTCTCATAATTTGAGTGCATTTTTTACTTATTTTGCTAAAAACTAATACTGTTATGTTAAGTGCTAAAGAAATTTTTTCAGTAACCCTAATTTTATTTTCTATAATAGATATGATTGGAAATGTACCTATCATTATAGAAATGCGAAAAAGAGAAGGGAAGATTCATTCGGGTAAAGCCACATTTATTGCTGGTGTACTAATGATACTTTTTCTTTTTTTAGGAAAATCTATTCTTAACCTTTTTGGATTAGATGTTGAATCATTTGCCATAGCTGGTGCTATAGTAATGTTTATTATTGCTATGGAGATGATTTTAGGCGTTGCCATATTTAAACACGAAAATAAAGACTCTGGCTCAGGCTCTATAGTTCCTTTGGCTTTCCCTTTAATTGCTGGAGCTGGTACACTCACTACTATACTTTCGCTTAGGGCTATTTATGATGTTCCTAATATTCTTATCGGCATAGTTATCAATTTAGCATTTGTGTACTTAGTGCTAAAAAGTAGTAGTTGGCTAGAGAAAAAAATTGGGGAAAATGGTTTTGTAGTATTGCGCAAAGTATTTGGTATTATTCTACTGGCCATAGCTGTAAAAATTTTTAAAGGAAATTTATTTCTAGGATGATCACTATTTATACAGATGGTTCCTCAAGAGGAAATCCAGGCCCAGGAGGATATGGAGTAGTACTTAAGTATAAGGAACACCGAAAAGAAATTTCAGAAGGTTTTCGAAAGACCACCAATAATCGTATGGAACTACTTGCTGTAATTGTTGGGTTAGAATCATTAAAAAATCCTCAAAGTAATGTGATGGTATATTCCGACTCCAAATATGTAGTCGATTCCGTTGAAAAAGGATGGATTTGGGGATGGGTAAAAAAAGGATTCGTTAAAAAAAAGAATCCTGATTTGTGGAAACGTTTTATAGCCATATACAAGCAACACAATGTGAAATTCACTTGGGTAAAAGGTCATGCAGGCATACCAGAAAACGAACGATGTGACGAACTAGCTGTTGATGCTGCTGAAGGAAGTAATCTTCCTGCCGATCAAGGGTATGAAGATACTACGAACTAACCCGTGGTGCATTACTTATAAGTAGTATAAAAAATATGCGACAAACTAGATGTTAGTATTTTGTTCTAATAACCACAAAACAACATCGATGCACAACTTTCAAGAAAATATACTTTTATCCCGCATTTGCAATAGATTGTTTTGTTATTTGCAT
>JAOUKH010000122.1 GCA_029882685.1 Cyclobacteriaceae bacterium
ATCTGGATTCGCACACTTTTTTGAACACATGATGTTCCAAGGGTCGGATAATGTGGGTGATGAAGAACACTTTAAGTTTGTGACAGAATCAGGTGGTACATTAAATGGAAGTACTGACCGTGATAAAACGAACTATTTTGAGACTGTTCCGAGTAATCAACTGGAAAGGATGTTGTGGTTAGAGGCTGATAGAATGGGGTTTTTGTTAGATGCTGTTACACAGGAAAAATTTGAAATACAGAGAGCCACAGTTAAAAATGAAAAGGGGCAAAATACCGATAACAGACCCTATGGCCGTTGGAGAGAATTAAATTCAGAGACTTTGTACCCTTATGGTCACCCATACTCGTGGACGACCATAGGCTTGTTGGAAGACCTTGACAGAGTTGACGTGAATGATTTAAAGAAATTTTTTATGAGATGGTATGGGCCTAATAATGCTACATTAACTATAGGGGGAGACGTAAAACCAGATGAAGTATTAGCAATGGTTGAGAAATATTTTGGTTCTATTCCTCGTGGCGCAGAAGTGACAAATATGAAGCTTGATCCCGTAGTTCTTGACAAAGACAGATATGTGTCTTATTATGATAAAAATATTCGATTTCCTGCGTTATTGTTTACATACCCTTCGGTACCGCGTTATCATCCTGATGAACCTGCGTTAGACTGTTTGGCTGAAATTTTAGGCACAGGGAAATCATCTTATTTTTATAAATCATTCGTGAAGACACAAAAGGCTATTCAATCAAGTGTATTCCACAATTGTAGTGAGCTTGCAGGTGAATTTACCATGTTTGTTTTACCATTTCCTGGTAAAAAATTAGCAGATTTTGAAGCAGAAATGCGAACTGCGCTGGAAGATTTTGAAAAAAATGGTGTCAGTGAAGAGGATATTCAAAAATTTAAATCTAGTTATGAATCCAGAACGATTAATGGTTTAGCAACAGTAAGAGGAAAGGTGTCTCAATTGGCTGCATATGAGACATTCCAAGGCAATCCTAACTTCTTTAAAACAGAGCTTGATAGATATCTTGCTATCACCAAGGAAGATGTAATTCGTGTTTATAATCAGTATGTGAAGGGAAAATATGGAGTTTTGCAAAGTGTATTAGCAAGTGAAGATGGCGTACCTGCAAAACCTAATAACTATGAAGCATTAACTTCAGGAGATAACCCATATCCTACCACCGATTATTCAGGATTATCATATACCAAACCAACCGATAATTTTGATAGAAGTAAAAAACCTGAGCCTGGTCCAGCCCCTTTAGTGAAAGTGCCAGATTATTGGGAAGATAAATTTACGAACGGAATAAAAATAATAGGCACAAAAAGTGATGAAATTCCTACTGTTGCCATTCAGCTTACTATCAATGGAGGCCATAAGATGCAAGCCAACAACCCTACTAAAGCTGGTTTAGCCTCACTTACAGCTTCAATGCTTAATGAAGCAACTGAAAACTATACCTCTGAAGAAATAGCAGATGAGTTACAGAAGTTAGGAAGTTCTATTAGTATAAATTCAGGAAGAACAAATACATCAGTAAGCTTACGATCATTAGCAAAAAATTTGGACGCAACAATTAAGTTAATGGAGGAAAAATTAATGCGACCAAAATTTGATTCCACAGATTTTAATAGGGTAAAAAAGCAACAATTGGAAAACGTAAAAGCACAGGAAAAACAACCTGTTCCTATTTCAAACATGGTGTACAGCCGCTTACTTTATGGTGACAAACATATAATGTCAGTTCCTGATATTGGCATTGAAGAAACCGTGAATAGTATTACGTTAGATGATGTGAAGACATTTTACTCGGAGAGTTATTCTCCTTCTGTTTCTGAATTGGTGATAGTTGGAGATGTAGATAAAGAAGAGGTGCTCAATAAGCTTGGGTTTTTAAAGAACTGGAAAGCTAAAGAAGTGAAAATTCCAGAAATGCCTAAGCCAAATTCAATTGATAAAACTAAAATTTATTTAGTGGATAAAGAAAAAGCTCCTCAGTCAGAAATAAGAATAGGATATTTGACGAATATGAAATACGATGTTACAGGAGAATATTACAAATCGTACTTAATGAATTACACATTGGGAGGAGCATTTAATAGCCGAATAAATTTGAATTTGAGAGAAGATAAAGGCTATACTTACGGTGCACGTTCCTATTTTAATAGCAACGATGCCGCTGGCCCCTTTACTGCTAGTGCAGGAGTGAAAGGTAATGTTACAGATAGTGCTGTCGTGGAATTTTTGAAAGAAATTAGTGAGTTTCAGAAAAATGGTATTACAGATGATGAACTCACATTTTTGAAAAAGTCTATTGGACAAAGAGATGCACGTAGTTATGAAGCACCTTATCAAAAAGCTGGCTTTTTAAGAAGAATTGTGCATTACGATTTAGATAAAAGTTTTGTAGATGAGCAAAATAAAATCATAGACAATATTACTAAAGCTGAAATAGATGGATTAGCAAAAAAGCATTTACCAGTTGATAGAATGAATATATTGGTAGTTGGAGACAAGGAATCCGTAAAACCAGGTTTAGCCCAACTAGGTTATGAAATTATTGAGCTAGATGCTAAAGGAAATGTGGTGAAAGATGATACAAAAATTCAGGTGGAAAAGTAGAATTTTAAGATAAGATAATGTTATGAAACAATCAGCTCAGTCATTTACTGAGCTGATTGTTGTTTTATAGCGTTCTATTCTAAAAATATTTCTAAATCTAAAAGGTTGTCATAAAGAAATGTTTCCAATAATAGAAAATAAAATACTATCTCTTGTAGCTAATTTTTGATTGCCAATAATGGAATACTTTTTTAAAACGGTTAAACCATTGTGCTTTTCAAATTCCATAGAAAGCGTTTTAGATGAATGGTAAACCGAATTAGTATTTACTACATGCGCTACAATCTTCTTAATGTCATCTAGCGATTTTAAGTAATAAATATTCATTTCCTGAACTTGAAGTTTTTCCTCTAACGCAGAGTATTTTAAGATATCAAGGTTACTTACTGGATCATCATATACTCCACTATTATATCCATCGACTAATGAAGATTTATTAATATCTATACTTTCAAATATTCCTAACTCTTGCTTCCAGCCTTTACTATCTAACTTCTTTCCTTTTACACTAACACTATCATTATCACTTTTCATGAGTGAGGCCTCATTTTTATAGAGATAATCAATTTGTTCCTGTATTAAGCTATCAATGGGAAAATACTCTCTGACCTTTTGTTGAGATGTATTCCTATTACAGGAAAACAACAATAAAACCGTACTTAGAAAGACAAATGTTCTTTTCATATCAAAATTTCTCCTGTAATTTCTTTAGGTATATCAAGTCCCATCAAGGTAAGAATGGTAGGTGCTAAATCTCCTAATTTTCCATCTTTCATAGTGCCATTGAAATCATTATCAGCCAAAATACAAGGAACCAAACTAGTAGTATGAGCTGTATTTGGAGTTCCATCTTCGTTTATCATACAATCCGAATTACCATGATCAGCGATAACGATGATAGAATAATCATTTTCAAGAGCCGTGGTAACGACAGTATTGGTACAATCATCTACGGTTTCACACGCTTTTACTGCTGCTTCAAAAACACCAGTATGTCCCACCATGTCAGGATTAGCAAAATTGAGGCATATAAAATCAGCCGATTTTTGCTGGAGCTCAGGAACTATTTTATCACGAATATCTTTAGCACTCATTTCTGGCTGTAAATCGTAGGTAGCTACTTTAGGAGATGGACATAGTAATCTACTTTCTCCTTCAAATTGCTTTTCACGTCCACCAGAAAAGAAAAAAGTAACGTGGGGATATTTTTCTGTTTCAGCAATTCTAATTTGTTTTTTATTGTTTTGCTCTAACACCTCTCCTAATGTGTTTTGAAGGTTATCCTTATCAAATACAACATGTACATTTTGAAAAGTGTTATCATAGTTCGTCATGGTAACATAATGCAAATCCATTTTGTGCATATTTTGCTCATGGAAATCTTTTTGAGTAAGTGCTTGTGTAATTTCCCTACCCCTGTCAGTTCGGAAATTGAAACACATTACAACATCACCTTCTTCTATTTTTCCGTCAATCGAAGTGTTAATGATGGGGTTAATAAATTCATCTGTAACATCTGCATCGTAAGAAGCTTGAACGGCATTAATTACATTTTCAGTTTCTGTTCCAGACCCATTTACTAAAGCATCATAAGCGAGTTTCACTCGTTCCCAACGATTATCCCTGTCCATGGCATAATATCGACCAACAACAGAAGCAATTTTACCAGTAGTTTTTGATAAATGATTTTCTAAATCTGTTAGATATTTTTTTCCTCCTTTTGGATCAGTATCTCTACCATCAGTAAAGGCATGAATAAATACATTGATCAAATCATTTTCAGCAGCCATAGAGGTTAGACCTTTTAAATGATCGATGTGAGAATGCACCCCACCATCAGAAACAAGGCCTATAAAATGTACTTTTTTGTTATTCGATTTTGCATATTTAAATGCATCTAAAAGTATTTCGTTTTTAAAAATAGTTTTTTCTTCAATTGCTTTGTTCACTTTCACCAAATCCTGATAAACTACTCTTCCAGCTCCAATATTCATGTGTCCAACTTCAGAGTTACCCATTTGTCCCGCAGGTAAACCAACTGCCAATCCTGAGGCTTCTAATTTACTGTGTGGATATTTGTCATAAAGAGAATCTACAAAAGGTGTATTAGCCTTGTCTATAGCAGAAACTGCTTTATTTTTTGCTATGCCCCACCCATCTAATATCATTAAAAGTACTCGCTTATTCATTTCTGTTATAATTTTGTTATTTTCGATCCTATTATGTTCTTGTTAATACGCCACAAATATAATTAATACATAGCAGGTTTGTAACTGATTTATTATTGTATTAATTTTCAGTTTATCCTTTAATTAGTTTGACTACTATAGTTGGCATAGTTTTGGACGGCTATAAAGTTGAAAAACATATAAAATGATGCATCTTCGATTTGCAAAAGGAATTTGGTTTTTAGGGTTGTTCTTGATAAGTACAATTGGTTTTGCGCAAGCCGACATTATTAACGATGTAAAGGAAGCTATTAAACTAGGCTCATCTAAGGAAATTGTAAGGTATTTGAACAACAATATTGACATCACCATTGATGGTAACATGGATAGCTATAGCCGTACGCAGGCTGAATTTGTATTAAAAGATTTTTTTAAGAAAAACCCTCCATCCAGTTTTGTTATTGTTCATCAAGGGGCATCAAAAGGAGGTTCTCCGTATGCTACGGGTCAGTATGCCAGCACAAATGAAAACGTGTATTTAGTTTGGGTGCGTATCAAAAAAGTCAACGATAAATTTCTTATTCACGAAATGAGCTTCATTAAAGAGTGATATATTAACGTCTTTTTAAAATCAACTAATTATTCAATAGCTGCTTTTATTTCTTTTTTCTTCTCAACAACAGTTTTTAATCGCTCCAAATCAATTAGTGTACTATCCTGATTTGCTTTGTTATCAATTATTTTTTGACTAATCACTTTTGTTTCCAGTTTATTTTTTTCAATAAGTTGTAACAAACGCTCTATTTCCTCTTTATTATCTTCAAGATCTTTGCCTAACTCTATACCATCGGCTTGTAGCTTTTTATACTTTTTTTGAGTAAAGTTAGCCGCACGCTCTGCTTCATCTACTTTTTCCTGAGCTTTATCTTTATAAAACGTGAGTGAAAAATTATATAAAAAAATTTGTAATTTTTTATTTACAAGTACGAGACTATCTCCTGATAACAAGGTTCTATTACCCGTTATCCATATTTCAGTATATGAATCAGCAGAGATTAATTTTGAATAAACAGGAACTAATTTTTCTCCTATTACTTCCAAATCTGCTTCCTTTACTGTTAAATAATTCCCTTCTTCTCTTAATTTTCCCATTTTCCGGAGTGCTTTGTACCACTGCCCTTCGATATCATCTTCATTACCAATAATTTTACTCACATAGCCTAAGTAGTATTCTTCTCCTATTCTATCCTTTTTTTCAGAAATATCAACACGTTGAGCTTTAACAGAGAAAGAAGAAATTAGTGTGATAACAAGTAAGATTTGTGTAGTTTTCATAGTATTATGTTTATGGAAAATGAATTAATATCAAAAACCATGCTTATATTATGACAAATATATTTATACCATTTATAAATCCCTATTTAAATAGCGTTATGCTATGAACAAGCGAATATTAATAACTGGAGGAAGTGGATTGATAGGTAACCGCCTTACACATCATCTTTTGTTAAATGGATTTGAAGTAGCTTGGTTGGGCAGATCGGAAAAGTCAATAGATGGAGTAAAAAGCTACACTTGGGATATTAACAACCAAACTATTGATATCAATGCTTTTCAAGAAGTATTTGCCATTGTACATTTAGCTGGAGAAGGTATTGCTAATAAGAGGTGGGCACCTAAACAAAAAGAAAATATTTTGAAAAGTAGAATAAATTCTACAAACCTTCTTTATAATACTGTTGCTAGAGAAAAAATTAAGTTAGATGTATTTATTAGCGCAAGTGGTTCTGGATATTATGGGTATAATAATGATGAAAAAGAACTTCATGAGGAGTCATTATCTGGAAATGATTTTATTGCAGAGGTTGTAAAATACTGGGAAAAGACAGCCGATCAGTTTGTAAACCTAGGCATACGCACCGTTAAGCTAAGAACGGGTATAGTGCTAAGTGATAAAGGGGGAGCACTTAAAAAAATAGCATCGCCAATTCGTTGGGGAGTAGGTTCACCACTAGGTAGTGGAAAACAATACATTAGTTGGATACATATTGATGATTTATGTAAAGTAATTATACATGCTATTGAAAATAAGAAAGTAAATGGCGCATTTAATGCAGCTTCACCTCAACCAGTTACCAATGCAGATTTCACAAAAGCAATTGCTAAAACATTAAATCGCCCAATAATTTTACCTAGTGTGCCAGCTTGGGTATTAAAAAATTTTCTTGGTGAAATGAGTAATTTAGTTCTAGGAAGCAGTAAATTATCCTGTCTAAAAATAACCAAAACAGGATTTAATTTTAAATACATAAGTATTAATCTCGCCCTTGACAACCTGTTAAAAAGCAAGTAATTTTTGTTTCATATTTTGCTAAACACTATTTTTATTTTTTTGAGTGAAGTTTTAATGATGAGAAAATGGTAGAGAAAACGGAGGAACAAAAAATAAGACAAGCATTTGAAGATAAAGACTGGAATGAAATTAAAAGTACCGACTCGTGGGTAATTTTTAAGGTGATGTCAGAGTTTGTAGAAGGCTTTGATAGACTAGCAAAAATAGGTCCATGTGTTTCCATTTTTGGTTCGGCTCGTACTCAACCTGATCATCAATACTATAAAACAGCAGAAGAAATAGGGGCAAAATTAGTGCGCCATGGGTATGGTGTAATTACGGGTGGTGGTCCTGGAATTATGGAGGCAGGTAACAAAGGGGCAAAAAGCGAAAGTGGAAAGTCAGTAGGATTAAACATCATTTTGCCTTTTGAGCAAGATGGTAATATTTATATCGATCCAGATAAGTTAATATCATTTGATTATTTTTTCGTTCGAAAAGTAATGTTTGTCCGCTATTCGCAGGGTTTTATCGTAATGCCAGGAGGCTTCGGCACACTAGATGAATTTTTTGAAGCAATAACCTTAA
Source organism: Cyclobacteriaceae bacterium (assembly GCA_029882685.1). Classification (GTDB taxonomy): domain Bacteria; phylum Bacteroidota; class Bacteroidia; order Cytophagales; family Cyclobacteriaceae; genus JAOUKH01. The sequence goes on from JAOUKH010000122.1 coordinate 7,721, forward strand.
TTCAAACTAAAAAAATTGGGAAATTCCCTATTGTTTTGGTTGGTAGAAAATTTTGGGGAGGATTAATTGAGTGGATAAGAATTACACTATTGGAACAAGAAAATAACATCAGTGCCAATGACATGGATTTGTTTAAAATTGTTGAAACACCCGAAGAAGCTGTTCAAGTCATTGATGACTTTTATTCGAAATACTTATTATCACCAAACTTTTAATTTTTTATATATGCCGCAATTTACTTTTTCACTTCGAAAAAGAATGGCTTGGAGCGTAATAGGATATATCCTTTTTATGGGTTGCTCAACTTCAGAAAGCAATATTTCTGATGATATAATAGTCGATAATCCTCCATTAGGAGAATATACTACTTATTATAATGCCAAGTCATTACCCATTCCAGATTCACTTTCTTTTGCCGGAGAATTAGTCCCTTTACTTATTCCAGATGTTCGTGAGAGATTGGACAGGGAATTGCATATTAATACCTATTGGCATAACAACACTATATTTTTAATTAAAAAGGCTAACAGATGGCTTCCACAAATTGAGCCAATACTCAAAAAATTTGATGTTCCTGATGATTTTAAATACCTAACAGCTATTGAGGGGAGTTTTAGAAATGATATTTCGCCCAAAAATGCAGTGGGATTTTGGCAATTTAGAAAGGAAGCAGGAAAAGAATTTGGATTAGAAATTACTAAAGAAGTAGATGAACGATATGACCCTTTAAAATCGACAGAAGCTGCCTGTAAATACCTTAAAAAGGCATATGAAAAATTTGGTAGTTGGACATTAGTTGCAGCAAGTTACAATAGGGGCATGAGTGGATTACAAAAAGCCATCGACAATCAAAAAGTAACCTCATACTATGATTTAATGTTGAACGAAGAAACTTCACGTTATGTGTTTCGGATTTTAGCAATAAAGGAAATTATTGAGAACCCAAGTAAATATAATTTTGAAATTGAAGGGGAGCATTTATACCAGCCTGAACAATTAAAGTACGTTGAAGTAACGGAATCAATTGATAACCTTGTAACATTTGCGAAATCACAAAACATTAATTACAAACTACTAAAAAGGCATAATCCTTGGTTACAAAAAGACAAACTTACAGTGAAAAAAGGCGCAAAATATCAGATAGCTATACCTATAAATTGATTTTAAAGCATATTTATAAAGCAAATACAATAAATATTAGCAATAAGTTACTAATACAGAGATAAATCTATTTCTTTCTAAATTTGAATTTCTATATTATTTAAATGATTTTTGTGTTACTTTACAAGATATTAATTATATTGATTGAATGGGAAAAAAAGGAAGACCGGTAACTAAACCGACTAAATTAAAAGAGGGATTTTATTTAGAATTAACGACTAAAGGCTCTTCAAATCGTGTTAAAATAAGAAGGGATAGCATGGAAGAGATAGATATGGTAATAAAGCAATATGGTAAAGTTAAAATTGCCACTTATTTAGGTCAACTAAAAGGAGGAGTGTGGTTGGATGGAAAAAATAAAGGAAAAAAAGCATGATTAATTAGCTTTATAATTTTCCCGTGGTTACTTGATGTTCATCTCTAATGCACATTAATGATGGGGTTTTTATTGAAAATTACCATCTGGTTTTTTTAATTATAACCCCTTTTGCATCTCGATAGTTGATACATCAGGGTAATACTTTGTGTTCTTTGTTTGTCTATACTTTTTAATAGAAAGTTGTCGTATTTATTAAGTGATTATTGGTTGCTTAACAAAGTACAAGACTATAAATCACATACATCACAATGTAGAAAGCAACTTTATTTTGTATTTCGAACCTGATTTCAATAAAAAGAAAAAGCCAGCACTTAGTCCAAAAGAAGCCCTCCTGAAGGCAGCTAATTTTTGTGCGTATCAAGAACGTTCACAGCAAGAGGTACGCAATAAGCTATATGATTATGGGCTACATGAAACTGAAGTAGATGAAGTACTTTCCGATTTAATAGTACAAGGTTTTGTGAATGAAGAGCGTTTTGCCAAAACCTACGTTGGAGGCAAGTTCAGGATAAAGAAGTGGGGAAGAATAAAGATACTTCAAGGACTAAAACAGCATAAAATCTCTGAATACTGTATAAATCAGGGAATGAAAGAGATTGATGACACTTCATATGAAGCTACATTAATAGGGTTGTTAGAAAAGAAGAGCCGATCGGTTAAAGCTACTAATGAATTTGAACGAAATACCAAATTAGCACGATATGCTATCAGTCGTGGTTATGAGTCGGGTATTGTTTGGGAGGTGATTAAAACTAAATTGTAACGGCTAAAACTTACACCAGTATTTGAATCTAGGCTACATTAGCCCTATATTTTGAAAAAATTGACAATCATGAAAAAAACAGCTTTATTTTTCTTAACGCTATGGTGTATTAATAATATCATTTATGCGCAAAATAGAACTATTGCAGTGGATACTACTGTAGTAACGAGTAATACAACTACCATAAATGGCGTAAAAATTTCGTATACAGCTACAACAGGTACGCAACCTGTATGGGATGAATTAGGAGAACCAATTGCTACATTGTTTTACACGTATTATAAAAGAACCACCACAGAAAATAGTGCCAATCGTCCTTTATTGATCTCATTTAATGGAGGGCCTGGTTCGGCTTCCGTTTGGATGCACGTTGCCTATACTGGTCCTAAAGTTTTGAATATTGATGATGAAGGTTTTCCTGTACAACCTTATGGTGTCCATGACAATCCAAATTCCGTATTAGATGTGGCAGATATTGTTTTTATAAACCCTGTAAATACAGGGTACTCAAGAACAATTCCTGCAAGTGGAAAAGAAGTGGAAAGAGAAAAGTTTTTTGGAATCAATGCTGATATTAAATATTTGGCTGATTGGTTAAACACTTTTGTCACACGACATGAGCGATGGACGTCCCCGAAATACTTGATTGGTGAAAGCTATGGTGGTACCAGAGTTTCTGGACTAGCATTAGAATTACAAGAAAAACAGTGGATGTACCTCAACGGTGTAATTTTAGTCTCTCCAGCAGATTATAAGGTATTTAATTCCGACAGCCCCATATCATCTTCCCTTAATTTACCCTACTATACTGCTACAGCTTGGTATCATAAAGCTCTTCCAGATGCCCTTCAACAAAAAGATTTATTGGAAATTTTACCCGAAGCAGAGGAATATACATTGAATACCTTAATGCCCGCATTGGCAAAAGGTGGCTTTATTGCTCCTGAAGAGAAGCAAAAAATAGCTGCAAAAATGGCCTACTATTCAGGTATTTCTGAAAAATCCATTTTACAACATAACTTGGATGTTCCAACTAATTTTTTCTGGAAAGAATTATTACGTGATAAAACAGGAAATACTGTTGGCAGACTAGACTCTCGATATTTA